>NZ_VPDC01000013.1:0-134395 GCF_013417875.1 Acinetobacter sp. YH12219
TGAGGATCAGAAAGCTTGTTTGAATCGATGTATTTCATCCGCAGATTATGCACGAATGCTAAGAAATCCGGAGTGCAAATATTAACCAAAAAGAAGATCGTTTTTTGATTTATGAAAGAGATCTATTAAAGGGTATTAATAGATTAGATAAAACAAATATTATCGAAAATCTTTAATACCCCAAATTACCAAGAATAAAATCAGAAACCTGTAAACTAGGCAAAAACTAGCACTATAAAGTCTTGCACTTATAGAATCACACCAATTACGTTTAATTACACCCACCGGTAGTCCATTTATTAACTACTTCACTATACCACTCCATAATCTTTACACGCTCATCCCAATACTGTGCTCGGTTATATGCAGAACGAATGCGGTTCTGTGGCACATGGGCAAGCTGACGTTCAATTGCATCCGAATTAAACAAATTTGATTCATTTAGCACAGTACTAAACAAAGATCTAAACCCATGAGTTGTCATTCGACCTGTATAACCAGAACGCTTAATGACAGCTAAAATTGATTCACTACGCATAGGTTCTTTATTATTTAATCTGTGTGGGAATAATAGATCTTGGTTGTGTGTCAAACGTAGCGCCTGAAGCTCATCAATCATCATATCTGTTAAAGGTACACGATGGGGTAAACCGTTCTTCATACGCTCAGCAGGGATATCCCACTTACGTTCTTCAAGATCAAATTCTTCCCAACGTGCTTGCAACAACTCACTTACTCGAACGCCAGTCAACATAACAAGAATGATTGCATGGTGAGTCTGAGCATCTGCTGGATAGGCTTTAATCCTTCTAAGAAATTCAGGCATTTCACTTTCAGGTAATGACGCTAAATTCTTCACTTTTTTATTCTTAAGCGCATAAACCAAATCACTGGCTGGATTGTCATATCGGTAGCCGTGGGCTATGGCATATTTCATCACCATACCGCATCGAGATAGCGTACGTTTAGCTACTTCAGTAGAACCTCTAGCTTCAATTTTTTTAATAACCTGCAAGATCTCAGGTGCTTGAATCTGATTGATTCGTTTATTTGCAAGTGTACAGTAAAGCTCGTCCAAAGAAGCTCGTACATTACTAATATGTTTAGATGACCAAGTCTCTCTTTGATTATCAAACCAATCTTCTGCCACCTCTTTAAAAAATGGCTTGATGTCTTCGTATAAGACTGACTTAGAATGCTTGTATTTCAGGTCAAGGGCAAGCTCTCTTGCTTTCTTTAAGCTCATATCAGGATATGGACCCAGTGACTCTGACTTGCGCTCACCATGAACGGTATAGCGTACATTCCAATATTTTTGCCCTGCCGGCATCACCAGAAGCGACAGCCCATTCTCATCCGAAAGACGATATCTTTTATCTTGTGGTTGCGCTTTTCTGCATTCTGTATCTGTGAGTTTCATCTGTATTCACCCTTTATCTAGACTAAAAATAATTGGGTAAATTTTCCCAATTATTACCCGCAGAAGGCAAAAATTGGGTCACACAGCTTAGGACAGGATCGGACAATACAGCCAATAAAAAAGCCCTTAAACATTGAATTTAAGGGCTTTTTTACATTCAGTCGAACATCTCTGAATTGAATTTTGGTGGAGATGGCGGGAGTTGAACCCGCGTCCGCCAGCACTACGCTCGAGAATACTACATGCTTAGATATCGTCTATTGATTTAGCTCTTTGTGACCCGACGAACAGGGTACAAATCGCGATCCTTTAAGATTTAGTATAAGACCCCAAGGCTTGATCTTATACGGACTTGTGTGCGTTCGCTTCAGTCGGGACCCCTAACCACAAGTATTCAGGGATGCGGACAAGCTGCCCTTAGGCAGCTAGAGCGTAAGTTTCGTCGTTTGCGACTAAAATATGCAAATTTGATTTACGAGAGAAAATGCGCTCTCGACATGCATCTATGAGTTTCATCACCAGCGTCGAAGCCAGAAACATCCCCAAAGTAGCGTCATCATAGCATAACTGCAAAAAATTGCGATGCAATTTCGAAACAATTACACATTGATCTGCGCTTAATTACATAATTGCGTTAATATTTTATTTTTCAAGACCGCAAAAGAAAAATATATGAGCTATTTATTGGCACTCGATCAAGGAACGACTTCAAGTCGTGCGATCATTTTTAACGAACATGGACAAGTTCAAGCTACAGCTCAACGGGAAACCCATATTCAAACCCCACATTCGGGTTGGGTGGAGCAAGATGCTCAGGAAATTTGGAGTACCCAAATTGCCGTCGTACAGCAAGCGCTCGCTTCTGCCCGTATCCTCGCCAAAGACATTAAAGCCATTGGCCTGACCAATCAGCGTGAAACCACTGTGGTTTGGGATAAACGCACAGGTCAACCGCTCGCTCCTGCAATTGTCTGGCAAGACCGCCGTGCAACCGAGTGGTGTGGGCAACTAACTCAACAAAACCTCAATGACCTCATTCACAAAAAGACCGGTTTACGTATCGACCCCTATTTTAGTGCTGGGAAATTGGTCTGGTTATTAGAACACACCCAAGGTCTACGTGAACTCGCAGAGCAAGGTCATGTGGCTTTCGGCACGATTGACAGTTGGTTGGTGTGGAACCTGACACAAGGTGCAGAGCATGTGATTGAAGCAAGCAATGCCTCACGAACCATGCTAATGAACTTGCAGCAACAAGCTTGGGATGAAGAACTCTTAGAATTATTTGATATTCCCCTTTCGGTCCTTCCTAAAATCATCAGTTCAGATGAATATATTGCAGATACCGCTACAGGTTTACTTGGCGCAAACATTCCCATTACCGGCATTTTAGGTGATCAACAATCTGCGCTATTTGGTCAATCTTGTTTTGAAGCCGGTACAGCCAAAAATACCTACGGTACAGGCTGTTTCATGTTGTTTAATACCGGCACTGAAGTTCAATATAGTCAAAATAAACTACTCTCGACATTGGCGTGGAAAGCACAAAACCAAACCCATTATGCACTCGAAGGCAGTGTCTTTATGGCGGGTGCCATTGTGCAATGGCTAAGAGACGGTTTAGGGATTATTCAAAAAAGCAGTGATGTTGAAAAACTCGCGTGCCAAGTGGAACATACCGATGGCGTAGTTTTGGTTCCAGCCTTTACTGGGCTAGGTGCTCCGCATTGGGATAGTGATGCCCGCGCCCTCCTCTGTGGAATGTCACGTGGTACCAATAAATCCCACATTGCACGTGCCGCTCTAGAGGCCATTGCCTTTCAAGTGTCGGATGTATTGACCGCCATGCAGTCAGACCTGTCTAGTCCACTTAAAGAACTCAGTGTCGATGGCGGTGCCAGTAGCAATGATATGCTGATGCAATTTCAGGCCGATATTTTAAATGTGCCTGTACTGCGTCCTAAACTTTTAGAATCAACTGCATGGGGCGCTGCCGCAATGGCCGGACTCAAAGCGGGTGTGTTTTCAAATCTTGATGAAATTGCTGCATCATGGCAATTAGAACGTGCTTTTGAACCAAAAATGAATGCTGATCAACGTGAATTTCATTTGGCTCAGTGGCAATCTGCACTCAAACGGGCGCGCTCGGATCTTTGATTTTTTTCAATCAACGCCGTATGCAATAAAAAACCGCTCGAATGAGCGGTTTTTTTATGCTTGATGTTATTTAGTGTGCATGACCACCACCCACACCTGCTTTAGGTCGTGGACAGAGCCAAATGATCAATGCAGCGAATATAAATATACCCGCCAGTACTAAAAACACATGATTGGCTGAAAGCGTTAAGGCTTCTTTATCCACCAAACTGGAGATATATCCCAAAGCAGCTTCTGAACTCATTCCATGATTCACCAAGGTATTTTGTACCTCAGTAGCATGTAAATTACTGACCATTTCACTGCGTGCGACTTTGGTTTGATCATCCCAAATGGTAACAGCAATCGATGCGCCAATAGCCCCAGCCATGGTTCTTAAGAAGTTCATCAATCCTGCTGCAGATGCCATGTCTTGTGGCAGTACCGATGCCAAGGCCATATTGGACAAAGGAATAAAGAAAAATGGAACGGCAAAACCTTGTAATATTTGCGGTAAAGCCAAAGCCATAAAGTCTGCATCCGTGGTCCAAAAGGCGCGCATAAGAGTTACACCGCCCAAGATACTTAAACCAAAACTCGCTAAAGCACGTTGATCGTACTTGGTTGCAAGCTTCGCAACAATTGGCGACATGGTCAGACTACCGACGCCCATCGTTGCCGTGAGATAACCTGCCCACGTTGCGGTATAGCCCAAGTTGATCTGTAACCACTGCGGAATCAGGACAATACTGCCAAAAAAGGCACCAAAACCAAAGGCCAAAGCCAAGACCGAAATGGTAAAGCTTCGGTACTTAAACAGCAGTATATTCACCACTGGATGCCGCTCAGTCAGCTCCCAAATCGTAAAAACGATCAACCCGACAAATGCCGTCAGTGCCAGTACCACGATAAATGGATGATTAAACCAATCTCGTTCATGACCCAAGTCCAACATCAATTGCAAGGCACCGATCCACAACACCAACAGCAGTAAACCACCGCGGTCAATTTTCAATTTCTGTGTTGGAGTTTCAGCCGTTTTCAGTAAGCGCATCGCTGCGATTGCACAACCGATCCCGACAGGAATATTGATAAAGAAAATCCAATGCCAAGATAAATTATCACTGATCGTACCACCCAAAATTGGACCTAAAATGGGGCCAACAACAGTGGTCATTGCCCACATCCCCATGGCTTGGGATTGCTTTTCAGGAGGGAAAATGCGCATTAACAACGTTTGGCTCAATGGCATAATCGGGCCACCAAACAAGCCTTGCCCAATTCGGCAAAACACCAACATTTCCAAACTGGTCGATAAACCACACAGTATCGAAAATACGGTAAAGCCAAACAGGCTAATCACAAAAACCCGTACAGAACCAAAGCGCCCAGCGAGCCAACCCGTTAATGGCACGCAAATCGCCTCGGCTACGGCATAGGAGGTAATGACCCATGTCCCTTGGGATGCCGACACTGCAAGACTACCGGTGATATGCGGCACTGATACATTGGCAATGGTCATGTCGAGCACAACCATAAAGTTCGCCAACGCCAAGACCAAGGCAGCGAGAATCAGACGACCACCTTTTAGGTCAGTCATTTGCATTTGCTGATTCATAGGCAATTACTTCGATTTCAGATCAATCGTCGCTTCCATAGACAGCCCCACACGGAGTGGGTGTTCTGCCAACTCTTTTGGATCCAAACGAATCCTCACAGGTAAACGCTGAACCACTTTAATCCAGTTTCCTGTGGCATTTTGTGCCGGAATCAAGGCAAATGCTGAGCCTGTGCCACCAGAAAAACCGGTCACTGTGCCATTAAATTTAACTTTGTCACCATACAGATCAGACGTCAGTTCAACTTTTTGACCCGCTTGCACCCCTGCCAATTGACTTTCTTTAAAGTTGGCATCGACATATAACTGAGAGACAGGCACCACCATCATTAATGACGTTCCCGGTGCAATGCGTTGCCCAACTTGAATATTGCGACGTGTCACTACACCATCAAAGGGTGCTTTAATTTGTGTACGTTCTAAGTCCAACTGAGCTTGTTGTAGACGTGCTTGTGCAATTAAAACATCTGGGGTTGAATTTTCATTGCTGTCTTGAATTAATGCATCATTTGCAGCTTTATTACTTTGTGCCGCTTTTTGACTAGATTTGGCTTGAGCAAGTCCTGCTTGTGCCACATCAAAACTGGCTTTAGCGGTATTCACAGCACTCTGCGCTGTGCTTAATTCTTCTTTAGAAATCGCACCTGAAGCAGCCAATTGTTGACGACGTTGTAATTCATCTTGAGCTTTATTCAGATCGGCTTGTGCCTTGGCGACTTGTGCGCTTGCACTATGAATTGCATCATCACTGACAAAGATTTGTGAGTTTAAAGAACTACTATTCGCCGCAGTTTGTTTGTATTGGCGTTTTGCTTTAAGTAATTCAGCCTGTGCCTGAGCTAAGGCAATTTCAGCATCACGAGCATCAATGCGAACAAGCACATCGCCTTTTTTCACTTGCTGCGTATCACTCACCAAAACCTCTGCCACTTGCCCCGTGACCATCGAGGTAATCGACGCTGTTTCTGCACCGACATAGGCATTATCGGTACTGACGGAATGATTTAGAAATATTGACCAAATCAAATACATCACCAAAGCAATCACGATCAATACAGCCACTATACCAAGGCCTTTTTTTCTGCGTGCTTTTAATTCCTGATCGGTGGGCTGCTTTGTAGATGGGGTTTCTGGCAGGTTACTAACGGTATCTGTCATAGATTTGTCCTAAATCTAGCAGACTTGGTCATGGCATCATGAGCTTTGCAAAGCATGTCAACTTTGCTGTCAGATAATGGTGTCGTGAGAAAGTCTATCTTCTTCAATTTTCCGGCATTTTAAAGCTAAAAAATCATATCCTGAGAATAGAAAATGTAACTCGTCAGTCTTTTTTTCGTCGGCAACAGGATAAAATCATGCCCTGCTGCCAATACTGGACTTTATTTTTTCATCATTTTGAATGTGTTAACTTAAAAATGGCTTAATAAGCATACGATGCAATCGCCGTTGCAATCGCTTTACCTTCATCATTAACCATGGTCATACGCATAGTGCAACCCTTACGGCCTAAACGTAAGGTTTCAGCTCGTGCAACGAAATACTGTCCACGTCCTGGCGCCAAATAATCCACACGCATATCGACGGTCGCTAAGCGAGATACCTTTTTACTCGTTTCTGCTAGATCTTCAGCTGTGGCCTTTTTATACAATTCTGCCATTGCAGAGATACCACCGATACTGTCGAGTAAAGTTGCCGCAACACCACCATGTAAAATTTGGAATGCGACATTTCCAATTAAATTACTGGCCATATCCACACGTGCTTCGATCTGACCATCAATCACCGTCATTTTCATGGCATTGTGTACAAAAAATGGGGAGCTGTTAAATGCTTGAGCAATGTTATTTAATAAAGTATCGATTTCAATCTTCGAGTTTAGGTCAATATTACCGGTCCAACTCTTATTTACATCTGTCATAGCCTACTCGAATCGCTGTCATTGAATAAAAAAATAATACGGGGTGCGCCAAACCCTCATTATGCGTCTACAATAGTCAAAGTTTAATACTGATCAATGAGATTGTTATGACCTATACGTTCAATCGTCCAGCTTTTCCTGCTACCCGCATGCGTCGCATTCGTAAAAATGACCAGCTTCGTGCCATGGTGCGTGAAACTCAACTGACGACTGATCATCTCATTTATCCAGTATTTGTGTTGCCAGGCCAGCAACAAACTCAAGACATTCCAAGCATGCCAAACGTACAGCGTCTATCTGCTGACTTGTTACTAAGAAAGGCAGAACGTTTACTCGAATTGGGTGTTTCAAAATTAGCTTTGTTCCCAGTTACACCACAGGAAGATAAAAGCTTAACGGCTGAAGCAGCTTGGCATGAAGATGGCTTAGTCCAAAGCACCATCCGCTTATTAAAAAAAGAACTACCAGAAATGGTTCTCATCACTGATGGTGCGCTCGACCCATACACCACACATGGTCAAGACGGTATCATTGATGATACCGGCTATGTACTGAATGATGAAACCGTTGAATGCTTAATTAAACAAGCGCTCAGCCATGCCGAAGCGGGTGCAGATGTGGTTGCACCTAGTGACATGATGGATGGTCGTATCGGTGCAATTCGCCAAGCCCTTGAAGCCAATGGCCATATCTATACCAACATCATGGCTTATTCTGCAAAATATGCGTCTAGCTTTTACGGGCCATTCCGTGATGCGGTAGGTTCTTCAAGCAACCTCAAAGGTGGCAATAAATATAACTATCAAATGGACATCGGTAACCGTGCAGAAGCTTTACATGAAATCGCACTGGATATCCAAGAAGGCGCCGACATGGTGATTGTAAAACCGGGTATGCCGTATTTAGATATCGTCCGTGAAGTCAAAGATAATTTCGGTGTTCCAACATTTGTCTATCAAGTGAGTGGCGAATACGCCATGTTGGCAGGTGCCATTCAAAATGGTTGGCTGTCTGAAAACGTGATTATCGAATCGCTTATGAGCTGCCGCCGTGCAGGTGCAGATGGGATCTGGACTTACTTTGCTGAAGATGCAGCACTCATGTTGAAAGACATGAAATAACCTGCAAAGCCTTCCTGAAATGGTAACGTTCAGGAAGGCTTTTTTTATATCTGTAAAATTTAAAAAACAGTCTTGGAAGAAAAACTTCGGCGTTGCTGAAGTTAAGATCAAACTCATACATTCATCGGTTAAAAGAACATGAATATTGCCATTATTGGGGCGGGTATTAGTGGTTTACTCAGCGCATTAGAACTGGTTGAACGCGGTTGTACGGTGACGATTTTCGACCAACAACGCACAGGCTCTGCCGCATCATGGGCTGGTGGTGGCATCCTCTCCCCGATGTATCCTTGGCGATATCCCAATGAAGTCAATGCGCTCGCACGTTATGGCAAGCAGAGCTACCAAAAATGGAATGAAAAATTAAAACCTATGACTGGGATTGATTTTGAAATTCATGAAACTGGCATGTTGATTTTTGATGAAGATGATTTTGAAATTGGCTTAGATTATGCCCGTTTGCACCAAGACCCAATGCAACACGCTGATTATTTACAATCCGATCAAATTGAGCAGATTAATCCTCACATTTCAGCACGCTTTGCACATGGAATTTATTTTTCGCAATTAGCCAACATCCGTAATCCACGACTTTTGCAGTCATTAACGGCTTATTTACAGCAGCATCCCAAAGTTCAGATTTATGAACATTGCCCGATCCGCCAATTAAACCGTTCGGACAATCGTATCCAGTCCATCACCACCGCAGATGGTACGCAACATACAGCAGATCAATTCGTTATTGCCACGGGCGCTTGGTCAGCCGCATGGAGTGAACAACTAGACATTGAGATACCCGTACAACCCGTGCAGGGACAAATGCTTCTCTTTAAAACTCCGCAGAACTGGTTGCCGACCATGTGCATGAATAAAGTTATGTACTTAATTCCACGCCAAGACGGTCATGTGGTTTGCGGCTCAAGTATGCGCCAATGTGGCTTTGATACTCAGACCACAGATGCAACCTTGCGGCATATTCAAGAATCCTGCTTTGACATGGTACCAGAGCTTGCCAACTTTCCGATTGTGAAGTCTTGGGCTGGCCTGCGTCCATCTTCCCCTGAAGGGATTCCGTATATTGGGCAGATGCCAAATTACGACAATCTATGGGCAAATTTTGGGCATTTTAGAAATGGTTTATGCATGGGACCAGCTTCAGCTCAGTTATTGGCTGAACTGATGACTGGGGAAACACCTTCATTCAATGCAGACAACTATAGTCCAACTCGCCTGTTTCAAGATGCGTTATTAAGCGTCGACTAATGGTCAATAGGCCAATTTCAACTAAGCCAATAAATCCTGTAAGGCTTCTTTTAACGTCGGAAATTTAAACTCAAAGCCTTGCTGTAATAAAGCAACTGGCTGAACCAATTGACCATTTAAAATTAATTGCGATTGCTCACCCAATAAAATTTTAAAAACAATTGCAGGCACATTGAGCCACGGCTTTTTGGCTAATTGACGTGCTGCAATCTGCGCAAATTGAGCCTGTGTCGATTTTTCAGGCGCAACTAAATTAAAAATATGCGGATCGATTGGCGTGGGTTCAAGCAATGCATGTTTTTTCTCTGCTTGTTTCATTAAAAACAGCATACTTCGGATCACATCTTGTATATGTATCCACACAAAAGGCTGCCGACCGGAACCTATTTTGTTGACCAAATTGAGCTGAATCGGTCGCAGCATTTGCGGTAAGATTCCGCCACCTTCAGCCAAGACCACACCTAGTCGTGTGATAATGGTATTTTGTTCAGGAAATTGGCGTGTGACTTGCTCCCAACTTTGGCATAGCTCTGACATAAAAATGGCTTGTGGTGCAGCATTTTCATCGCACACTTTTGTCCATTGTTCTTCAATATCAATACCATAATAGCCAACAGCCGAACCTGAAATAATGCATTTCGGAAAAATTTTACGTTTACGTAAATATTGATACAGCGCTTCTGTGGTTTTGACCCGACTTTCTAATAATTGCTGTTTACGCGTCTCTGTCCAGCGACCTTTGCCGATACTTTCACCTGCAAGATTAATCACATAATCAATTCTGTCATGAGGAATTTGATCGAGCTGCTGTACCCAAGTTAAATGTGGTGATTTAGAAATACGCCCAGCCTTACGACTGAGCCCAATCACTTTATAATCCGCAGCTAAAAGTGCCTTGATGAGATGTGTGCCAATAAAACCGCTGCCACCCGTCAGCAGTACTGTGGGCTGATGCATAATTTGTTCTTATCTATATGAAATAATACTGTTATCTATAGAACAAGATCACCAGATGATCAAGCTTTATGCGCCAAACTTTTGAGAAGCCATCCGCTGTGCTTGCGGACCATAAAACCAATAGGTGATTAAATACAAAGGGATAGCCATCAGTAATAACATGATCACCATTAAACTCATAAACTGAGGATGTTGAACATAGAGCATTAAATTTTGCCAAATTTCAGGATCTTTTCTTGAAAAAATTGCGATACCCAAAAGTACAAAACCAAAATTATATAACCAAAAAATCAGGCTAAAACCTAGGGTAAATTTTTTACGTTCTGCCTGTGTCGGTGCTCTCTGATTTTTATTTAAAAACCGAAATAACACCACGATCATGGCAATCAGATAGGGTACGACCGTTAAAATACCACCCACACCCTGTGGCAATAATGCTGCGATCACACCGCAAATACAGGTCATGATTAAACAAATGAAAAAAAACAAGAAAAAATAACGTGTTAAAGACACCATGACCCTAACCCAAGAAGAAGTTGACACCTAGTATAAAAAAAAATGCATTTTTTTTCATTTTCATGTCAACCAATCTGTAATCAGCTACGTTATATAGGGTACAAGGTCTGTAGCAACCGATGATTTGGACGGCATCCACAATGTTTCGGTGACCTTTTTAAAAGCAATAAGTTTCATTTTGAATTTAAGTATAAACAGCAGCCATCACTTAAATTTGAAATCGATTTTTTGACCGACGATTTCATCATCACTCGAATCGTCGGTCTTTTATTTTGTGCCTTATGTATTCAGCATTTAATTTTTATATTCTACACCCAAAAAAATCAGCCGATAAAATATCGACTGACTAAAAACTTGCTGCAACTTTAAAATAAGTCACAACAGCAAAGCCATGTTATGCAGCACAATAGCGATTACGCCCCTGTCTTTTCGCTACATAGAGGTTTTTATCGACCTGATCCAAAAATTGCATTCGATTATCTAGATCTGATGGAATAATGGTTTTTACCCCCATGCTGAGTGTGACGAGTTCAGACACCGCTGAAGCTTTATGCGGTAATCGTGCAGCACGCACGGCCTCCATAATTCTATCGGCCATCACTGCTGCTGCTGCCTCATTGGTTTCTGGTAAAATCCAAGCAAATTCCTCACCACCAAAACGCGCGACTAAATCACGAGGTCGTGTACAACAAGATTCCAAACTTTTCGCAATTTGACGCAGACATGTATCCCCAATCACATGACCATTCAAGTCGTTGTATTGTTTAAAATAATCCAAATCGATCAGAATTAAACTCAGTGGCTTTTGTGTGCGTATCGCGTTCAACCATTCGCGTTGATAAAAGTCATCAAACAAACGTCGATTGGCAATACCGGTTAAGCCATCTTTATATGAATATTCTTCGAGCTGACGTTGCAATTTTTGTAACTGTTCTTCTTGTTTTTTACGTTCGGAAATATCAAACATAAATCCTACGAGGCAATCTACATCACCATTTGGTTTACGCACGACATGCACAACATCACGTATCCAAAGATATGAACCATCCTCTTTAAGTGCGCGATAATCTGCCTCATGATCTATACCAGCCATCGACTGCGAAACACAATAATTCAGCACAAAATCACGGTCTTCCTCATGCATACGTGATGCCCAGTCCTGAACGGTGCGCCAAGTATTTTGCTTCCAACCGAGCAACTTTTCAATTTGCGGTCCAATATAGCTGAATGTTTTACTGTCCCAATCAATACACCAAGGAATGGCTAATGTAGACTCTAATAAAGTCTTATACACCATACTATTTGCAAGTTTTTCTTCATCAAAAGGATTATTTGGCATGTTGCATCTCCTGCTACCCCAAATGCAGGTAATACACCTGCTGTACAACAATTGATCTATATACAGGATTAGAACAACATTTTATATTCCTAGTTCTTGGTATTTTTTAGCCTAATTTCAAATCTCTGCTATTTGAAATGTGCAATCCATCAAACAAAGAGTAATAACAATGAACCAGCTCTGCTATTTTGAAATTCAAAGCTCCGATCCAAAGCGTGAAGTGGCCTTTTATTCTGCGGTTTTCGGTTGGTCATTTATCCCAGTTGAAGGGCTACCGATTCAATACTTCCGTATTGAAACTCAAGGCATTCATGGTGGCCTCTTAGAGCGCCCTGCTCAGACTCCACCAACGCACTGCGGCACCAATGCATTTACCTGTAGTTTTGAAGTTGAAGATTTCGACCATATCGCTGAGAAAATTTTGGCGCAGGGTGGTCAAATTGCCATGGAAAAATTTGCGATTCCTGGTCAATGTTGGCAAGGCTATTTCTTAGACCCAGACCACAATACCTTTGGCCTCGTACAAGTCGATCCAAATGCACAGTAACAGCTTAGATTGATGACCTTGTAACTGTCGAGAACGACTTAGTTTGACGTATGAATGATTAATCACCCTCGAAAATGTGAACATCTGTGATACTTTAGACCCCAATCAATTTTTTTGATTTTTGGGGGCTTGCATGACTGTTCGTTTTTTTCATACTTCTGATTGGCATTTAGGACAATTCTTCTATAACCACTCACGTGACTACGAACACGAACAGTTTCTTCATTGGTTACTCGAACAAATAGAACAAAAGCAGCCGCATGCCCTGCTGATAGCTGGCGATATTTTTGATGTCATCAACCCAGCTTCCAAAGCGCAAAAACAGCTCTATCAATTTTTAGCCGATGCGCATGTGCGTGCCCCGCACATGCAAACCCTGATGATCGCAGGCAATCATGACTCAGGTTACCGTATTGAACAAGTTGAGCCATTATTAGAAAAATACCATGCCAAAGCTGTTGGCGTGGTCCATAAAAATACTGAAGGTCAGCTCGATTTAGACCGATTACTCGTGCCTATTTATGATGAACACAAAAATATTGTGGCATGGTGTCTAACCTTACCTTTTTTACGGGCTGCCGAGATCACCGGATTCAATGATCAAACCACCAATAGCCAAAACGCTATTACCTATGTGCATCAGCAATTAATTGCGGAAGCCAAAGCACGTAAAACTTCAGATCAAGCCTTAATTTTAATGTCACATGCCCACATGCAAGGCGGTGAAACGTCGGACTCAGAGCGCCCGATTATTATTGGCAATGAAGAAGCGCTTTCGACTGCCCTATTTGATGATGTAATTGACTATGTCGCACTTGGGCATTTGCATAAACCGCAAAAAGTCGCACAGACCCATATCCGTTATAGCGGCTCACCGATTCCCCTGTCATTTAGTGAAATTAATTATAAGCACCAAGTGCTTGAGATCAGTATTGATCCAACTCAAACAGATGAATCACGCTTTCAAATGGGGTCCTTAGCAATTCCGCGCAGTGTGCAATTGCATCGCATCAAAGGCACAATTCCAGAAGTTTTGGCACAATTATCTGCTTTGGCGAGCGGTGAAATTGAAGATATTGATCAGCGTGAATATGTCGAAATTGAATACCATACCGACACCCCGCCTGCACCTAATTTAAGACAGCAGTTTGAAGAGGCTTTAGCGCCGAACCGTTATCGGTTGGTGCGCATCAGCCGCCGTTATTTAAACTCAGATCAAAATAATCAGCAACAAGCCGCAATCAACCTTGATCCACCTACGCCTGAAAAATTATTCCAAAACCTTTGGGAAAAACAAGGCTATGGTGCTGATGACACCGTAATGAAAGATTTTTTAAGTTTGGTCGATGAAGCACAAAAATCACTTGAAGATGATGTGAACGCTTAAGGAATTGCCATGAAAATTTTATCTATACGTATTAAAAACTTGGCATCTTTAGCGGGTGAACATTTTATTGATTTTGAATCTGAGCCTTTAGCCAGTGCAGGCTTAGTAGCAATTATTGGCAAAACTGGTGCAGGTAAATCAACCATTTTAGATGCCATGTGTTTGGCGCTGTTTAATCGTGTGCCACGTTTAAAAGACAGCGATGGTAAACTGATCGATATCGATGGTTCAGAGTTGCCAACCAACTCACCGCAAACCGTATTACGCCGTGGCACAGGTCAAGGCTTTGCCGAGCTCAGCTTTGTTGCCCAAGACCAAAAAGTCTATTCAGCGCGTTGGGAAATTAAACGTGCCCGTGAAAACCCAAATGGCAAATTGCAAAGCGTACAGCGTTCACTGAAATGCTTAACGGATGGCAGTGTCGTTGCAGATAAAACTAAAGCGGTTGAGAGCCAAATTTTACGCATTACTCAACTCAGTTTTGAGCAATTTACTCGTGCTGTTTTACTGGCTCAGTCAGAAGTGACCGCTTTTTTAAAAGCGCGTGATAATGAACGTGGCGAGCTATTGGAATATCTGACCAATTCCAGTATTTTCGGAAAAATTGGTCAATTGGCCTTTGAAAAAACTAAACAAATTGCCAATCAGCGTAAAGAGCTGGAAAATGTTTTAGGACATATTGAAATATTGTCTGATGAAGATCTAATAACAACCACGAATCAATTCAATACGGTTTCTACAGAATATAAAAAGCTGGAAATAGAAAAATCAGCGTTCGAAAAAAATCAACAGTGGTATGAACAAAAGCAAAAATACGAAACTGATGTGCAAGCACGTCAGCAACAACTACAAAATCAGCAACAACAACTTGATGCACTTGCGCCTGAAAAGCTACAACTGCAACAACTTGAACGCTTTTCATCTATACGCCCAAGTGTAATTCAACAAAAAAATATCAAGCTTGAAATTGCACAATTACAGCCGCAATTGACACATGCACAACAGCATTTTTCAGAGATTGAACAACAATTCAATGCTGAAAAAACCATCTTTGAAAAAATAGATACAGAACAAAAACAACAGCATCAATTTGAGATTCAACATCAAGACAAAATTAAACTGGTGCGTGACCGGATTGCTGAACGTCTTGTATTGGTAGATCAATTACGCAAAGCGCAAGGTGATTTTAAAGAGATTGAAAACCAACTTGTTCCGCATATCAACAATGAAAAACAGATGAAGGAACAGCTTGAGCAACTGCAAACCAATATTGCTCAACACACGGCACAGCTAGAAAGTTCAAATCACTTTGCCTCACTCGATGATGCACTTTCAGCGCATATCACACAGACTCAACGATTTATTCAAAGTTATGCACAATTTGAAAAAAATTATGGCAATGTGCAACAAGCCAATACACAATTACAGACACAACAAAAACAACTTGAAAAATTAACGCAAACATTTGGGCAAGAAGATGCGCTCAATCAGAAAATTTCATCACTACGTTACGAACGTGACCAGCTTTTACAAAAATTAAATCAGCTCAATGTTGTTCAGCAACAATGGCAAAGCTTCCAAAATATTGATGCTGAAAACAACAATCTCATGACGGTGAAACGTACACTAGCTCAGCAAATTAAACAAAGTCATACGCAGCTAAAAACGGCCGAACTTACCTATCAAACGCAGAAAAATGAGCGTGAAAAACTGCAACACATGTTGCAACAACAGCGCTTACTGAATACGGAAAATATTGAAAAATTGCGTGCAGATTTGGTCGATGGCGAAGCGTGTTTAGTCTGTGGAAGTACCCATCATCCTTATTCAGAAAAAGAAGCTTTTTCTGATGAATTACTGAAACTACAAACGCAACAAGAACAACAAGCACTTGCATTGGAAAAAGTGGCTTTCGAAGCTTGGCAAAAATTACAAACCACCTCCACTCAGCAAACCGCGTTAATGGATGCCAATGCGCAACAGCTAGCGACCTTAAAAATACAACTAGATCAGGCAAAAAATGCGCTTCAACAACAATTAAATATTCTAAATATTTCTTTTGATTTTTCACATCAGCATGAAGCCTTGGCGCAACTGATTCAGACAAGAATCAATGAATCACAACAAGCGCAAAAACAAACTGAAGATGCCTTAATTTCACATGAAAATGCTCAAAAACAAAGTCATGCACTCATAACTTCAATTCAACAAACCACACAGCACTTATCCAGTGTGCAACAAGCTGAAATCAATATTCAGCATATTCTCATTGTGTTGAATGACGTAGAAAAAAAATTATGGGAACAGTCGACTTTAAGCGCGGCTGAACAGATTTATCACACACTACAACAACGTCAAAATTACTTAAAGCAACGCCACGAGTTAAATACTCAATATAATCAAACTTCACAACAGCTTGAGCACTATCAGCAACAAATTAAATTTAGTCAGGAAAAAATTCAAACGGCTCAAAATCTAATTGAAAATTTAACAATTGAGGGCAAAAAAAATAGTGATATTGCGATTCAAACTATTTTTGAGATGACCCAAACACAAGTTGAAAAACCACATGATTGGTTAAATGATTTTGACCAAAACAGACAACTGTTACAGACGAGATTCAATCAGGCTCGTCAAACATTCGATCAAGTACGTCAAGCCTTTGAAACCAGTCAAAGTCGCTTAAAAGAATACCTCACCCAGCAAACACAATTAGTCACTCAAATGAGGCATGTTGAAAATACGCTTCAACAATGGATGAGCCAAAATTCAGAATTTAGTGAAACGCTGTTAGCACAACTTAGTGCAATTTCATATGAACAAGAACAGCAGCTTAAACAGCGTGTTTTAAATGCAGAACGTGCCTATTCAGATGCTCAAGCAGGTATTCAGGCTATTCAAGAAACGTTGAAACAGCATTTAAAAACACAGCCTGAAATACAAATTTTACAAATCGAGCGTGTCATTGCACTAAATCTTAAAGCCCTTGCAGAACAGCAAAAACTTAGAGATCAACTTAAAAGTAAGTTAGATGTTCATTTTTCTAACCTCAGCAAACAAAAACAATTTGCCGATCAGATTCAACAGATCCAATCTGAAGAACATCGTTGGAATAAAATTTCGAGCTTAATGGGCGATGCAACGGGCAAGAAGTTCCGTGATTTGGCGCAGCAATATAACCTTGATATTTTAATCGAGTATGCTAACCAGCAATTGGCGATACTTTCACAGCGCTATACCTTAAAGCGCCTTGAAAATTCCTTAAGTCTAGCCATTATCGATCATGACATGGATGGCGAAACTCGCTCTGTCTCTTCGCTTTCAGGTGGTGAGTCGTTCTTAACAGCACTCGCTTTATCCTTAGCCATTGCAAGCATGGCATCAGGAACAACGAAAATCGAAAGCCTATTTATTGACGAAGGATTTGGCACGCTAGATGCCTCAAGTCTACACATGGTGATGAATGCTCTAGATCAGTTGCAAAACCAAGGCCGTAAAGTAGTATTGATCTCGCATATTCAAGAAATGCACGAACGAATTCCTGTGCAAATTCAGGTCAATCCTGTCGGAGCAAGTGCAAGTACCATCCAAATCGTGTCTTAAAAAAGCCTGCTTAAAGCAGGCTGTATAATTTTTGCTTCTCTAGCTCGCTACGTCCCAAGTGGACGTAGCGTTAAAATCTGTTCACTGCGTCCAAATGGACCTTGTAGATCATGCAGAATCGTACTACTTAAACCGATTCCATCTGTTCCATATTGTTGAACCGTTTCTAGTCCAAGCCATTTCCCTGCCGGGATACGGTACAAATGAATCTGCAAATCTAAGTTTGGAAAGCCCCATTTTACGGGAAATTCCTGCCGCGGTACGATGCCATTCGCGGTGTCAACTAACCCCATTAACCTGACAAAATCTACGGTTGTTTGACCTTCAATCATGTCATATGTTGTAGTCAACCAAACAATACCTTTACCAGCTCGTCGCTCATGACTTCGAGCTTCAATCGACTGAATAAACCCGCCCGGCCATTGGTATATCCCTTCCCAAATGGGCGCATTTTCTGGCCCCCAAACCTGATGATCTTCAACTCCAGAAATATCTATTGAGTTTTGCGTCATCATTCGCCATGTCCTTGCGACAATACAGCTTTTGCCCTGCGCCCGCATTTCAGATTCAATCAACTCAATAGTTTTTCCAGGACGGATCACTTGCGTAATTATTTGAAACTCTCCAGCAGGAATTAAGCCCAAAATATCTAGGCTGATGCGCCCGATTCGCATGCCTTCACGTGGCGAAAATTGATTTAATTCAGCACAAATAATTCCTGTAGCAGGCGCCATGTGCTGTTCATGTGCATTCCATGCACCTTGTGCTAAATCGGTCGAACGGTAATGTGCCGTGACACAGCCTTGCGCATCTACTTCGCGTTGAATCAACTGATAATATGCCGTCATGAACTTCCCTATTTGTCCTAGTGTTGAATTACTTCAAAATCAAAAACATCCTGATTATTTTGTACTCAACTTTAATGGAAAGTTCAAATTAAAAGGCTCACTTTGAACCCATAGGTTTCATCCATTGTGAAAACTTATCTGCTGTGCTTACACTTTATAAGCTTGGTTTTTGAAAGCAGGCTGAATCTTCTGTCCTATTTCGAATAATCACGTGCACCAAACAGCGCTGTTCCCACACGAACCATCGTTGAACCTGCAGCAATCGCATCCACCATATCACCTGACATCCCCATACTTAAGGTATCCCAATCTTCAGGTTTCACATGCTGTGCTTTGACGTGTTCAAAGAGCGCTTTGGCATCAGCAAACGCTTGCGGATTGTTTGGAGCAGGAATCACCATCAGTCCACGTAAGCGTAAATTCGGTAGCGTAGAAATCTGTGCGACCAAACCTGCTACTTCATTCGGCTGACAGCCATCCTTCGTATCTTGCGCATCAATATTGACTTGTAGGCAAATATTCAAAGGTGCTTGCGTCGCTTCTCGCTGGCTTGATAAACGCTCCGCAATAATCAAACGGTCTACCCCATGCACCCAAGCAAAGTTTGAAGCCAAATGTTTGGTTTTATTGCGCTGTACATGACCAATGAAATGCCAATCAATCTCTAAATCTGCCAAAGCCTCAATTTTTTCAAGCGCTTCTTGCAGATAATTTTCACCAAATGAGCGTTGCCCCGTTGCATACATTTCTCTTAGCATTTCAGCAGGATGCGTCTTAGATACAGCCAACAATTCAACCGATTGCTGTGGTCGACCCGCAAGTTGGCAAGCCTGCTCAATTTGCTGCAAGACTTGATTTCGTGCTTCTTGAAGTTTATTCATTGACGGGGTTCTCATTTCATTCATCTTTTTTTGCATTGCCCTGCAACTAAGTGTTGGTTAAGCTGTGGGAAAGCCTTATTATTCTATCAAAATAATTAAGATTTAATTTTTATCTCGGGGATTTTATGGACATTACAGAACTATTGGCCTTTGCTGCCAAAAATAACGCTTCGGATTTACATTTATCTTCTGGTATGCCACCAATGATTCGTGTGGATGGTGAAGTTCGTCGTATCAACCTTCCTGCTCTTGAACATAAAGAAGTGCACAAATTGGTTTACGACATCATGAACGATAAACAGCGTCGTGATTACGAAGAAAAATTAGAAACTGACTTTTCATTTGAAGTACCTGGTGTGGCTCGTTTCCGTGTGAACGCATTTAACCAAAACCGTGGTGCTGGTGCCGTATTCCGTACCATTCCTTCAAAAGTACTAACCATTGAAGATCTTGGCATGGGCCAAATCTTCAAAGATATTTGTGAATATCCACGTGGCATCGTATTGGTGACCGGTCCAACAGGTTCGGGTAAATCAACCACGCTTGCTGCGATGGTCGATTACATTAACGACAACCGATATGACCATATTTTAACGGTCGAAGACCCGATCGAATTTGTACACGAATCAAAAAAATGCTTGGTCAACCAACGTGAAGTACACCGTGATACGCACGGCTTTAACGAAGCACTTCGTTCCGCACTGCGTGAAGACCCGGATATTATCTTAGTCGGTGAGATGCGTGACCTTGAAACCATTCGTTTGGCGCTGACAGCTGCTGAAACCGGTCACTTGGTCTTCGGTACACTCCATACAACCTCTGCCGCAAAAACCATTGACCGTGTGATTGACGTATTCCCTGCTGAAGAAAAAGACATGGTTCGTGCCATGTTATCTGAATCACTTCAAGCCGTAATTTCACAAACCCTACTCAAGAAAAATGGTGGCGGTCGTGTGGCTGCGCATGAAATCATGATCGGTATTCCTGCGATCCGTAACTTGATTCGTGAAAACAAAGTCGCGCAAATGTATTCTGCGATTCAAACGGGTGCCAACTACGGTATGACCACACTCGATCAAAGCTTAAAAAACCTTGTCGCAAAAGGCATTATTAGTACGCAAACTGCACGGACTGCAGCGAAACAACCCGAATCTTTCTTGTAATTTTTTTATTTTTCTGGGGCGATCGTTATGGATTTTAACGGCTTACTTGATTATATGGTGGAGAAAAAAGCATCGGATTTGTTTATTACAGCCGATGTTGAACCCTCGATTAAGATCAATGGGCAAATTTTGCCAATTGGCTCGACTAAGTTACCGGGCCCGACTGTCGGTCAAATCTTACATTCGATTATGTCTGACAAACAGCGTAAGGAATTTGCCGATACGCGCGAATGTAACTTTGCCATTAGTAATACCAGTAAATCTGCTCGTTTTCGTGTCAGCGCCTTTCAACAACGTGACCAGCCAGGTATGGTGCTGCGTCGTATCGAAACCGTTATCCCAACGATGGATGAGTTGAAATTACCGCCGATTTTAAAAGAATTAGCGATGACCAAGCGTGGCATTATCATTTTCGTAGGTGCAACGGGTACAGGTAAATCAACCTCTTTGGCATCTTTGATTGGCTATCGTAATGAAAATAGCAAAGGTCATATCATTACAATTGAAGACCCGATTGAATTTGTACACCAACACCGAGGCTGTATCATTACCCAACGTGAAGTGGGTATTGATACCGACTCTTTCGAAGTTGCCTTAAAAAATACGCTACGTCAGGCACCTGACGTGATTCTGATTGGTGAGATTCGTTCACGAGAAACTATGGACTATGCGATTGCCTTTGCTGAAACCGGTCACTTGGTTTTTGCAACACTGCATGCCAACAACGCCAACCAGGCCATCGATCGTATCATTCACTTCTTTGAAGCAGATCGTCATAGTCAGCTATTCATGGACTTGTCTTTGAACTTAAAAGCAATGGTTGCGCAGCAGTTGATTCCAACCATTGATGGTAATTCACGTCGTGCTGCCATTGAGATTTTGATCAACTCACCTTTAATTTCAGACTTAATCCGTAAGGGTGAAGTGCATGAAATTAAAGACCTGATGAAGCGTTCTCGTGAACTAGGTATGCAAACCTTTGACCAAGCCTTATATGACCTTTATAAAGCCAAGCAAATTAGCTACAAAGATGCGCTCAAACATGCCGACTCACCGAACGACCTGCGTCTACAAATTAAATTGTCTGAAGAAGGCGGTGAGCATTTACTGCGTGCAAATTCAAATATTACCTTTGATGGTCAACATTAATTTTGCTTAAACGCTTTCGGAAATAAAAAACAGACTTCACATGAAGTCTGTTTTTTATTCATTCTCATCCGCATCGGATTATTTTTTACGATATGCTTCTTGGCATTCAGGCGCATCACAATAGCCATAAAGATTTAATGAGTGACCTGTAAGTTGGAAACCAAATTTTTCTGCCACTTGATGTTGCTCATGCTCAATCACATCATTAGTAAATTCCACCACTTTATTGCAGTTTTGACACACAATATGGTCATGGTGATCTTCTTGCATAATCTCAAAAACAGAATGATTGTTTTCAAAATGATGGCGTTGAATAATACCTGCAGCTTCAAACTGTGTTAACACGCGATACACAGTTGCTAAACCCACATCTTCACCCTGTTCAAGTAAAGTCTTATAAATATCTTCTGCGCTTAAGTGATGTTGTCTTGAATTTTCAAGCAATTCCAATATTTTAATTCGTGGAAGTGTAACTTTAAGTCCAGCTTTACGTAAATCTTGATTTGAAATAGGCATGAAAAAAGGTCTCTCAACAAAATTAAAGTTGGAATATGCAACAAAGTTTAGATGCAGTATGATCTATCCTTGGATCAAATGCATCATAATTAATTTGGGATAGTTTAGCAAAATGCAAAAAATCATGCTGACGTTATTTGTCACTTCATTGCTCGTAGGCTGTTCAACCTTGGGCGTTTATAAAGTTGATATTCCACAAGGTACACCTTTAACTCAAGCACAAGCGGCTAAAATTCAAGTGGGAATGAGCCACCAACAAGTTCGCTTTTTGCTAGGTAGTCCAACTGTTGCCGATCCAATGAATCCGTTACGTTGGGACTACATTTATAAGTATACCCCAGGAACATATGCTAAAAAAGCCAAGATTCCTGCTGCACATGGTCAACACTTAAAAATCTTCTTTGACCAAAACGGTATCGTTCAAAAAATTGAAGGCTTAGAAACCATTCCAGAGTCTCAACCTGGCTTACCAGGTTCTAAAGAAGCGATTTTAACGGCGCCACCACTATAGTCGCTTTCAGATAAAAATAAACCCCTAAATTTAGGGGTTTTTTTTATAAGTACAATTGTTTGAAACGATTGCCTCGACAATAACGACCAACGGGATTTTTCTTGGCGCGATTACGACGAATATCTTTCGGATTAATGGTTAATGCACGATAGATTTCGACACGATCACCTGCTTCAAGTAACTGAGATGAATCGCTTACACGCGCCCCGAAGATTCCTAGTGTTAATACTTCTGGTAAATCTACTTGTTTTCGAATGCCACTTTGCACAATAGCATCTTCAACCGTCATACCGGGATTAAAGATTAGAGGAATTAATATCTGCTGTTCCACGCTCGCATAAGCCACCCACACTTGTAACTGAGCTGTCATTAGAATAACTGCCCAATCACAGCCACCAATGCCAATATTATTGACAAGGGCACTACGATACGTACGGCAATACGCCAAATATTATAAAAGGTTTCATGACTGAAGTTCATTGACTTACGTAGATGACTAATCTTCATAATCCACCCTGCGAAAATCGCATAAATCAGACAAATAATTAAGCCCCAAATCAATAAGGCAATATTAAATACTGGAACAACAGTGCTCAGTGCCCATACAAAAACCGCAACCAATAAAATCGCCCATTGCACCACTACGGCCAATTGGCGTTGTTGTAATTGTTCACGTGCCATTTGAATCAGCAATGCTGAAGCTGCGACTAAACCCACAACCAGTGCTAAAGCAGGTACTTGTGCTTTTGCTGCGAAAAAGGCAAAAGCAACCACTGCCAAAAGTTGAGCGATCCAAATTGGAAATACCGTTTTGCTTGCAATCTCTTGTTGCTTCACGGCTGGTAAACTTGACTGCCAGTACAAGCCCATCCCCAAACCACTTGCTACGAGCGCCAAGACAGTTGCATTGCCCCATTCACTAAATTCGAGCGCAGTCATTTTCCACTCTGGTAAGGCAGTTCCCATAACATTCGCTAAGACTACTGCAGCAATCACACCAATAGCGGTCAAAATCACTAAAAATTGGCGTGGTACAAACGACAATGCAAATGCAATGACCGCAAGGACAGCCAAAATCATGCTATAGGCAAAGCCATTAGCTGTAAAAATTGCCACATATTGCGATGCGGCTGAAAGCATGGCACCTGCTAAAAATGGAATAAATACTACGGCAAGCCAACCGACTACACGCCATTTGGGTGAAGCATCCGCATCACGTGTTAGCGAAGACAGTGCTTGAACTGCTGTGGTTTTTGAACGTTTTGCTAAAGCAATTTCCAAATAACATAGCGGTAAAGCTAAAATAAGCATTGTACCTAGCCACAACAGCCAGAAATCTAGCTGACGTTCAATTTGAATACCTGTTACCGGTGCTAAAGTTGCAATAATGATAAAAGATAAACAGAACGCCATCAGTGGCGATAACCATTTCGACATCGCATTGTCCTGCATGACAAATTCCTTTGAAAATTCTAGCGCTATTTTGCCTTGCTGTGCCTTGAAAATCAAAAACAAAAAGCAAATCACCTTAAAGGTGATTTGCTGCGCAAATGATATTATTAGAATTTAATTGTTTTTATTTCATTTTTTGAGGTTATGAAAAGAAACGTGCAAACCAATTTTTGCCTTTTTTCTTTTCTTTTTCTTTGATGATACCCATCATATTTTCTTTAACCGCACCGACATAATCAGCATCATCGTGCTGAATATGGTTAATCAGCCATTTTGAAAGCACTTCATGTAATTCATTTTCAATCGCATGCCCCATTTCAAAACGGTCACGATAAGATTCAATTTTTTTAATAAATAAATCATGTACACGTTTATGCGGCACACGATATTTATAACCCGCTTCTTCTTGTAAAGATTCTTCGAAGGTAAAATGTGATTGAGTGTAATCAATAATGTTTTCCAGAATTTGTTTTACACGATCACGATCTGTATTTGCGTCAATGCCATCAATTTCATTGATGTAGTCAAGAATCCGTTTGTGTTGATCGTCAATCACATCGATACCAGTATTGTATTCTGGAACCCATTTCATTTTCATTACGACCACCTATAAATATGAAGGACTTATCACGTAAATTTCATCATATAATTAAAGAACTTAAATAAAAATGAAGTAAAAAGGTTGGTTTTAATTGAAATACTGCCATTTATATTGTAATCAATTGTTTTTATTATGTTAATTTATTTAATCCCGAGTATAAAGCTAAGATATTTTTTAATCAATTCAATATCTTAGAAAACACCCTTAATTCAATAAAGTGTAAGATATTCATTTTTATAATGAATATCTTTCATTCAAAATTAATACTGATCTGCACGTGTGACACGTTTTAAAGATGGGTCCAGCCGCTCACGTTCTAAACGTTCAACAACCGTCTTTGCAGCACGAATTGGACGACCATGTTGAAATAAAATCATTTCACCCGGCTCAAATGCTGTCCAAACTTCGTTTTGCGTTAGGGGTTCAGTGGTAATCACGGCAACACGGTCTTCAGGCGTAGTGACTTCACTAAAATCGACTTCAACATCAATATCAATCAACTGTGCAGGCTGAAATGGAAACTCTCGAACCAGCCAATGCAGCTTGGTAATCGCATAACTAAATAGCGCCTGCCCATTCGACAAACAAAAATTAAAGGTGCCATGTTCTGCAATTTTAGGAGAAATTTCTAATAACAGATCAAACACCTGATCGAGTGTAGGTTCGGTATAACCAAAACGTTTCACCATTTGCTCGAGCAAATAGCAAAAGGCCAATTCACTGTCGGTATTGCTGACGGGGCTGAAGCGCCCTGTGAGCTCAGGCTGAAAGCCATGCAGGTCGCCATTATGCGCAAAAATCCACTGTCTGCCCCACAATTCACGACTAAATGGATGTGAGTTTTCAAGATTAATTTTGCCTTGCGTCGCTTTACGAATGTGTGCAATCACATTGCGAGATTTAATCGGATAGTTTCGGATCAGCTCAGCAATCGGAGACTCTACAGCAGATTGATTGTCGACAAATAAACGACATGCTTTATCTTCAAAAAAAGCGATACCAAAGCCATCACAATGATCTGAGGTAATTCCTGCTCGCTGCGAAAATCCCCGAAACGAAAAAGTAATATCGGTAGGAGTCGCACAATTCATTCCGAGCAGCTGGCACATATCGATCATTTCTGCAGTAAATCTATGATTTCTCTATTGTGCATGACAGTTTTAGTTGTTGTAAATCTAAAATCGGCGCCATTATAAGAGTTTTTATAATCCAACAGGGCAAATACATTATTTGATCTTTTCAAAAGTTACTTAGCCAACTGATAAATAATAAAAAAGCCTCAAAAGAGGCTTTTTTATATCAAAAAATGCTAAGTATCTTAAGCTTTTTTCACATTGGTTCGATTGGTGATTAATGTACCCACACCATGATCCGTAAAGATTTCAAGTAATGTTGCATGAGGTACACGACCATCAACAATATGTGCGCTGATTACGCCGCCTTTGACTGCATCTAATGCACAGCCAACTTTCGGAATCATGCCGCCATAGATCACGCCAGTTTCAATCAAACGATCGACTTCTTGGGTGGTTAACCCAGTCAGCAGATTTTTATTTTCGTCTAAAACACCCGTGATATTGGTCAATAAAATTAGCTTTTCCGCACCCAATGCTTCAGCCACTTTACCTGCAACCAAGTCAGCATTGATGTTATAGGTGTTGCCGTCTTCGTCTACACCTAATGGTGCAATCACAGGAATAAAATCGCTTTGGGTAAACATTTCAAGTACGTCAGTTTTCACACCAACCACTTCGCCAACTAGACCTAAATCAATCTGTTTTACTGAACCATCTTCGGCTGTTTTTTCCATCAATAATTTTTGCGCACGGATCAAATTACCATCTTTACCCGTTAAACCAATTGCACGGCCACCGTGTTTATTGATTAAGTTCACAATCGATTTGTTCACGCTGCCGCCCAAGACCATCTCGACAACTTCCATCGTTGCAGGATCAGTCACGCGCATACCGTCGATACGATCAGACTCACGGCCTAATTGTTTGAGGAATGAATCCACTTGTGGACCACCGCCATGAACCACAATCGGATTTAAACCAACCGTTTTCAGCAGCACGATATCACGTGCAAATGAGCTCTCAAGCTCAGGATCGGTCATGGCATTACCACCATACTTCACTACCAGCGTCTTACCCGCAAAACGTTGAATATACGGCAAAGCTTCCGTCAGGATTTGTGCTTTGTCGATGCCAGTATGTTGATGTGGCATTTGCCTCTCCTTATTGAGCATCTGGAATGTCATGAGCAATGTCTGGATAGTGCTCAACTAACATGGAAACAAACAGATCTCGTATTTCTTTTAAGCGTGCTGATGAGTTGGCATCAAAGCGTAAAGTGAAATACTCACCTGTATTCGATGCTCGAATGATGCCAAATCCATCATCAAAATCAAGGCGTATTCCATCAATTTTACTGATTTGTGCCGGAATTCGCGTAGAATTGGCTTCAACCTGCTTTAAAACTTCCGCTGGATCATGCTGATGCGTACTGACATATAAATCTTCGGTACTAAAGCGCTCCGGATATTTCGCCAAAGCTTCTGACAATGTCAGCCCCTGAGTTTGAATATATTCTAATACCCTTAAGGCAGCATATAGACCGTCGTCATAGCCACCACCACGACCGTCATTAAAAACATAATGCCCTGCGTATTCACCACCAAAAACCGCTTTGCCTTTAGATTGGGAAATATACTTTCGCAAAAAACTACTGCCTGTTCGAATCATGACAGGCTGCGCATCTAGATCACTCACAGTATCGCGAATCATCGTTGAACATTTCACATCAAATACCACTTCTGCATGTGGTTTTTGAGTCAAACAAATTTCAGCAAATAAACATAATAATCGATCTGCAGAAACCACTTTGCCAGTTTCATCAATTAACACTAAACGATCACCATCACCATCTAAAGCAATGCCAATATCGGCCTTTTGCAACTGTATGGCTTGGCGAAGGTGAGTTAAATGTTTGAGCTGTGATGGATCTGGAGCATGATCAGGGAAATGACCATCGGCTTGGCAACGTAGTGCCAAAACTTCACAGCCTAATTTGTTTAATAATAAGGCTGCACAATGCCCAGCTGAACCATGCATGCCATCGATCACCACTTTAAGCGGTTGCTGTAAATGAATGTCATCTAAAATAAATTTCTGATAGGCCAAACAATATTCAGGCTTGATTTCGTGTGGCTCAAGTTTAGTCATCAAATGCACACGTTCCGATGAGAAACAATTTCGTGCTTCGACTGCGACGTGTTGAATCATCTCCGGGCAAGGTGGCTCACCTTTGATAATCCACTTGATACCATTATCTGATTTTGGATTATGGCTCGCCGTCACCATAATGCCATTGCCTTGAAATTGTCCCGCAATAAAATACAACATCGGGCTTGAGCAGCAGCCAATAATTTCCGCTTCAAGGCCAGCATCATGGCAGACTTTTTGAATTATTGTTGCATAGGTTGGACTGGTTAAACGCGCATCATAGCCAATAGCAAGGCTCTTTTGACCTGCATCTAAATATTGTTTTACTAAGCCGTAAGCAATCGACTGAACTAAATCAGCATTTAATAGCGATATTTTCCCGCGAATATCATATGCACGAAAAATATGTTGCGGAAAGTGATTAAACAGTGAACCCATACTATGTTCTTCTAATTACATCTTTATTAATTAAAAAATCTAAAATTCTCATGAGAATTTAAGCTTTTAATTAAAGGATAAAATCCTGTAAAAAAGTATAACTTTTTTATAACAATTTTAGTTAATAATCAATTAATAATATTTAAGCACTGACCAAAAATCTGACAACAATCTAACATTACTTCTTGTTTTCAAGATTATTTTCATAAATAAATCTTTGAGTTACATTTAATTAACTTGCTTATTTTCTTTTATCTAATTAAATTTTTACTTTTCCAAGATTTTTTATATTCAAAATCCACTCTGTACACATATAGTAAATTGATCAAAATAAAATCACTCATCATTGATTCAGATATTCATGTCATTCAAAAGTATAAACGTATTAAGTTCATCAGAATTCAACACTCTCTGGTAGGCACCATAATCTTTCACGATAAAAATCTAGATATTATGAATAAATTTAAAATTTAAATAAAAAACCATCACGAGGATGGTTTTTTATTAGCTACTTGATTGCAGGCATGTTACTTGTCAACGCACTGCAGCAATATGTTTAGCGCTGATTAGTTTTTACCTGTATGACCAAAACCGCCTGCACCACGTTCAGTGGCTTCAAACTCATCCACAATATCAAACTGAGCTTGTACAACTGGCACTAAAACATATTGTGCTAAACGCTCACCCGGCTCTAGGCTAAATGCCGTTTGGCTACGGTTCCAAACAGATACCATCAATTCACCTTGGTAGTCTGAGTCAATCAAACCGACCAAGTTACCCAACACGATTCCGTGTTTATGACCTAAGCCTGAACGCGGCAAAATTAAACCTGCAAAGTTAGTGTCTTCGATATAAATCGATAGGCCTGTTTTTACCAGAACAGTTTGACCCGGCTCAATCACGGTAGTCTCTTCTACACATGCACGTAGATCAAGGCCTGCCGAACCTGCTGTTGCATAAGTTGGCATTGGCCATTCTGTACCTAAACGTGTGTCGAGAACTTTAACTTGAACTTTCATGGTTCATTCCTGTTTCAATAAAACGAATTTTCAAAAAATAAAAATAATCTACGCTTTAAGCTTTAACGCTTAATCAGCGCACGTAAATTTTCTAAATAATGCTGTGCTTGCTGTTTAGGATCGATATCCCCTGCTAGCTTTTTCTTGCGTCCTAACCACTCCAATTCATCTTGTGGTAGTTCATCCAAGAAACGGCTTGGTGTCATTTGTCGCATTTGCCCACCGGCTTTACGTTGCTCAGCCAAAGTCATGGTTAAACCTTGACGTGCACGAGTAATCCCCACGTACATCAGTCGACGTTCTTCCTCGACCGTGTCGGCAGCAATGGAGTTCTTATGCGGCAGAATTTCTTCTTCTAGACCAATCAAATAAACAAATGGAAATTCCAGACCTTTCGACGCATGGAGTGTTAACAAATTGACTTTATCAGTGTCTTCTTCTTCTTGTTGCTGTTCTAACATATCGAGCAACACCATTTTACGAATCACACTTTCAATGTTCTTTTCATCTACATCTTCTGCACGGTTAATCAAACTTTGAATACTGCTATACAGCACTTCAATGTTATCGAGTTTGGTTTTTTCCTGTGCTGGCGTTGCTGCCGACTCTTTCACATAGTCGATATAACCCGCTTCTATCATCATGCGACGAATGATCGGAACAGGCTCATCATCTTCTAACAATTCACGGGTAAAGGTCGAAATAAAGTCCGCAAATTCGGCCAATTGGGTTGTGGCTTTTTTCGGAATCGCCATACTTAAGCGCTGGTCGCCTGCTGCACTGAGTAAGGATAAATTACTTTCCTGCGCAAATAGACCAAGCTTTTCCAAAGTCACAGGGCCAATCGCACGTTTTGGTGTATTGATAATTCGTAAGAATGCACTGTCATCTTCAGGGTTGATGATCAAACGTAAGTAGCTCATCAGGTCCTTAATTTCAGCACGAGCGAAGAAAGACTGACCACCCGATAATTTATACGGGATCTGCATTTGGCGTAGCTGTGTCTCCAAAGCACGCGCTTGGAAATTACCACGGTATAAAATGGCGTAGTCTTTCCAATTTTTACCGTTCATCAGCTTGTGCGTAATCAAGTCTTTTACGACGCGTTCTGATTCATCATCGTCATTACGACAAGTAATCACGCGGATCACTTCACCATGGCCTTTATCTGACCAAAGCTTTTTATCGAAAATATGTGGGTTATTGCCAATAACTGTATTGGCAGCTTTTAAAATACGACTGGTCGAGCGATAGTTTTGCTCAAGCTTAATCACTTTCAGATTACGGAAATCTTCCTTCAATAAAGCCATATTCTCAGGCTTAGCACCACGCCATGCATAAATCGATTGGTCATCATCACCTACCGCGGTGAACTGTCCCATGACACCCACGAGTAATTTCACCAAAATATATTGCGCGGTGTTGGTATCTTGATATTCGTCGACCAATAAATAGCGGATTCGATTTTGCCAACGATCACGCACTTCTGCATTTTCTTGTAATAAGCGCGTCGGCATGACAATCAAATCATCAAAATCCACAGCATTGTAGGCACGTAAATTACGCTCATACAGTTGATACAGATGTGCAAACTGAACGTCTTCTGCTGTTTCACAGGTGGTATGCGCTTGCTCAGGTGGAATCAGATCGTTTTTCCAATCTGAAATCATTTTCATGGCTTTGGCAATCAGCTCTTTACTTTCTGCACCGGATAAATTGTCGCGATGCATTAAGTCCATCAAAATGCGTTTGCAGTCATCTGCATCTAAAATTGAAAAGTTATTTTTCAGTGGTGTATTTTTTAATTCCAAACGGAGCATGTTTAGCCCGAAGTTATGGAATGTAGAAACCGACAGCCCTTTTGCCTCTTCACGGCTCATCAGCTTCGTCACACGCTCTTTCATTTCACGCGCAGCTTTGTTGGTAAAGGTCATCGCGGTGATACGGTGCGCAGGAATACCACAATGCTTCACCAAATAGGCAATTTTACGGGTAATCACCGATGTTTTGCCTGAACCTGCCCCTGCAAGTACTAACAAGGGTCCTTGAGTGTATTTCATTGCTTCAAGTTGCTTGTCGTTCAACTGACTTGCCAGTGACATAGTCTTTCCTCTTATTAATTCGAGGATGATTATAGTCATCTGAAACGATCTTGCCTAATGCAAAATGTATTTTATCGGTCATTAAAAATGCCATAAAAAAAGCCACCCGAGGGTGGCCTTTCGTTTCGAACTAAAACTTATTTAGTTTCGTAAACTGAGATTTCTACGCGACGGTTTTGTTCACGACCTGCAGCAGTTGAGTTATCCGCTACTGGAGAAGTTGAACCGTAACCACGTGCAGTAATACGAGTTGAAGAAATACCTTGAGATGCTAGGTAGTTTTTCACTGAGTTTGCACGGTTTTGAGAAAGTGGGTTGTTGATCGCATCAGAACCAGTGTTGTCTGTGTGACCATGTACAACGATTGCAAGTTTGTTTGCAGTACCGTCTTCACGCAATACTTTAGCAACGTCATTCAACGCAGATTGGAACTGAGATTGAATAGTTGAAGAGTTAGTTGCGAAAGTTACTGATGGCATTACAAGGTTGATCGAACCATCTGGATTACGACCTACGTCAACACCAGTACCAGCCAATTCTTGTTTAAGACGTTGTTCTTTCTTATCAAGAAGAAGACCAGCACCCGCGCCAACTACAGCACCAATTGCAGCTGCTTGACCCATTTTGTCTTTATCAGCATTAGAATAAGCAATACCAGCGCCTAAAAGAGCACCTAGACCAGTACCGATTGCTGCTTTGTCATATTCCATGTTTTGACAACCAGTAAGTGCCATTGCCCCAACTACTGCCGAAATTACTAGTGCACGCATTGCATGCCTCCTTCTTTGTGTTTTGTTGTATGGTTGAAATGATGAAGTAAAACAAATGGCTGAACCATTGATTTTTTGTTAATAATAAAACGTTTAGTTACAATTTGTAATATGAATACGAGATTTATTTGTTAATTCCATCACAATTTCTTCACAGTTCTGCAGATGCCCTTTTTTATTTAATCAACTCGAACTATATTTATTAGAATCAATCATTATTTGGACAATTTCCGCTAGGACTTTTTATATGTCATCTCAAACAAATAAGCAACCGACACTAAAAAAAATTAGCAAAGGACTTACCGTCGGTTCAGTTATGACAGGCAGTACTTTTTTCCATGGTCCTCCTGTACTAGCCCTTGGTCTAACCAAACTCTTTAAAAAATCAAAAAAGGTTGATGAAACCAACATAAAAATTACCAACAGTTGGCTCACGGTCAATAACTGGTTAATTGATCACGTTTTACCCAACACAAAATGGGATATCACCATCGATGAAGGCCTCGACTTAAATTTGCATGGTCGCTATCTCATGACCTGTAACCATCAGAGTTGGGTCGATACAACAGTTAACCAATATTTTGGTTTAACCCGTATGCCACTGACACGTTTCTTTACCAAATGGGAGCTCATTTTCATTCCATTTGTGGGACAAGCTTTTAAAATTTTAGGCTTTCCAATGATGAAACGACACAGCAAAGAACAAATCGCGAAAAATCCTGAACTTAAATATCGAGATATGGAAGAAGCGCGTAAATCTTGTGAACAGTTATTGAGCCAGCCTTTTACCCTGCTGAACTATTTGGAAGGCACTCGCTTTACCCCTGAAAAACATGCGCAACAGCAATCACCGTATCAAAACCTTCTTAAGCCAAAAGCGGGTGGTTTAGCACTAGCACTCAATATTTTAGGGGATCAAGTTGATGCTCTCGTAGATATGACCATCGTCTATCCAAATGGTGCACCAGGTTATGGCGAATTTTGGCTAGGTGAAGTTCCACGTATCGCCGTGGATTTACGTAAAATTGAAATTCCAACGTGGGTGCATGGCGGCAACTATGAAGATGATGCAGAATTCCGTGAAAAATTTCAGCATTGGGTGGATGAGCTGTGGACGGAGAAAGACCAACTCATTACTCGTATGAAAGCTAAATACTCAGTTACTGAATAATTAAGAAGAAGTTTTATGTCGCAGAACAGCATGCCGCAAAACAAGAAATCTAAATATCATCATGTCAATCCAAACAGTTGGTCATTCAAACTGTTTTTGATTTATGACATATTCATGGTGTTTATTATTGTTTTTAACTTGTTCTGCCTGTGCATGAACTTTTTCCTCATGAGCAATCTTGGCAGTTGGTTCTTTAACAGTATCCACCTGCCCGATGTGCTGAGTTTTTACCGTGAACATTTACATCCATGGGTGATTACTACCGAAGCGTGGTTCATTATCTTTTTGATTGTAGAATTGTTGGTGCGCTGGGCGATTGCCATCATCAACAAGCACCATCAGCGCTGGTTCTTCTTCCCGTTTATACATTGGTACGAAATTTTAGCTATTGTGCCGCATTTACGTTTCCTGCGTTTATTTCGTGCGGGCATTATTGCTTATCGACTGTATGAAATGGGCTATCAAATCGTGCCTTCTGCATGGCAGAAAAAGGCATTGTTCTACTATCGAGTCGTGATGGAAGAACTGTCAGATCGTGTGGTACTTACCGTGTTAGATGGTGTTAAGCATGAGCTCAATACCAGTACAACCCATAAAGACCTAATTAGTAATCTTGTGCAGCATCACCGTGAGATGTTCACCCAAGTTTTAGCTGAGATTTTGCAAGAAAATTTAAGCAAAGAGCTACGTACTGAACGTGAATTGATCGCCAAAAATGTCGGACAAATCGTCAGTCAGGCCATTGAAGATACCCCCGAGCTCACGCAGCTATTGCGCTTAGTGCCAATCGTTGGCAGCCGCATTGAACAGCAGATTCAAAGTATCGGGCAACGTTTGGGTGAAAATATTACCCAAGGTTTAATTTCCCCATTGGCTTATCCCAATACATCGACGGCTCAAAAACCCAATCTATATTTAGACATTTCACAGCGTGTTAGCCGTATTGAAATCGAAAATAATGTCCAGCTGGATGAGTTGGTTCGCTCTGCGGTTTTTGAAAGTCTAGAGGCTATTCGTAAGCAAGTGAAAGTAAAACAGTGGCAGCAGATTATGCAGGAACAGGACCAAGCTACAGAATAAACACTTAGTCAAAAATAATTGCGAACTCCGCTAGAGTATTCATGCAAATTGTTCTAGGATTTGCTCTATTTACAACATAACTACTTCGGCACAAAAGTAATAGTTAGAAGTCTCAAGGATTCAATATGGCTGATATACGGATAAAAGGCAAAATGGTCAATGCGATTCGCATTCACCTCGATACCAATGATCATGATGCGATCCGCCAGCAACTTACTCCAATGTTCCAAAAGGCTTTTCCACCCGGAACATTAGCCGTGATTGAAAGTACGGTTGATCAAGAACTAATTGCACTGATTCAACTGCTTATTAGTATTGAAATTCAACCGATTGGTGTCACTGAAGGTCCGCTATCTGACCAAGCGCGTGCCATCCAATTTCCCGTGGTTCCTGCAGATCGTAAACTACAACAAGTTAAACCGACACGCGAACAAGTGGTTGAAGAGCCCGCGCCTGCAGAAGAAAAAACCGAAGATAAAATTGCTGCAGTCGAAGTACCGACCATTCGTCATGCTACGTCGTATCACAATGAAATTTTGCGTACAGGTCAATGTTTAGTTCAAGACCATGGCGATATCATTATTAATGCTGGGATTAATAGCGGTTCAGAAGTAATTGCTTCAGGAAATATACATATTTATGGTAGTGCTCGTGGTAGAGTCATTGCCGGAGCTGGTGGGAACACGACTGCACGTATTTTTTGTCACTCTTTGGAAGCAGAATTGGTTTCTATTGCAGGGACTTACTGCGTGGCAGATGACATTCCGCCGCATGTCGTCAAACAACCGGTACATATTTATTTAAATGACCAGCAAGAGCTCGTATTTGAAGCTTTGCAATTTTAATGTATAAATAATCACCAAACCCCTATTCAAAAAAGGGGATTTAAACCATAACAGGAGTGGATTCGGTGGCGAAAATTGTTGTCGTAACATCAGGTAAAGGTGGCGTAGGTAAAACAACTACAAGCGCATCTTTTGCAACAGGCCTAGCTCTACGCGGCCACAAAACTGTTGTGATCGACTTTGATGTGGGTTTACGTAACCTAGACTTGATCATGGGCTGTGAACGCCGCGTGGTCTATGACTTTGTCAATGTTCTGAATAACGAAGCTCGATTACAGCAAGCGCTTATTCGCGATAAAGATATTGAAAATCTCTACATTCTGCCAGCATCTCAAACACGTGATAAAGACGCGTTAACAGATGAAGGTGTAGCACGTGTTATGGACGAACTTTCACAAGAGTTCGATTACATCATTTGTGACTCACCTGCGGGTATTGAGCGTGGCGCTATTCTTGCGATGTATCATGCTGATGAAGCGATTATTGTGACTAACCCTGAAATTTCTTCAGTACGTGACTCTGACCGTATTATTGGGATGCTAGATAGCAAAACCAAAAAAGTCGAACAAAACGAAGGTCGTATTCGTAAACATTTATGTATTACACGCTTCAACCCAGAACGTGCTGATAAACAAGAAATGTTGACGGTTGATGACATTTCAAAAGATATTTTGCGCGTACCAACACTTGGCGTAATTCCTGAATGTAAGAGCGTGCTACAAGCATCAAACGAAGGTAAACCTGTTATTCTATTTACAGAAGATGCAGCAGGCCAAGCCTACGATGACTTGGTGGCTCGCTTCTTAGGTGAAGAGCGCCCTTACCGTCACATTACGGTAAAACCTAAAGGTTGGTTAGCACGTCTATTTGGAGCGTAATCATGGCAGGGTTCTGGAGTAAACTTTTTAGCAGCGACGAAAAACCATCTAGTGCACAAACTGCAAAAGATCGTTTAAAAGTTATCGTAGCGTCTGAAAATGGTTTAGGTAAACGCTTAAGCCAAGACAAAATTGACATGATGAAAAAAGAAATCATGCAAGTCGTTAACCGCTATGTGCGTGGTGTCGATGAACAACACATTCAAATGTCTGTACGTTCTGAAGCAAATATCGAAATGCTTGAAATGAATATCAATTTGCCTGAAGAACGTTAATCTGAATACTGATTAGTCAAGCAAATTGAATCAAGGCAAAATATGAGCCAGAACAAAGCACTGCTTTGTTCTGGCGCAAGACCAGAAGCTTTGCTTCGAATAGACTAAATGAGTAAAGCCTTGCTTTGCTGATCTAGTCTCAAATTTTGCTTTTTTATATATCAAACCAGCAAGGAGATTGCGATGGCATTATCTCAGCCAGCAACGTTCAATGAAGAATGGTCAGATGAGCGTGTATTTGCCTACTTAACTCAGCTTCCTCCTGAAGGAGTGAATGGCGACTTTCACGTGCTTTACCATGCTTTCAAACATATGCGTCCAAATGACTATGAGCGTCTTTTGACTCAATTCGTTGCCGATGGTCGTGATGTGAACGCAACTAATCCTGAAGGTCAGCGTATTCATGACGTGATTGCTCAATATCCACGTCAAAGCGCAGGTTTCCTCGAAGTATTGGCAAAATTTGCTTAATTTCGAGTACCAAAAAAAGCCCGCATGATGCGGGCTTTTTTATCTTATTTAATACCGGCGTTATTGAATATCATCATAATCAATGCACGGTCAACATGAGCAATGGAAACATCAAGCCAAAACCAATGGTTTGCACACTAATAATCGCCGCCATCAGTTGTGAATCGCCCTGATAATAGCGTGTCAAAATATAGGACGATGATGCCGTCGGCAAAGCAAAAAAGACCACTAAAATCATCCGTTCAAAATCAGTCAAACCCATCCATGTACTCAATAGATAAGCCATACATGGCATTAACATGAGGCGCCCTATCGTATTTAAACTTAAACGACGTAGATCGGCGCGCATTTGCTGAAACTGTAATGCTGCCCCAACGGAAAGTAGTCCGAGCGGTAAACTCATGGCTGCCAATATTTTTAATAATTCAGGTAAGCCTTTAAACAGACTCAAGCCTGATAAATTAAACAATACCCCTGCCACACAGCCTAAAATTAAGGGATTTTTTGCGATGGACTGACAGGTCTGCCCCAATTGCTTCACACTTAAATTTGAAAAAGCCAATACTGAAATAATATTAACTAAGGGCACAGCAACGGCAATTAACATGGCAAACATTTGCATGCCTTCTGAGCCAAACAGCGCCCCCATTAATGACAAGCCAATATAGGTATTAAAACGAATATGACTTTGGATATACACGCCAAAACGCTGCACGGGGATATGCATAAACTGCTTGATCCCCCACAACACGATGCTGATCAAACAGGTGCCCGCAACCAGTACTGTCAACATTCGTGAAACAGTGTTCATATCCAATTGCACGGCTGATACATTCAAAAATAGCAGCACAGGAAATAAAACGTAGTAATTGAGTTTTTCTGAATTTGCCCAAAATTCATCCTGAACAAACTGTGTGCATTTAAGCATATAGCCCATCGCTATTAATGCAACGAGGGGAAACAATGCGACGACGATATTCATGCTGTACGCCTTGAAATAAACAAGCTATTTCATCTTTAACCATTTATGTAGCACAATATAATCCTCATCTAGACTCATAACAAAATGAGTAATTACTCATGGCAATGACATTTTCTCAGCTTGAAATTTTTATTAAAGTCGCAGAACAACAAAGCTTTACTCTCGCTGCTCGACAGCTGGGAATTACTCAGTCAGCTGTCTCTCATACCCTAAAGTGTTTAGAGCAACATTGGAATGTCAGCTTATTTAGCCGTGAACAAGGCGAAATTAGCCTGACTCATATTGGTCAGCAGTTATTACTGCATGCTAAAGAAGTCATCAATACCGCACAAATCATGCAACAAGAAGTGCATGCCGCACATGGTATTCAACAAGGAACGCTGAGAATTGGCTCTTTTGGTTCTTCTAGTTCGATTCATCTGCTTCCAGAGCTATTAAAGGCATATAGAGAGCGCTATCCGCACATTGAGATCTATGTCGAAGAAGGTACCGATGCAGAAGTGTCTCGTTGGATTTCTGAACGTCAGATTGATGTGGGTTTTGCCGTACTCCCTAAGCCGCAGCTGTTCACCTTCCCGTTAATTCAAGACATTTTCATTGCCTTGATTCCAGATAGTTATTCAGTTTCCAAACACAGTCATTTAAATATCCAAGACCTGCAAAATTACCCCTTTATTATGACCCGTGCAGGCAGCCAGTCCCATGTCGAAAAACTGCTTAAACAACACCACATACAACCTAAAATCACCTATCAAATGTCGCAACTGTTAACCATTTTAAATATGGTGAATTTACAGGAAGGGATTGCTATTGTTGCAGATATGGCGATGCCTGCTGAGCTGTTGGCATTGCATCCACATGTGGTGAAACGTCCACTTTCACCTAATACGCAACGGCAGATTGGACTCGCGGTAAAAAATCAAAAACTCATGAGCCCTGCCTGCAAAGCCTTTATCGAAATTGCCCAGTCCATGTTCTACCAAGAAGAGTTCACAATCTAAAAATAAAAAAACCTGCCGAAGCAGGTTTTTTGTTTTAGGACTTAGACCAAAATATCTCGTTTACCATTTGGCCCCATCCCACTGACGATACCATTTTCTTCCATCTGATCAATAATCCGTGCAGCACGGTTATAGCCGAGACTGAATTTACGCTGTAAAGATGAGGTCGATGCTTTACGTGTTTCTAAAACGAAACTAACACATTGATCATACAACGCATCACGGTCTGAGCCACCATCACCATCTTCAAAACCCCGAGATGTCGGCTCTTCATCATAAGGCGTGAGGATTTCATCGACATAATTCGGTTCACCGCGCTCACGCCATGCATCACAAATACGGTTCACTTCATCGTCTGAAATAAACGCGCCATGTACTCGTTCAGGCTCAATTTTACCCGGTCCGAGGAACAACATATCACCATGACCCAGTAAGTCTTCCGCACCACCAGCATCTAAGATAGTACGTGAATCCAGTTTACTGTTCACACGTAGCGCAGCACGCGTTGGAATATTGGCTTTGATCAAACCTGTCACCACATCTACGGTTGGACGCTGTGTCGCCAACAGCAAATGAATCCCTGCCGCACGTGATTTTTGCGCAAGACGGGTAATCATTTCTTCGGCTTTTTTACCCACTTGCATGATCATGTCGGCAAATTCGTCGGCAACAATTACGATCAACGGCATAGGCTGTAAACGTGGCGCACGACTTTGCGTTGCTGAGTCATCTGGCTTCCAAGTTGGATCAATCAGATCTTCACCATTGGCCATTGCTTCTTCAATTTTGCGGTTAAAGTCAGTCAGCTTACGCACTTTCATCAAAGACATCAGCTTATAACGACGCTCCATTTCATTGACACACCAGTTCAATGCACTCACCGCATCTTTCATGTCAGTTACAACAGGCGTTAATAAATGTGGAATATCGTTATAGTTGGCAAGTTCCAACTGTTTCGGGTCAATCATAATAAGTCGCAATTGCTCAGGTGTATATTTCAACAACATCGACAACAACATGGCATTGACTGCGACTGACTTACCAGAACCCGTAGTACCTGCCACCAACATATGCGGTGCTTTCGCCAAATCTGCCAAGACAGGATTACCCGAAATATCTTTACCCATCGCCATACTAAGTAAGGCATTTGGATCACGGTATGCCGGCGTTTCTAACAGCTCAATAAGTCGAACCATTTCACGTGAACTATTCGGAACTTCAATCCCGATATAGGGTTTACCTGGAATCACTTCCACCACACGTACAGAGGCCATAGACATTGAACGCGCCAAGTCACGTGAAATATTGGTGACTTTCGACGCTTTGACACCGGGTGCCAAGTCAAGTTCAAAACGTGTCACGACAGGGCCCGGCTGTGCCTCTACTACTTTGGCTTTGACGTTAAACTCTTGCAGTTTAATTTCTAAAAGTTCAGACAAGCGAGACAATTGCTCTGCAGTGAAATTAACTTTCTTATTCGGATCAACCGGATCTAATATTTCCAAGCCTGGCAAAGTCGGTAAATCCAAGCGTTTTTGTGCCACTTGCATCGCACGTGACATTGGACGACCAGAAGCATCGGTTAAAGGCGCATCAAAGTCAAAATCATCTTCGAGATCTAAATCGATGTCTTCAGGTTTACCCGCCGTTTCTTGCCACACTTCACGGAATGCATCTTTATTCGAGCTGATTAAGGCTTTTTCATCATCAGATACAAAAGTCTGCGGCTGTGTATTGATTTCAGCACGAACCAAAGGCGTAGATTGCGCATAACTACTGGTTGTACGAACTGGCTGTGCCTGTTCTATCGCTCGCTCTGCTTCTTCAACCAGCAAATCATCGAGATCATTAAATTCGGTTTCAGCACTGATATTTTTCGGTGTGGTCAGCGGTGTAATCTGTGCAGCAGCTACACCTAAACCTGCAACTGTGGCAGCAGCACCTGTAGCAAATTCATTTGAATGCGTTGTTGGACTTTCATTTTGCGCTGTATTAAATGGGCTATGCACATCCGTCGCTGTTTTACTATTCGGGACAGCCGCTAACAGCTCATCGAAGATTTCATCATCATCCCAATCCACTGATTTTTTAGCAGGTTGCACCGCTTCTGTCGGAGAATTCGAATGCACATCTGCTGTTTTGTTGAAATATTCAGTTTGATTGGCAGGCTGCTCTTCTTCTGCCGCTTTCAGTAAAGCATCAATATCTTGTTTATGACGTTGGTCATCATTGGAATGTAATGCGCGCCAAACTTCACCTGTTGCAACAACACGTTGTTGATCTTGTTCAAGCTGATGCACTTTCGCCAAGGTATGTTCAAAATCTTCATCAGATAGCGTAGCAGTCTCTGCCAAATCTACCGCAGATGAATGCTGTGCGTTCCATTCTTTGTCTGCCCATTCTTTATCGGCAATATCATCAAATAAACGTTCAGCGACGCGATCACGTACCACAGGATCGACATCGACCGCATGATGTTCGTCGGCCGGTGTTACTGGTGCAACCACTTTTGATGCATGCGCAGCAGCACTATCTTTTTTAGTCGTTGGTACTGTACGGTCAAATGCGGTGTCGCCTTCAGGCACATTGCGATAGAACAAATCTTGGAGATAAGCCGGTGTGGACTTCATGGTTGCCCATGTCTTATTCCACTTGATACCAAAGGCCAAAGTGAACAACATGATCCAAAATGCAATGAGAAATACTGCTGCACCATAGACCGTTAATATTTGTTCAAGACTTTGACCCAGTTCATAGCCAATGATCCCGCCCGATGCATTTTCTAAAGTATCTTCGGGAACATTCCAAAACAGGAAAAGTAAACTTGAAGTTGCCAGTAAAATAAAGAACTGAGCAGCATAGCGAAATGGACGGTTTAGAAAACTACGTGGCCACCAGACTTGAATTGCTTCGAGAAATAAATAGACAGGTATCAGCAAACTTGCCCAACCTAAAAATCCATAGAGTAAGTCAGCTATCCATGCGCCTGCGACGCCGCTGGCATTTGAAACTTGCTGAGTATCACTGGATAAATGCATCCATCCCGGATCAAATGGCGTATATGTGACTGTTGCAAGGAACAGATATATCCCAAATGAAACAAGGAATAATGTCATTATTAAGCGCTGTGCATATGCACCCGACACCGCTGTCATATACGTTCCTGTAACCAATTCTTCATGAATGTTTTTGTCATTACCCACAACAAAATGGGCTGAATCTAAACCTGTTATTATGCACCTGTTCAATAAAAAAGATGCAAGATAATTTAAGTATAGTTGTTAACTTTCTTCTATATAGCTCAAAACGATTTCGATGATCAATAATATCGACTTTAATCTCACACAATCGTTTCAAACTTTGACGTATAATTCCACAAATTATCATATAAAAAAAGGATTCTACGGATGAGCGCTCGTCACTCACGTCTAATTATTTTAGGTTCTGGTCCTGCAGGTTATAGCGCTGCGGTATACGCTGCTCGTGCGAACCTGAAACCGACACTCATCGCAGGTATTCAATTAGGCGGTCAATTGACTACAACAACAGAAGTAGACAACTGGCCAGGTGGTGCAGAAGGCTTAACTGGCCCTGCCCTAATGGAACAAATGCAATCACATGCTGAGCGTTTTGGCACAGAAATCGTGTATGACCATATCAATGAAGTTGACCTCAATGTTCGTCCGTTCGTACTTAAAGGCGATATGGAAGAGTTCACTTGTGATGCATTAATTATTTGTACAGGTGCAACTGCACAATATTTAGGTCTTGAATCTGAAGCTGCATTTATGGGTCAAGGCGTAAGCGCATGTGCAACATGTGATGGTTTCTTCTACAAAAACCAAAAAGTCATGGTTGTCGGTGGTGGTAATACTGCTGTCGAAGAAGCGCTGTATCTATCGAACATTGCCTCTCATGTGACTCTAGTACACCGTCGTGATACTTTACGTTCAGAGAAAATTCTGCAAGATCATCTTTTTGCAAAAGAAAAAGAAGGTAAAATCAGCATCATCTGGAATCACCAAGTGGATGAAGTCATTGGCGATAACACCGGTGTGACATCTGTACGTATTAAATCTACACAAGATGATTCAACTCAAAATGTTGATGTCACTGGTATGTTTGTGGCAATTGGTCACAAACCAAACAGCGGTATTTTTGATAGTCAATTAAACCTACGTGATGGCTACATCCAAGTTCAAAGCGGAACTGCGGGTAATGCAACACAAACATCTATTCCGGGTGTATTTGCTGCGGGCGATATTGCCGACAGCATTTACCGTCAAGCGATTACTTCTGCAGGTTCAGGCTGTATGGCTGCACTCGATGCTGAAAAATACCTTGATGCACTCGGTGAATAATCTTTTGCTTAAGTCATTTGCTTAGCTAAATAGTTTTAAAAATTAGCCGACCTGATGGTCGGCTTTTTTATGTATGATAAAAATCCGTATACCTCAATAAGAAGCTTGGCATGCCAATCCTCCCTCCTTCTGAATTTACTTTCCCCGATCCTGTTGAATGCGATCCCGAAGGTGAAGGCTTAATTTGCATCGGTGCTGACCTCTCCCCTTCCACACTGTTTGAAGCCTATAGTCACGGTCTTTTCCCATGGTTCAGTGAAGGTGATCCGATTTGTTGGTGGTGTCCTGAACCCCGCTGTATTATTCGACCGCAGGACTATCATCCAAGCAAATCCTTATTACGCAGCATGAAAAAAATGGACTATAAGATCACCATTAATCATGCGTTTGAAACTGTAATTCGCTCATGTTCTTTGCCGCGTAGTTATGCCAATGAAACATGGATTTCAGAAGATATTATTCAGGGATATTCTGCGCTGTTTGACGCAGGCTATGCTTATAGCATTGAAGTTTGGGAAAACGAGATCGTTGTCGGTGGCCTCTATGGGGTCAATATTGGTCATGGCTGCTTTGGCGAGTCTATGTTTAGTACACGAACAGATGTCTCTAAAATGGCGTTTTACACCTTAATGCTCATCGGGCAAGAGAATCAACTACCATGGATTGATTGCCAATTGGTCAACGATCACCTCTTAAGCTTAGGTGCGAGTACACTTTCTCGCCAACAATACCTTAATTCGTTACAAGATGTTGTTAAACAACCCTCTATCGATTGGAAAAAGTATCAGGACAGTGTATTTTCAAGTAAAACAATAGCGCAATGGGCAAGTCTCAGCGCATGACAATAAAAGAGGGATATTACAATGAATTCCTATCAACCGAAGTCCCTGTTGAACGAATTACAGTACTACATCACGCCTCCGCATGATTGTAGCTACTTAGAAAATAAATCTGCTCGGATGGTCTTTCTTGATCCTGTCCATCGTATTGATGTGGTCACGTTATCTGAACTTTCCCGCATGGGTTTTCGTCGTAGTGGGGATTTTGTCTACCGCCCTGAATGTCATCTTTGTCGCCAATGTCTGTCCTCACGTGTGCCTGTTCTTGAATTTCAAATGAACAGCGTGCAAAAAAAAGCGTGGAAACGGAATCAAGATTTAACGGTGAAAATTAGCCGCCCTCAAGATGCCGATGCAAAGCATTATGCCCTGTACGAACGCTATATCAATGAACGGCATGCTGATGGTGATATGTACCCACCCAGCCAAGATCAATTTGAAAAATTTTTAATCAATAGCTGCACTGACAGTTTCTTTTTAGAGCTGTGGTTGGATGAGCAACTGATCAGTGTATCTACCTGTGATCCACTCGATGATGGTATTTCAGCGGTATATACCTTTTTTGATCCTGATGAAAGCCGTCGCTCATTAGGTACTTTTGCCATTCTGAAACAAATCGAGCATGCACAAAAGCTTGGACTGCAATATGTCTACTTGGGCTATTGGGTGCCCGATTCGCAAAAAATGAATTATAAATCTCAGTATATTCCACTGGAACTTCTGCTTGATGGACAATGGCGTCGACTCAACCGACCACTGACCCAAGAAGAAATCAGCCAACTGGGGGATTCCCTTATGACCACCCTGCCTTCTGGTTGGAATAATCCTATTATTAAATAAAAGGGATCAACAAAAGATATTCAATAAAAAAGCATCCGTTTATTCACGAATGCTTTCTTTAAATCTGACTACGCTTCACCACTTTTATTTAAATAAAGCTGCAAAATCATCACTACAAGCCTTCACCATAATAATGGCATGTTCTCGTGTTCCATCGGCATTTGGATAATAATTCTTTCGCAAATCGATTTGATGAAAATCCGCTTTTTCATATAAACGGATCGCAGGTTGATTACCTTCTCGTACTTCTAAGAAGATTTGAATGGGGTTATTTTTGAGTAAAGCAATAGATTCATCGAGCAATTGAAAACCTAAGCCTTTGCCTTGCTGGCCCGGATCGATCGCCATTAGCAATAAATTTGCTTCATCCAAAACGGGTTGTAAAATGCAAAAACCTACAACTTTTCCTTGTCGCTCAATCACTGTACTTTGATAGGCAGCAATCGATTCTTGAAATTGTTTTATGGTCCAAGGATGGCTTTGTACGCGGCGCTCGATATCGTAAACCTGCTGTACATCAGCGTCTTGCATCAAACGAATCATCTTCGTTTATCTTTCTATAGCTAGGGTATGCGCATTATAAAAAGTTTGCCTCTAAAGTTGAATAAAAAAAAAGAGCGATTTACATCGCCCTTCTCAAAAAGTCACCACAGCGCTGTGATTAGAGCCCCAAATATACTTTCCACGTTTTTAACAAACCTGAAGTATCTAAATCATTCGGGTGAAAACCGGGTTTAAAATACATCAGCATTTCTTTCCCCATACCAGTGATGATGCCTTTTGAAGGGCTATAACCATAGGTATAAATATCTTTTAATGCTTCAAAATTAAGCTTGTTATCTTCTTTTAATAAACGAGCGACAAAATAACTTTGTACGAAGAATAAAGTCACCATTGCGCCAATCAATGAACCTGTACGGAGTGCGTAGGCCTTTATTCCCTGACCAAAGACACCTTCAAAAACATCATAAGCCACGGCTTTATGTTCATTTTCTTCAATCGCATGCCACAACCACATATTTTTCATGGTTTCATCTGTCATTAAAGCTTGAATATGCGGGTTAACTAATAACTGTGAAGCAATGGTTGCAGTGAAATGCTCAAGTGCCGTGGTTGCGGTTAGATCCACCATTTCTTGAGTAATGCCAACAGGTTTACCAATACGTGCAAAGACTTTGCGCACACCTTGGATAACACGACCCGTTGCCTTATCAAGTGTTTCGACATCATGACCGTATTTTTGTGCAGAAGCATTAAAACCCTCATGCTCTTGCGTATGCATCGCTTCTTGACCAATGAAAGCACTAATTTCTTTTTGTAGGGCTTCATTATTTGCGATTGCTGGGTGTTTACGTACGGCACGCACACTATCAATAAAGAACATTTCACCCGCTGGAAATAAAGCAGATAATGCGGTCATAAAATGTGTCAAACCTGCTGAGCCATTCATCCAGTACTCTGGTACCGCATCAAAATCAAAATTCATGCGACGTACAGGGAAACTTGCACCTGCTCGATTAGTAATCTTTACTTTAGCGTTCATGCCTAACTCCTTTTTTGAGTTATTAAATACTCAAACTTTTTATTGGTTTTCTTGAGTTCATATTACGGTTTTATTGAATTGTTATTATTTCAGTTAAGGACAGTGAATTATCACTAAAGGACAGCTTTCAAAAATATTGTCAGACAATTTTCCTATCATATTGAATAAGCAAAAAAAAGCGCCTCAAAGAGGCGCTTTTTTCACACATTTAGTGATTATGCAGTTACTTTAGAAACTACACCAGCACCAACTGTACGACCACCTTCACGGATCGCGAAGCGTAAGCCAGCGTCCATTGCGATTGGGTGGATTAATTCTACTGACATTTCTACGTTGTCACCAGGCATAACCATTTCTACGCCTTCTTTAAGCGCGATCGCACCAGTTACGTCAGTTGTACGGAAGTAGAACTGTGGACGGTAACCGTTAAGGAATGGAGTGTGACGACCACCTTCGTCTTTAGAAAGTACGTATACTTCTGCGTCGAATTTAGTATGCGGTTTGATTGTACCTGGTTTAGCAAGTACTTGACCACGTTGAACGTCTTCACGTTTAGTACCACGTAGAAGAACACCACAGTTCTCGCCCGCACGACCTTCGTCAAGAAGTTTACGGAACATTTCTACGCCAGTTACAGTTGTTTTAACTGTATCTTTAATACCAACGATTTCAACTTCTTCGCCTACTTTCACGATACCAGTTTCAACACGGCCAGTTACTACTGTACCACGACCTGAAATTGAGAATACGTCTTCGATTGGCATAAGGAATGCAAGGTCGATAGCACGTTCTGGCTCTGGAATGTAAGAGTCAAGCGCTTCAACAAGAGCAACTACAGCGTCTTCGCCGTATTGACCAGCTTCACCATTAAGCGCTGCAAGAGCAGAACCACGGATTACTGGAGTGTCGTCGCCTGGGAAGTCATAAGTAGAAAGAAGTTCACGAACTTCCATTTCTACTAATTCAAGAAGTTCTTCGTCATCAACAAGGTCGCATTTGTTTAAGAATACAACGATGTAAGGTACACCTACCTGACGAGAAAGAAGGATGTGTTCACGAGTTTGTGGCATTGGACCATCAGTCGCAGCACATACAAGGATCGCACCATCCATTTGCGCAGCACCAGTAATCATGTTTTTAACATAATCGGCGTGACCTGGGCAGTCTACGTGAGCGTAGTGACGGATTGGAGAATCGTATTCTACGTGTGAAGTATTAATTGTAATACCACGTGCTTTTTCTTCTGGTGCAGAGTCGATTGCAGCGTAATCTTTCGCTTCACCACCGAATTTTTTTGCACATACAGTTGCAATTGCAGCTGTTAAAGTAGTTTTACCGTGGTCGACGTGACCAATTGTACCCACGTTAACGTGTGGCTTATTACGTTCGAACTTAGCCTTAGCCATGAGATCTTCCTTTTTAAACTACTCATGCAGGGATACTGCATGAGCATTTGGTTTTTAACTATGAATTAGTTTGGGCTTATAGTAATCGAAAGATTACTCGTCGTCACCTTTTTTACCGCCAGATTGGAACTTAGCGATGATGCCTTCAGCCACGTTACGTGGTGTTTCAGCGTATTTAGCGAATTCCATAGAATAAGTCGCACGACCTTGAGACATAGAACGCATATGAGTTGCGTAACCAAACATCTCAGAAAGTGGAACTTCTGCACGGATAGCTTTAGTACCACCAGGTAAATCGTCCATACCTTGAACAAGACCACGACGACGGTTTAAGTCACCCATGATATCGCCCATGTAGTCTTCTGGAGTTTCTACTTCAACTTTCATGATTGGTTCAAGCAAGATAGGATCTGCTTTCATGAAACCGTCACGGAATGCGTAAGAACCCGCCATTTTAAACGATAATTCGTCAGAGTCGACGTCATGGTAAGAACCATCGAACAATGTCGCTTTGATGCCAACCACTGGATAACCAGCTAGGACACCATTCTTCATACGTTCTTGGATACCTTTGTCAACCGCACCGAAGAATTCTTTAGGTACTACACCACCTACAACTTCTTCAGCGAACTCGTAATCTTTGCCAGCATCTTCAGCAAGTGGTTCTAAACGTACGTATACGTGACCAAACTTACCTTTACCACCAGTTTGACGTACAAACTTACCTTCTTGTTCAACTGATTTTTTGATCGTTTCACGGTAAGCTACCATTGGTTTACCAATGTTCGCTTCAACGTTGAATTCACGCTTCATACGGTCAACAATAATGTCAAGGTGAAGCTCACCCATACCAGCAATAATTGTTTGACCAGATTCTTCGTCAGTACGTACGCGGAATGAAGGGTCTTCTTTCGCCAAACGACCTAAAGCAACAGACATTTTTTCTTGGTCAGCTTTAGTTTTAGGCTCAACCGCAAGCGCAATTACTGGCTCTGGGAATTCCATACGCTCTAGTGTAATTACATTGTTTTCATCACATAATGTATCACCAGTCGTAGTATCTTTAAGACCTACACATGCTGCGATATCACCCGCACGAATTTCTTCAATATCGTGACGGTCATTTGCGTGCATCTGTACGATACGGCCAACACGTTCGCGCTTCATTTTAACTGGGTTATAGCAAGGGCTACCTGCTTTAAGCACACCAGAGTAAACACGTACGAATGTTAAGTTACCTACAAATTTGTCGTTCATGATTTTGAACGCAAGCGCAGAGAACGGAGCATCATCAGACGCTTCACGAGAACCTTCAGTTTCGTCTTTGTCGTCAAGGATACCTTTAATCGCCTCGACATCAGTCGGCGCAGGTAAGAATTCAATTACAGCATCCAACATACGTTGAACACCTTTGTTTTTGAACGCTGAACCACAAAGCATTGGTTGAATTTCATTCAACAATGTACGTGCACGTAAACCTGAAACGATTTCTTCTTTAGTTAACTCACCTTCTTCAAGGTACTTGTCCATGAGTTCTTCTGATGCTTCCGCAGCAGCTTCAACCATGTTAGTACGCCATTCGTTAGCCAGTTCAACTAATTCAGCAGGGATTTCGCCATATTCAAACTTCATACCTTGAGACGCTTCGTCCCAGATAATCGCTTTCATTTCGATTAGGTCAACAACACCCTGGAAGTTTTCTTCTGCACCGATTGGAACAACGATTGGCACTGGATTACCACCAAGACGTGTTTTAACTTGTTCAACAGCACGGAAGAAGTTCGCACCAGTACGGTCCATTTTGTTCACGAATGCAATACGTGGAACTTTATATTTATTTGCTTGACGCCATACAGTTTCAGACTGAGGTTGTACACCACCTACAGCACAGTAAACCATGCATGCACCGTCAAGAACACGCATAGAACGTTCAACTTCAATAGTGAAGTCTACGTGTCCTGGGGTATCAATTACGTTAATACGGTGCTGTTCGAATTGGTTACCCATCCCTTTCCAGAAGCATGTTACTGCCGCTGAGGTAATAGTAATACCACGTTCTTGCTCTTGTTCCATCCAGTCTGTAGTTGCAGAACCTTCGTGAGTTTCACCAAGTTTGTGACTCTCACCTGTGTAGAACAAAATACGTTCTGAAGTGGTAGTTTTACCAGCATCAATGTGCGCAGAGATACCAATGTTACGATAACGAGAAATTGGGGTTTGACGAGCCATGATTTCTAGCATTCCTAAATTTTGTTGTTTAAAACAGGACGCTTTAAGCTGCATAGCAACTTAAAGCGATTCGATGACAAAACAGTGACAACTGATTTGTCACCCTCCTGAATAGGGGCTGTTTTATCCGCTTAGAAACGGTAATGAGAGAAGGCTTTGTTGGCTTCAGCCATACGATGCACATCTTCACGTTTTTTGATCGCTGCGCCTTTACCTTCAGCTGCATCAAGCAACTCACCAGCAAGACGTAAAGCCATAGTTTTTTCAGAACGCTTAGCAGCAGCATCTACTAACCAACGCATAGCCAAGGCAGTACGACGGGATGGGCGTACTTCCATAGGCACTTGGTATGTAGCACCACCAACACGGCGTGCTTTTACTTCGACCATAGGACGAACTTTTTCAAGAGTAGTCTCGAAAAATTCAACTGGGTCTACTTTAGATTTTTCTTGAACGCGGTCTAAAGCACCGTAAACGATACTTTCAGCAATAGATTTTTTACCATCTTGCATTACGTGGTTCATGAATTTAGCGATTGTTTGGCTGCTGAACTTAGGATCCGGAAGGATTTCACGGGCAGCAACTACGCGACGTCTTGGCATTTTAATACACCTAATAAATATGACACTTCAGGTTACTCCAGCAGGTGCACAAAGTGTCATGTGCTTTCGCTGGCCTTACTATACGTCGCTTGGAATTTTCACAAAAAATGCAGAAATCAGACAAGCGAGACGATAAAGGATTGCAGTTCTAACGAACTAAGAAGTTAATCTTTTCAGATTATTTCTTAGGACGTTTAGCACCGTATTTAGAACGAGACTGGTTACGATCTTTAACACCAGCACAGTCTAAAGAACCACGAACGGTATGGTAACGTACACCCGGTAAATCTTTAACACGACCACCACGGATAAGAACAACACTGTGCTCTTGTAGGTTATGGCCTTCACCACCGATGTAGCTAGAAACTTCGAAACCTGAAGTTAAGCGAACACGGCAAACTTTACGCATTGCTGAGTTAGGTTTTTTAGGTGTAGTTGTGTAAACACGTGTACAAACACCACGACGTTGTGGACAAGCCTTCAACGCAGGAACTTTAGATTTTTCAACTAAAGTTGTACGACCCTTACGGATCAACTGATTTGTTGTTGCCATTTGGCAATTCTCCCGTTAATAAAAAGCCCCAAAAAATACTACTTTTTGAGGGCATGCAATTGTAAGCGAAGACTTAAAATTGGTCAACAATATACGATCATCGAAAACATTTATTCATCGTGATTTGCGCAATTTTTCACCCACAAATAAATAGTTTATTTTTCAGAAGAATCTGCTGATTTTTTTGTAACTTTATCTACGGCTGCTGTTTTGGCTTTACGCGGCTTAGTTTTGGGTGCAGCTTTTTCCACTGGGACATCCTCCTGCTGTACAGATTCCAACACATCAAACTCATCTTTTTCAGCTAAAGTAGGTTTTTGCGCAGCCCCGGGTGCATGAGGCTCAACAACTTTCTCCGCAAGTGCCTCCAAACCTTCTGAGACTTTTTGTTCCTGCTCTACTTCCACTTCGGCTGCATCAGAGTTTTTAACTTGTGCTTTTTTGATGACTTTTACTGCGCGGATACTCTCATGACCTGCAACATCTATGGTCTGATCTAGTACCGGCTCAGCCAAATCAATATCTTTCGCCTTAATACCTTCTAGTAATTTAGGTGTTGCTTGAGCAAGCAACTCAAGAGAACGCTCATAGGCATGTAAAGGTGACAAGCTAATATCCTGATGCTGCAAAATATATTGGCGCGCATTAGAAAAGACTTGCTGTGCCTTCTGATTCACTTCATCCACTAAACGGCGACTATACACTACACTTACACCAACACTCGCCACAGGAGATAATCGTGATAGCTGATTTAACAATGAAACTTTTGGCATTTGATTGAGCCATGCCCACTTAAACTGACCATTTTCATCTAGTACATATTTTTTCAATGCTGCTGCATCAGTATCTGAACCCACCAATTGCTGCAATTGATGTAAATCACTATTTTGTAGCGTACTACTCAGAGCTTTTATTGCCATAAGCAAAGTTTGTTTTTCTGCAATTAAACTCAAGTCGACCTGTTTAAAAATAAACTGAACAATATCTTGGTCACTTTCTTTGCTTAAGTCGAAACCATAAGAACGTCCAACTTGATAAATCACTCGCAGAGTCATAATCAGTGAAGCAGGGATATCAATACTTGAACCAATGACACCTGTCGCACCTGTTAAAGCCCCTTGAATCGAAGCAATCCATTTATTTTGCTCACCCAGAGCCTGACTAATACGACGCGAACGATCGACATCTTGTGTCAACTCTTCTAAATCACGTACGCCAGCTTCATCAAGCACTGCATCTACAGATGAAATATCCGAACTAAAATGATTCAATCGATCAAAAAGATAGTCAGAAATCTTGTCGCTAAATTGAGGGGCAACAAAATTAGCTACATTATTTACGGTATTAAAATGTCGACCGAATAATTGTCTAGAAACATTCGGAACATGTTCACGCAGAATTTGCTGCGGATTATCATATTTTTTCACATCAAATACGCTCATCTGACGTGACTGACCTTCCAAGGTTTGACCATTCTTTTGTGGCTGAATGACCTTAGTTACAGATTCGGGTGCAACATGATTGATAATAGACACCCCTGTAGAACTGAGCTTTTTAGCCACTCCAAAGGCGTTTGAGAGCAGACCAGCCGTTGGTTTATTATTCGTTTTCGCCATTCCCTACCCCATTCAGACTATTCTTGAAATTCTTGATAAATACTAGGTGTAGTCAAACTTTATCACAACTTGAATATGTATCTTTAAGTTAAGTTTTTTGCTGCATCGTTGCAAATTAGCTCAGTCAAAAATAGGCATAGGATTTGCCATAAGAATTCAAAAAGCTTTCTGCTATCATTATTCCAATCAAATTATATGAGTTCGTCTATTTAGAAAGTTTCCTTCGTATACTTTCAATAGCTTGCTCACACACTACCTATAAAGGATCTGTAGATGAAACGTGTTGTAATCACTGGTATGGGCATCAACTCATGCATTGGTAATACATTAGAAGATGTCACTCATTCTTTGCAAAACGGGATTTCTGGAACACGTTTCAACCCAAGTTATGCTGAACTTAATTTCAAAAGTCATGTCAGTGCGGCTGCAGAACAAAACTTTGACGGTATTGACCGCCGCTTAAAACGCTTTATGGGCGTATGCGCAATGTATGCATACAACTCAGCTTTGGCTGCAGTAGAAAATGCAGGCTTAACAGCAGAACAAATTGGTGGTAATCCACGTTACGGTATTGCGGGTGGGTCAGGTGGTGGTTCAACTGCATCTGTTGTTGAAATGAAAGAACTTCTAGACACTAAAGGTGCACGTAAAGTTGGTCCATTCTTTGTACCACGTAACATGACCAACACCATTACCGCAAACGTGGGTGTTGCATTTAAAATGCAAGGTATTGCACACACCATTACTAGCGCATGTGCAACATCTGCAGATGCCATTGGTTATGCATACAACCTGATTCAATTGGGCAAACAAGACTTAATGCTTGCCGGTGGTGGTGAAGAAGACCATTGGTCACAAAGTCTTTTATTTGATGCAATGGGCGCACTTTGTTCAAAATATAACGACACTCCAGAGACTGCTTCACGCCCTTACTCTGCTGACCGTGACGGTTTCGTGATCGCAGGTGGTGGTGGCTTCGTTGTACTAGAATCTCTTGAACATGCTCAAGCACGTGGCGCAAACATTTTGGCTGAAGTTGTCGGCTATGCAGCAAATTCAGATGGCGCAGACATGGTTGCACCATCAGGTGAAGGTGCGACTCGTTGTGTCCTGATGGCGCTTGAAGAAGCAAAACAACACGGCGTAGACAAAATTGACTATGTAAATACACACGGTACATCTACTCCGGCTGGTGATGTTACTGAACTTAAAGCGATGGAACGTGCTTTCGGCGAAGGACAAGTTCCTCCGCTCAGCTCGACTAAATCAATGACAGGTCACAGCCTCGGTGCTGCAGGTGTACAAGAAGCGATTTACTCTATTTTGATGATGCAAAATGACTTTATTGCACCAAACATCAACGTGACTGAACTTGATGAAGGTGCAAAACCTTTTGATATCGTACTTGAAAAACGTGATGCAAAATTGAATACTGTGATGAGTAACAGTTTTGGTTTTGGCGGTGTAAACGCTTGCCTCGTTTTCAAAAAATGGGAAGCTTAATATAAAGTTTGCTGCTTTGGCGCTTCGGTGCCAAAGCACACACCCACCGCCCTTTTAAGGGTCAATATATGGATGCTCCATCAGATGCTTTCCTCTGGGTCAAAGCATTACATATCATCGCAGTTGTTTGCTGGTTCGCAGCGCTATTTTATCTCCCTCGCCTTTATGTCTACCATGCCATGAGTGATGATGCTACGAGTCATCAGCGCTTTCAAATCATGGAACGCAAGCTATATCGCGGCATTATGTGGCCCGCAATGATTGCTACACTGATCACGGCGCACTTCCTCGTCGATTGGGGTGATGCAACTCGACACTACCATGAAGCGCTTTGGTTCTACCTAAAAGTTGGATTAGTTGGACTATTGGTGATTTATCATTTTGTATGTGGTTATTACCGTAAAAAGCTTATCGAAAATGCACATTATAAATCGCATAAGTTCTGGCGTTATTTTAATGAAATGCCAACTTTGATTTTATTTGCGGTTGTCATTTTAGTGGTCGTGAAGCCAAGCTTCTAAACGACTGTAAAAAAGCCCCTACTCATTGGGGCTTTTTTATTTCTATACCAAAATGTTTATATACAAAAACTACAACTGCACACAGCTATCTAAAATATTCCAATTGTGTGCTCTAAATTGCTCACGCGGATACGACACTTCAGCACACAACACCCCCTCTTTCTTAAAGAAACGTCGACCGTGGCTATTTTGACTCAACTGCGTTAAATCAGTCGCCCCCTGATTCAACAAATTAAAAATCATAATACGATTATTCAAAATGTGCCCTGCAAGCACAGAGCGCCCCAAGGCACCCCCTCTATATTGGACAAAGTATTGCCCAAATAGTTTTTGATATGCCAAGATGAATACTGTCCCTGTTTTTAACCACCCTGCATCCTAAACGAATCATAAGAAAGCTCAGATAGCTGTGCCGCCTCTTCATATTGCTTAAACAATTGATTTGCAGTTTGATTTGGCAAATACAACCAATACATCAAGGAGGTATTCCAGCCCGATGATTGCTGCACCTGCTTCAACACCGCATATACACCATAGGCTTCCAATTGCGCTGCTGAGCGCAAACTTAACTGACTGGCACTTAAAGGCTCTAAATAAACAACTTGTCCAGTCTTTAATTGCTCATTACGTATAATTCGAACATAACGTGCCAGCCAGCTTTGAATCAGCATCCTTTCAACCAATGAGATCGGGCGCTCAAGCATCTGCTGCAATCTTTGATATTCAGCCATATATGCATCCAGCTTATCCTCTTTATTTAACGCAATATTGATCTGATAAAGGATCGCCAACTGATTTAAATACTTAAAGTCTGGATATGCGGAATTGCTCGGCATACTTAAACTGCGGTATTGGTCTGCATGCTGCAACCATGTGTTAAAGCGCTGCAACGGCACCTTTTCTTGCTGTATCAGCGCACCGAGCACCTGATGATGCTCAACAACAAATGCGCTAGCTGCCTTAGGATCATCGACCAGCAATTGCTGAAACTCCGCAACTAAATTCGTCTGTTCTTCTGACCACTTTTCACGTGTTAGCTTCGCATTCAATGGCTGGCCCAATACATTCTGATGCTCTTGCCCCAACAAACTAAATGCCCAATCTTGATGATAACGATAGCGCCCAACATTCAATGCCGAAAACCGATCTGCGGCATTCAGCCCAAGCAAGTTAAAATACGGCTCTTGTGTGTAATTTGAATGATAAGAAATTTCAGACTGCTGCCACTTGAGCACCCGAGGATCAATACGCTCATCCCACCGCAGCCAAAGACAAAAACACACAACAACTGCAAGCAACAGCAAGAAAATAAAGATGATTTTTTGTTTCATTGATTTCTTATTTTGAATTATTTCAGCCGCATTATATTCAACTTCACCATTCACGCATACAAAAAAAAGCCATCACAAGATGGCTTTTTTTACTTTAAACACAAATATTTATGCAGGAATACGAAGCACCTGACCTGGGAAAATGTCATCGGCATTTTTTAGCAAAGGACGGTTTGCTTCAAAAATTTTATTGTATTGATTTGCATCACCATAAAATTCTTTAGAAATCTTAGAAAGATTATCGCCTGATTTAACTGTATAAAATTTACTTTCTGGTTCTGGCGTTGCTACAGTCAACTGATCATCCACTTGCGCCACATGATCAATATTCCCTACCGCCAAGATAATCTTTTCACGATCTGCTTGGCTTTGCACCTGACCTTTCACTGTTGCTAGATCTGAAGTCCCGTTATAACTCACAGACAAGCCAGTTACAGGTAAGCCCAGTGCTTTGATATGACCCAATAACTTATTGGCAATTTCTTGTGCAGATGGTTCAGAAGGTGTTGCTGGCGCTGCCTGAGGTTCTGCAGGCGCTGTATTTTTTTTACCAATTCCTTTTACAAAATCAAAAAGACCCATGTTTTTCTCCGTTGTTTTTACTGTTTTAAATAATTTAACTATTATTCAAACTCTATTTTTATAGCTAAAAAATAACCGCTTTTGAGTTGTTGTTGGTGACAGAAACGTAAGCTAATGTAAAAACAAAATATTCAGCATAAAAAAAGCCACCGAATGGTGGCTTTTTAAATCAGCATCGCTGAAATCTAAAATTAACCTAGTTTCTTAGAAACATAGTCAATTGCAGATTGTACAGTAGTGATTTCGTTTGAATCTTCATCAGGAATAGTGATGTCGAAATCGTTTTCGAAAGACATAACTAATTCAACTAGGTCTAGAGAGTCTGCACCTAAGTCATCCATGAAAGAAGCTTCGTTTTTGATCTCGTCTGCTTTAAGACCAAGTTGTTCAGCTACTGCTTGTTTTACGCGTTGTTCGATATCGCTCACAGGAATTCTCCTCATTGCTTGTGGCGTTTTTAATGCCGTTAGTTTAATTGAATCTAAATCGTTTTGAAAGTTTATACTTGAGCGCTTAGCTCATGTATAAACCACCATTTACATGTAATACAGTTCCGGTAATGTAACTTGCCTTTTCAGAAGCAAGAAAACTTACGGCATTTGCGATATCTTGCGGCTCACCTAAACGGTTTAAAGCCACTTGATCACTCATCTTTTTACGAATTTCTTCGCTTAACTGTTCTGTCATTTCTGTTGCAATAAAGCCCGGAGCCACTGCATTTACAGTGATTTGGCGGCTTCCCATCTCTTTTGCAAGGCTGCGACCAAAGGCCTCAATCCCTGCTTTTGCAGCAGAATAGTTTGCTTGTCCTGGGTTAGCAAAATGTGCAACCACAGAACTAATATTAATAATTCGGCCAAAACGTGCTTTGGTCATACCCTTTAAAACACGTTTAGAAAGTCGATAAACGGCTTTCAAATGAATGTTGAGAATGTCATCCCAATCATCTTCTGACATACGAAGTAACAAATTATCTTTGGTAATACCCGCATTGTTCACCAAAACCAATACAGAACCAAAGTTTTGCTCAATGTCTGATACCAATGCATCAATTGCAGTTGCATCACGTACATCTAAAACTCTACCCGCACCTTTTTCAGCAAAAGCTGCAGATAATTTTTCTGCACCCGCTTCTGAAGTTGCAGTACCTACAACAAAATAACCGTCTTGAATCAATTGCTGAGCAATTGCTGCTCCAATCCCTCGGCTCGCACCTGTTACTAAAGCAACTTTGCGTTCTTGTGTCATGCAATTTTCCCTTCTGCCACTAAAATGGCATTCAGTGCATCTTCCATACGACCTTTCGTGTCGAGTGGGAATGCTTTTTCAATATTTGGCAAACGTTTTGCGAGATTCGCAAGGACATTACCCGGACCACATTCAGCAATGTACTGAATACCTTGGTCTTGCAAATACTGCATGGTCTTTGTCCACTGTACAGATTGGTATAACTGTGCAGTTAACGCCTGACGTAATTGCGCTACATCAGTCGCGATTTCAGCGCCTACATTTTGTATTACAGGTATAGTAGGCAGCTCAATGGCAGTTTGTTCCAATGCTGTCGCAAACTGTTCAGCAGCAGGTTTCATCAATGCACAATGCGATGGCACAGAAACCGGAAGTGCGATTGCCTTACCGCCATTTTCTTTAGCAGCAGCCATAACCGCTTCAACCATGGCTTTATCGCCAGCAATGACAACTTGACCTTGTGCATTGTAGTTTGCAGCATCTACTGAACCTGGGCCTTCTGCTTGAGCACAAAGTTCAATGACTTTGGCATCATCTAGACCCAAAATTGCCGCCATTGCACCTTGACCTTCAGGTACAGCACTTTGCATTAACTGACCACGTAGGTTCACCAGTTTAACGGCATCACCTAGGCTCATCGCACCTGCAGCAACCAAGGCGCTGTATTCACCTAATGAGTGACCTGCAAGGTATTTCGGTGCAACACCACCTAACTCTAACCACACACGCCATAAAGCAATACTGGCAGTCAGTAGTACAGGTTGAGTAAATTCTGTTTGGTTTAACCCTTCACCACTTTGAGCAATTTGCCAAAGATCAAAGCCAGCCGCTTCTGATGCTTCTGCAAATGTTGCTTGCACAATACTAAACTGTTCTGCAAGTTCAGCGAGCATGCCGACTTTCTGTGACCCTTGACCCGGGAACACGAATGCAGTTTTAGTAGCTTGAGCTGCTTGCTCGAGTTGTTTAGCAGACATAAAAAAATCCTTTATCAAGACTGGTGAATTTATGCTATTTGGACATTTATTCAACACAATCCCATGTAAGCTTGTTTCAGGGACGGAAATTTAACACTTAATTTTTGTCTTGGTAATTGCCAAATGCAACAAAAAATCGGTACAAAAAAAGGGAGCTTAACGCTCCCATTTTTTCTACTAAGCTTGACGCTTAATACATCACCAATTATTCAGCAGATGCTTTAGCGAATAATTGACGACCACGGTAGATACCATCTTTAGATACGTGGTGACGACGGTGAGTCTCGCCAGTAGCTTGGTCTACAGTTAATGCATTCTCGGTTAAAGCGTCATGTGAACGGCGCATGTCACGGCGAGAGCGACTTTTACGGTTTTGCTGAACGGCCATGATGGCTCCTTACAAAGATCGAAAAAATGGATCAGAACAAATTCGATTGTCTTATACTCAAGAGTATAACACAAAAATTAGTTAAGTTTACCCTTCAAACCTGCCAAAACATCAAACGGGTTGTCCCGTTTTTCTTCAACAAGCTCTTCAGCGGCAGGTTGATGCTTATGTTCACAAGCGTCGTGCTTAGGTGACAAAGGCATCAACAATAACAATTCATCCTCTATCAGTGAGAGTAAATCAGCAGTCGCAGGTGCATCATATGAACCTTTGGTTGTTGCTTCACTTTCACCTAAAACGATGAAATCAGCATCCTCATCCAAGCGCTCTATCAGTGACTCGTCATCTACAAGAGCTAGATGAAAACTTAAAACAAGTGGAATCTCAACAGTATCCAGACAACGCTGGCATTCCATTGGAACATTTGTTTCAACATGACCATCTAGCCATACAATGCGATGATAAGCATCCATTGATAGCTTACAGTCTATGTTAATCAATTGATCATCAATTGATCCAACAGCTTCACGAGCAATACGAACAAAGCGAGATAATGGCAGTGTTCCTGACCATTTAAAGCCCTGTTCAGCCCATTTAAACGGCTCAATCTGTGCCGGAAAGGTATTTGCTGACATAATTAAGGCGGCAATTCTACAAATTCATCAGTACTCTGTCAAAGATTAAGATACAATTTTGTACTTATTTAGACAGACCATTTGGGTAACTTAAGTTATGCATCTGTTGCAGCCGCAAACAGAAGTGAATGTTTCATCACTTATGAGCACAATTTCAACGCTTGATTCTGACATTTCAACCGACCAAGTGCAACTCTCGGCTTGGGAGAAACTTTCCACAGAAACAGAACACGTCGATTGGCTCATCTTACACTTTAATCATTGGTTTTCCCACCTGAATGTGAGCTTAGTGAAAGGTGACTTTGAGCCCGAGTACTTTCCTGCTGATTCAAACGGCCCTGCCCGTATTCAATTTGCTCATGGTTATTTCAATAGCGCTTTGCATGAAATTAGCCATTGGACTATTGCTGGCGAGCAACGCCGTTTACTTCCCGATTTAGGCTATTGGTATGCACCTGATGGTCGTAGTAAAGAGCAACAAGCCCTCTTTGAACAGGTAGAAATTAAGCCCCAAGCGATCGAATGGTTATTTGCCAAAGCCTTTGGACGTAAGTTTCGTGTATCACTCGATAACCTCACTGGTGAAGGAGGAGATGGCAGCAGCTTTAAAGATAATGTCTATGCACAATTACAGGCTTATTTTAAAGGTGAAGCCAAACTTCCACGCGATGCTTGGCGCTTTATCCAATGCATTTGCCACTGTACACGTGCTGGCAAAATGTTACAGGCGAATGAATTTCAACGTGAAATGCTTGATTAAATTATACAATTTGACTGCATTTCACGTTGCACAAAGCAAATAGACCGCGACATAATGTCTAGAGCTTTTAATAATAAGAGGAAAACGACATGTTGCATTTAAGAATACATCCGGAAAATCCTCAGCCCCGTTTAATTACGCAAGCCGTTGAACGGATTCGTGCCGGCGATGTGGTGGTTTATCCTACAGATGCCGCCTATGCCATCGGTTGCCAAATTGGGAACAAAAATGCCATGGAACGCATTGCCCAAATTCGTCAGCTCGATGCTAAACATCAATATGCGATTATTTGTGCAGATTTATCTGACATTGCCACGTATGCCAAAGTCGATAATGCCATGTATCGTTTATTGAAAAATAACACCCCTGCGGTCACTACCTTTATTTTGCCTGCGACCAGTGAAGTTCCTCGCCGTTTAATGCATCCTAAAAAGAAAACCATTGGACTACGCATTCCGAGCAACCCGATTTGCCAATTATTACTCAAAGAATTGGGTGAGCCTTTATTAACATCGACCTTAATTTTACCTGGCCAAAAAGAACCGATTGATGATCCTTATGAAATTGAACTGCAAATCGGCAAACGAATAGATGTATTAATTGATGGCGGTTTAGGTACTTTAAATACCACTAGCGTTGTAAACCTTGCAGGTGAATACCCTGAAGTGATTCGCCGTGGTGTCGGTGATGTCAGTGCCTTTGAATAGCATGTACTGTTAAATACATGCTGTATCCGATCAGAGGCACAGCATGTAAAGGTCATCTGCTCAAAGCGCGGTTAAATTACCTTTCGATAAAGGAATCGACCTGATGACTTTATTTCAGATTTTACTCAAGCTCCAAAATGCGACAGACCTCAATGTCTCCGAACAAAACCGTCTTAATCATCTTGCTATATATGCCACTGAGCCTTGGACTTTAGAATCCACGGCTCAACTAAGGGCAGCATCTGATAAAAATTTAATTTCACCAATAGCGACAACACCGCCGCAGGCTTTTTCTTACTTTCTGCATGCATCAACGGTCAAATCGCTGTTTAAACGTAGAGCTAATCAAAATCTCTGCTCGCAAGCGCAGTGCCAACTCATCATCGAATTTGCACTTGAGCAAAGAGTCTTACCAACATACTCACAGCCTTGATAATTAGCTTTCGCTCAAACGCAATAAAGCTGCATAAATTCCTTTAAATGAATTTTTTGTTGCCCTTGCTCATCAAAATTATTTGTATCGAGCCAAGCTGCATAAGCTTGAGACAACATTGGCCAATCCTGATCTAACATCGCAAACCAAGCGGTATCACGGTTACGACCTTTCACAATCACATGTTGACGAAACAACCCTTCAAATTGAAAGCCAAAACGCAAAGCAGCGTTTTTCGAAGGCGTGTTCAAGTCATCACACTTCCACTCCACCCGTCTATATCCCGCTGAAAAGCATGCTTTTAACAATAGATAAATGGTTTCTGTTGCGGCGGTTGATCGCTTCATTAAACTTGAAAAAAAGACATTGCCAATTTCGATGACAGCATGTGCTGGGCGTACATTAAGCAAACCAACCCATCCTACAATGGCATCACCAACCTCAATGACATAATGCATCGAACCGGTAAAATGAAAGGATTGCTGAAAATAATCACGCAATTGCTGCATGCTTTGAATTTGAGAATAAGGCAAATACGTCCAACAGCGTTCATCAGGTTCTTGTTGTACTGTCTGCCATAGCCGCTGTAAAAGACTATCATCAAGCTGATCGGGTAGCATCGGAATAAGCCGAACAGATTGCCCCACTTCGGTTTTACATCTGAACTGGCAAGGTTCAAAATGCGTCAACGTCATCCCTACAGACTGACCCCATTGATTATATTGTTGTGGCATAGCTAATATTCTTTTAGTCAATTCATTCAAATCATTTCATGAAGGATGCCCATCATCCAGACATCACAGCTTAAATGAGTTCACGGATTGATGAGTGTATTTTTTATAATTAACACAAGATGTGATCGATATCACAGCTTTAAAATTTTACGTGTGTATAAATAAAGCCTATTCCCTATAAATTTTAAGTTTTTTACCCAATTCAACCGTTCAGTAATTTCTTTAAACGCATTTTTCCATTACACTATTCCCTATAACTTTTGTGCTTTTACTTTCGATGTGAGATCGAAGCGAAAGTTGTCTGCATGCCTTTGAAAATTCGCGTGGCCTATAATTGCAATGAACCAAACTGTCCATAATTCTATGGAAGATGCTCCACACATTCGCGTTTTGGATGAGTGGCAAGAAGCTATTCCAGAAGATTTGTACATTCCACCCGCTGCATTTGAAATTCTATTAGAGCATTTCGAAGGACCACTCGACTTTCTGATTTACCTCATTCAAAAAAATGGCTTCGACTTATTACAAGTCGATATTGCCCCGATTGCATCCCAATATTTGTCTTATATGGATGCAATGAAATCTCTAGATATTGAATTAACCGCAGACTATATGGTGATGGCAGCCCTATTGGCCGATTTAAAATCGCGTCTATTATTGCCAAAACCTAAATCGACCGCAGCACATGAACAAGATCCTAAACAAGAATTAATTGACCGTTTAGAAACGTATTTGCGCATCAAACAAGCTGCGGAAAGATTAGGTCAAATGACAGTATTGGATCGGGATAATTTCGATACCAATGTCAGTTTAGGAACGATTGTCGAAACCAATGATGGTTATGACATTCAATTACTTCGTGATGCCATACTCTGTGTTTTTAATCGACCAGAACCAGTTACCCACCAAATTCTACAAGAGCCTGTCTTACTCGAAGAACGTATTGCTTATATTGAAACTAAGCTTGAGTCAGGTGAAGTATTAGATTTTGCAGACTTACTCAAGCCAAACCAAGGCCGCATGGGTGTTGTCGTGACATTTATGGCCGTGTTGGAACTGACACGCCAACAAAAAGTTCAAATTGTCGCATCAGGTGTAGAAGCACCGCTTGCAATTCAGGGAGCACGTGCATGAACACTGAACTTAAACAAATGACTGCGGTGTCTTCAGAAGATAATCTGCATGAAATTTTGATGCAGCTTGAAGCCATTATTTTTGCCAGTGAAGCGGCGGTGAGTATTGCCCGTTTAAAAGAGGCTTTCCAAGACCGTTTCAGTAAAACCGAATTACGCCAATATTTGCAGCAGCTTTCAATGCTGCAACACGGCAGATCAATTGAACTTGTTGAAACCGCTCAAGGTTTCCGTTTTCAAGTACGTGCAAAATATCGTAATATTATTGCACAGACCTGGCCTGAACGACCAACTCGTTTATCGCCATCCTTGCTCGAAACTCTTTCTGTCATTGCTTACCATCAACCGGTAACCCGCGCAGATATTGAGCAAATCCGTGGGGTGACCAACAATAGTCAAATTTTACGTACGTTATTTGACTGGAACTGGATTAAAGAATCTGGTTTTCGTGAACTCCCAGGACGACCCGCGTTGTTAGTTACAACGCCTCAATTTTTAAATGCTTTTGGTCTAACCTCTTTGGGCCAATTGCCTCCCCTGCAGGATGCCAAGGAAGCTTTTATGGCCCTCGATGCGAATGCACCGAAGTCATAAATAGGTGAACTGTTGATGATAATTTCTAAGGTTATGCTGTCATGAGTGAAAAATTGCAAAAGGTGCTCGCACGCGTTGGTTTGGGTTCTCGCCGTTATATGGAAGAAGTCATTGCCGCTGGTCGTGTGAGCGTAAATGGGCAAGTTGCCCAAGTGGGTGAACGTATCGAACCAGGTGATGAGCTTCGCATCGATGGTCGTAAAGTTCAGTTCCAAATTGAAGACGAAATTCGTCGCCGTGTGTTGATTTACTACAAACCAGAAGGCGAAATTTGCTCACGCAATGACCCTGAAAACCGTCCAACGGTATTTGAACAATTACCTCAAATTACCGGTGATCGCTGGGTAATGGTAGGTCGTCTAGATATCAACTCTACAGGTCTATTGCTGTTCACAAATGATGGTGAACTGGCGAACCGTTTAATGCACCCTTCTAGCGAAATCGAACGTGAATATGCCGTTCGTGTCATGGGTGAAGTCACTCCTCAGTTAAAAAACAACATGTTACAAGGCGTTGTTTTAGATGATGGCCCTGCAAAATTTGAGTCATTCTCTGAAATTGGTGGTGACGGTATTAACCGTTGGTATCAAGTGGTCGTAAAAGAAGGTCGTAACCGCGAAGTTCGTCGTATTTTCGAATCTCAAGGCTTAAAAGTGAGCCGTCTTTTACGTACACGTTATGGTTCAGTAATTCTGCCACGCGAACTACGTACTGGTCGCTGGATCGAGCTAGATAAACAAGATATCGACAACTTAACCAAGTCCGTTGAGCTTAAACCACGTCAAGGTACTGGCCTGTTTGGTATGGCGAAACGTCGTACTGAACGTATGCAAGATAAACCAATGGCAGCACGTCGTGGTGGTTACTTACGCCAACAACGTCGTGACAGTGACGAAAACCAGCCACAACAAAGCAATGGTTATCAAGACAACCGTGGCGAACGTCGTACTGGTCGTACTGAAGGTGGTTTCCAAGGCAATGGATTTAACCGTTCAGAGCGTCGCAACGACGGTTTCAACAATAACCGTAATGATCGCAACAGTGAAAACTTCGGTAACCGTGAACGTCGTAACGACAATTTTGGCAATCGTGAGCGTCGTAATGACTCTGTGCCAAGTCGCGCATTTAGCGGAAACAACAAAGGCTTTAAGAAATTTTAATTTCTTAAGTATAAAAAAACCGCTCATTTGAGCGGTTTTTGTTTATAGGAACGCTAAACAAATTGTTCAGTGGTTTGTGGAATCGCACTCAGCAAACGCTTGGTATATTCATGCTGCGGCGATCTATACAACTCATCCGAGTTTGCAATTTCAACGATATCACCATGGTTCATCACCATGATTTGGTCAGAAATATATTTCACCACAGATAAATCATGTGAAATAAAGATATAGCTCAAACCAAATTCATCTTGTAAATCTTGCAATAAATTTAGAACTTGGGCTTGAACCGAAACATCTAGGGCAGAGACAGACTCATCACAGATCAAAATTTCTGGCTTTAAGGTCAAGCATCGTGCAATGGCAATACGTTGACGCTGACCACCAGAAAACTCATGTGGATAGCGATAAAATGCTTGGGCAGGCAAACTGACTCGCTCTAGTAAATCAAACGCCATTTGCTCTCGTTCTGCATCATCCTTCCCTATCTGATGCACTTGCATCGGCTCCATCAGAATTTGACCCACCGTAAAACGTGGATTAAGCGAAGCATATGGGTTTTGGAAAATGATCTGTATTTTGCGCTGATATTGGGTAAATTCTTTTTCGCTCATCGCCAAAATATCATGACCTTCAAACAGCGCCTGACCACCTGTCGCTTCCTGTAGACGCATCAGTAAAAGGCCGATTGTGGTTTTACCTGAGCCAGATTCTCCAACCAACCCGAGCGTTTTACCTTTCGCCAGTTGAAACGAGACACCTTTGACCGCCTGATACTCATCCTTACCAAATAAACCCTTGCGGCTATAAAACGATTTTTTCAGGTCTTTGACATCTAAGATAATCTGTTCATTACCTGTGAGACCACGCGTTCGTTGTCTACGGGTTTCTTCTGATAAATGCACATCCTCAATCAGCTCATCACCATTTTGACGCATAAAATCACTGATCATCGGTAATTTATAAGGACGTTCTGACATCTGCGGACGGCACTTGAGCAAAGCGCGTGTGTAAATATCTTTAGGATGGTCGAGCACTTCATTGACCAAGCCTTGTTCACGGATTTCTCCATGACGCATGACAATCACCTGATCGGCAATTTCGCTTACCAATGCTAAATCATGCGTAATGAATAGCATCGACATCTCACGTTTCTTTTGCAAGGCTTCAAGTAAATCTAAAATTTGCTTTTGAATCGTCACATCAAGTGCTGTGGTTGGCTCATCGGCAATCAATAACTTCGGCTCACATGCAATTGCCATTGCAATCATGACCCGCTGTTGTTGGCCACCTGACATTTGGCTAGGATAGGCATCAATTTTCGTTTCAGGAGAAGGAATACCCACTTCCTTCAATAATTCCAAAGTCCGTGCTCTTGCCTGCTTACGTCCCATACCTAGATGAAGTCGTAATACTTCGGCAATTTGATCACCCACCGTAAAGACTGGATTGAGTGACGACATCGGTTCCTGAAAAATCATCGCAATATCTTTACCACAGATATTACGCATTTCTCTTGGAGACAGACTCAGTAAATCCTGCCCTTCAAAAACTATTTTACTGCTTGCATCTATACGGCTTTGATCACGTGGCAACAGCCCCATGGTTGCCAACGAGGTCACCGACTTGCCACTACCAGATTCTCCCACAAGCGCCACAGTTGTATTGGCAGGAATGTCAAAAGATATTCCTTTGACCGTTTCGATATAACTTTTATCTTCGGCTTTAAAGCTCACTTTCAGGTTTTGAACACTGAGGAGCGTTGGTTTAACAGTTTGATTTTGTTCCGTCATCCTTTACTCCTCCTTATTTCAATTTTGGATCTAATGCATCACGCAGTGCATCAGTAAACATCGAAAATGCCGTAACCAAAACCGCCATCGCTACAGATGCTGCGATAAGTTGCCACCATTTACCTAAAATCAATTCACTTTGTGCTTCATTAAGCATACTTCCCCATGACACAACCCCAACAGGAACGCCAAATCCCAAGAAGCTCAAAATCACTTCTGACTTAATAAAGGCCACCACTAAAATCGAAATTTGCACCAATGCAATATGACTGACGTTAGGAAAGATATGCACAAAGATACGTCGGAAATGACTCACCCCTATCGCTTTGGCAGCGAGCACATATTCACGCGAAGTATGCTTCATATACTCTGCACGAATCAGGCGATACACCCCCGTCCATCCAGTAAGCCCTAGAATGAGGACAATCGATAAAATCCCCTTTTGTTGTAATACAGCTGCAATCGCAAGAACCAAGAGCAAATACGGAATCGAGGTAAAAATGTTATAAAACCAGTTTAAAATATCATCGACCCAACCACCGAAATAGCCAGAAATTGCCCCTAAAATTGTCCCAATCACGACAGCAAGTAATGCAGCTACCACGCCAACAATAATAGATGTTTCAGCACCTTTAATGGTTTTTTGCAGGACATCCTGCCCCCATTTATCCGCACCAAACGGTAAAGTTTGTTTTAGCTCGCTTTGTTGATCTAACAAATGGCCACCCAATTGCTGATCAATCGCTTTCATATCTTCTGCTAGTGGATCGACAACGCCATAGTAGTCAATTGCATTGGCACCATCTTGCTCAGTTGCAATCTCTGCATTCAGTTCAGCAATTACATCCTTTAAAGGATCAACAGGATTTTCAGGCAATGCCATATCTTCTGCTGATGCTTTGGTTTTGGCTGTTTCATTGAGTTCCGCCCCAATAAAACTTGGAGGTGCATAACTCACAGCCACTTCTTTATTCCAATTGGATGCAACCACGCCTGTCATCGACAATAGCAACACCACGAAATAGCACAGTACAACGAACAACGACACCATCGCTAATTTATCGGCCTTTAGGCGTCGCATCGCCAACTTCCACAAGCCAGTCGATGCAGGTGTTGATGCCGTTGCTTTGGTCTTATTGAATATTCCTAGCATAGGCCACCTACTTCAACTGAACGCGAGGATCGACAAGTTTATAAATCAAATCCGCGATTAAGTTAAAAATCATTGTAGCCGCTGCAACGTAGACTGTAATCGCCTTAATGACAGGGAAGTCACTGCGCTCAACAGCAATAATGACTTCACGACCAATACCCGGAATACCAAAGAATCGTTCAATCAGGAAAGCGCCTATCAGCAGTGCTGGTAGACTCGACATGACATCGGTAATAATTGGAATTGAGGCGTTACGTAGTACATGTACACCTAAAATACGGCTTTCACCCACACCTTTCGCACGCGCAGTTCGAACATAGTCTTGATTGACTTCATCCAATACAAAACTGCGGTATAAGCGCAAAGTTGGCGCAATACTCACCACCAACATAATTAAGATAGGCAGTAAACCGTATTTAAATAAGTTTTCGCTAAAGTGATCACTCCAGCCTTGAACCGGAAACCAACTCAACTGATATGCAAAAACGTATTGGAAAACAATAATGTAAACCAAAATACTAATCGACATACCAATCGTACAAAGCATCATAATCATACGATCGGTTAATGTGCCACGAACTGAAGCCACAGCAAGTGCCAAACCAATTGAAATGATCGTTTGCAAAATAGTTAAAGGAATTAAAATCGTCAGTGATGGTCCTAGTCGGGTCAAAATAATATCTGACACCGACTCACCTGTACTCCAACTCATTCCATAATCAAAAGTTAAAATTTGCTTAATGAAGATCCACAATTGGACATAGTAGGGTTGATCAACCCCCAACTGTTGACGGATGTTTTCAATTTGCTCTGGGTTCGACATTTTGCCTGCTAAAATATAAGCAGGGTCCCCACCTACCCAATTAAATAAGAAGAATATGAGCAGAACAACCCCCAACATCGTTGGGATCATCTGCCATATACGCCGTATGATATATGCCAGCATAAAGTTGTCCTTACTTCACTCGTTGTCCAGTAATTTCATCAAAGAAAGCTTTGTTATCAGGTTTACGACCTAAGAAATCATGTACCAATTTTTCTGCTTCATATTGACCACCTTGCGACAAGATCGTTTTACGGTAGCGTTGTCCCACTTCAGGGTTATTTAGGTTATCTCCGAAAGCAGACAACATATCGAGTGCCATCACTTCAGACCACATATAGCCATAATAGCCAACTTGGTAACCGCCCATGATATGGTTGAATTGTCCTGGGAATTCAGTGCTTGGGACATAGCCTAAAGCTGTCTCGCCTTCCATTTTCTTCCAGACATCTAAAGGTTTAACACTCAAAGCATCTGATGAGTGAAGTGCCATATCATATTTTGCATACAAGGCTTGACGTGCATAATGCAAACCACGTCCATAGCTATGAACTGCTTTTAATTTATTAATCAGTGCATCATCTACAGGTGGACACGCTGGATTACAGTAATTTGCGAGTGTAGATAAAGTTTCTTTACGACGCGCCCATTCTTCATACATTTGTGAAGGTGCTTCTACAAAGTCGCGCTCTACTGAAGTCCCCGATTGGGATGCATAGCGTGTATTGGACAAAATACCGTGTAAAGCATGACCAAACTCATGAACAAAGGTTTCAAGTTCATCACTATTTAGACCTTTACGGTTAAAATTAGTCACCAAAGCAGAAATTGGTTTACGCTTAGTCAAGGTACTACCACCTTTTACGCCCCAAACAGCCGCATGACCATACTTCCCTTCACGTGGGTATTTATCGATATATAAACCACCAAGCAACTCACCGGTCTTTTTATCTTTTACATCGTAATATTCAACTTCTGACTGCCAAACATCGACTTTCGCAGGCTTAAATTCAATGCCATAAAGGTCAGATGAAATGGCAAAAATCCATTCTTGAGATGCTTGGGTTGGGAAATAGTCACGCAATTTTTCTTGATCGATTTGATACTTTTCTTTGCGAAGTTTTTCACTCCAATAACTCTCACTCCAGCGATTGATTTCAGCTTTTTCGAGTGGAATTTTCAGGCTTTTCGCTTTGAACTCACGTAAAGTCTCAACTTCTTTTTTCTCTAAAGGTGCCACCGTTTGATGAACATCGGCTAAGAACTTATTTACTGTTTCAGGGGCTTTTGCCATACGGTGTTGCAACACCCATTCGGCATAGCTTTTTTTGCCAAAGAGCTGCGCAATTTCATAACGTAAATCCATTGCTTGCTTTAACAATACTAAGTTTTTCTCAGTACCACGACGCGTGAATGCAGTTTGGTAACGCTTACGCGCATCATCGCTTTCTGCTAGTTCCATAAATGGACGGTATTCTGGGTATTCAAAACCGAGCAAATAATTGCCCTTTTCATTTTTCTTTAAGCCCGAAATATAGCTGTCTGGCAAGCCTTTCAACTCCGCCGGTGTAAACTCCAGTTTTTCTTTATTATCTCGTACATTACGCGCATATTCTTGTTCAATTTTTGCCAATTCATCAAAGATAGCTTTCAAACGTGCACGTTTTTCAGGTGTAAATTGCACCCCTGTATTTTCAAAACCATCCAAGATGTCTTGACGCATTTTTTTATCAATTTCGTCATTGGTTTTGAGTTTTTTAATTTGCTCATAAAGTTTTGGATTTTGATAAACCGAAGTTTGAAACTCCATAATTTTAATTTCACAATCTTCCGCAGCCTTACGTAAAGCCTCATCAGGATCGACGTTGCTATATAGTCCGATTGGTCCATAAAAATCTTCAAATTTGGCAAAAATTTGATCCCACTCCGCCAAAACAGGTGCTGCTTTTGCATTATTTTTTATCTTTTTTTGCTCAAATGCCGCTAAATCTGTTTTCACTTGCTGAATTTTGGCATCACACAGCGCAGGTATTTCTTTGGCTTGGAACTTTGGCAAAGTACTCCGTATTGAATCTTCGGCTTGAACGAATTGGCTAGCGCCGATCATCAACATACTGAGGGTGGTGAGTTTCAAAGCTTTATTTTTCATAATTTCTCCAGTTTTGTTCCATTTTATTTTTTCGGGTCAATATCGATGTACATCCATTCTGTTGCCAAAATTGGATGCTTTTTATAACCAATCACGCGTGGTTGCGACAACACACTACGGTAACGTGCATAATTAATTTGGACAGGCATATACACTTCTAATATGCGTGACATTTTCCGATAGACTGCATCCCGCTCTGGTCCCGGTTTCATACGCTGTGTTTGTTCATATAAACGGTCGTATTCAGGTATTTTTGAACAGCCGTTGTTGGTGACATTGATATTTTTGCCATAGAACAATTGCATAAAATTGTCTGCATCTGGATAGTCTGCGATCCATGCAGATGCTTTAAACATGGTTTTACACTGTTTTTCGGCTTTTAACGCTTCTGCAAATGGCATCGACTTTGTTGTCATTTTAATTTTGATGCTATCTAAAGTTTTCTTCCAAAATTCGCCCAACTGCTGACTGCGGCTACTATTGCCCGATATCGTCATTTCAATCGTTAGCGGTTTACCATTCGGTTGAGTACGCCAACCATCTGCGCCAACTTTATAGTTATAACGATCGAGCAATAAATTTGCCGCTTTAACTGAGTATGGAATACTCGATTTATAATTAGGGTCATAGCCGACAACGCCGAGTGGAATTGGGCTTTGTAATTTTTGTGCATCACCATTCATCAAAATTTTGATTTGATTATCTGCTGAATAAGCCATCGCCATTGCACGACGTAATGCAATTTTTTCTTTACTAAAACCACCAACCACAGGGTTTTGCATATTCCAATAGTGATAGTCGATAGAGGGGTCAGAAATGCGCGACATTTGGATGCCTTTTTTAGCCAACTCAGGCTTTAGCTCTCCATCTTTTAAGGCTTGTACCGACAAATCTCCATCGAGCACCAACAAATCCGCTTCATTTTTTGCAAAGGTCAACCAACGTGATTGTGATTCTTCCATCACCTGAATATCAATCACGCCAATTTGCGGCATTTTTTTGCCTTGCATGGCTTTTACGATCTTTTCATCTTTGGCATCTGATGCCTTGAAGTCCCAGACAAATCCACGATAGTTTGGATTGGCCTTTAAAATAATTCGTGAGCCGGGTGTCCAGCGTGTCAAAATATATGGCCCTGTGCCCACAGGTTTACCCATCACAAAACCCGCTTTGTCTCGATATTTTTCGACCACTTCACGTGCCATGGCCGATGCAGGTTGATGAGCCAATAACATTGGAAAGTTTTGATCTGGAGAATTTAAACGAATGACAAGGGTATAACGATCAGGAGTTTGTATGCCATCAATGGGCGCATCATAATCAAACTTACCTGTTTTTTTCGCCTTTTCTAAAACCTTCTCCATGCCTAAAATACGACCATCAAGTAGCCAACTGTTTGGTGAACGAAGTTGTGGATCGACTAACCGTCTAAAGGTATATGCATAATCAGCCGAGGTTAACTCTCTTTTCTTGCCCTTAAATACAGGATCATCAGCAAAATAAATGCCTTTTTGCAGGCGAATGGTATAAGTCAAACCATCAGCACTGATTTCTGGCATCGCAGCCGCCGTTTTAGGAACCAACTTTGCCGGCGATGCTAAATAGTCATAGGTATATAAGGTTTCAAAGATTGATGTATTCACATGTGCAGAATACAGATCATGCACGCCAACTGGGTCAAAACCTGTTTCTGCGACAGGGAAAATATGACGTAAAACTTTATTTGGATCTGCTGGATTCTTTGCCGATGCTAATGTCGGCATCGCATTGAACAACACTCCCCCCATCAAACACGCTGTAGCAAATTTGGTTAGCGTAAAATTCGAATTTCGCTTCATTGTAATCCTGACTCAATTATTTTTTACTAGGCTGAATATCGAGATATTGCCAACTGGTGTTCATCATTGGATGTGTTTTATACCCCTGAATTTCAGGGTGAATTAACCAATTACGAATCCGTGTAGAATGGATAATCCAAGGGTTATCCGCTTCAATTTGACGGTTCATTTTTTCATAAAAAGGTTCACGATCTTTAGGTTTCAACACAATTGCTTGTTTATATAATGCGTCATAAGCTTTAGATTGATAACAACTTAAATTCCCTTGTCCTGAATTTGGCCCATATAGTAATTGAGCAAAGTTCTCCCCTTCAGGATAATCTGCAATCCACGCTCCAGACCACATCATATATTTACATTGCATTGCTTCTTTTAAATTATCAGCAAAGTTACTGACCTTAAACTGTACCCGTATCCCAATGGCATCGAGATTTTTTTTCCACAACTCAGATTGAATCACCGATTTAGAGCTATTTTCAGTATTTATTTTTAAGGTCAACGCTTTACCATCGGGCAAGGTTCGATAGCCATCAGCACCTTTCTTATAACCAAATCGATCCAGTAATTTATTGGCCAGCAATGGGTTATATCCCAAACTGCTGCGATATTTTGGATTAAAGCCACTCACGCCTTCTGGCAAAAACATTTCAGCCTTTACGGCCTGCCCTTGATATAACTGTTTAATCGATTCAGCTTGATTGTATGACATGCTGATGGCACGGCGTAAAGCAATTTTTTCAAGGCTTTGACCGCCGACAAGCGGGTCTTGCATATTGAACATGCTGTAGGTGATTTCAGCATCTTTATTTGGATAATGCTTAATGCCGAGCTTTTGCATATCCGGCTTAAGTTTATTTTGCGAATCTAAGGCTTGCGGTACTGCATTTGAGGTCAATTTGTCAAAATTCAGCTGCCCTGTTTTAAATGCTAACCACCGTGACTGTTCTTCTTCAATAATACTGACGGAAACTTTGCCGATTTGCGGCATTTTCTTCCCGTTCATTTCTTTGACTAATTGATTATCCCAAGCTGTGCCTGTCGATTTAAAATTCCAAACAAAACCACGATAATTCGGGTTTGCAACCAGTTCGATCTTGCTACGTGGCACATATTTACTGAGCTGATACGGCCCCGTTCCTACAGGATGTTGTGCAATTTTATTTCCATAAAATTCAACAACTTCTTTTGAAACTGCTCCAAACGTAACATAGGCCAAAATATATTGGAAATTATAGTCAGGGCGCGTCAAAGTAATTTGCAAAGTATAAGGATCTATCGCTTTTAGGCCGGCAATAGCCGCATTGTAATTAAATTTCCCAGACTTCTTTGCATCCGCAACGACCACATCCCCTCCTAAGATTTTGCCATCAATAAATGAATAGGTCGGAGAACGGTTAGCTGGATCTAAAATTCGTTGAATCGCGTAAATGTAATCTTGCGCAACTAGCTCGCGTTTTTTTCCCTTAAAGGCTGGATCATCTGAAAAATGGATGCCTCGTTTGATTTTGAAGGTATAGACTTTTCCTTCTTGTTCAATCTTTGGCATCGCTTCAATAGTATTTGGAACAAGAACAACAGGACGTGCTAGATAGTCATATTTCAATAAGGGTTCAAAAATGGCTTCCGCAATATTGCCACTATAATAATTATAGGTTTTGACCATATCAAAACCATCATCCGGTGCTTCAAATGCAATATTTAAAACTTTATTCGATTGTGCAGAAGCTTGAACCTCGGCCATCATCCCTGTTGAAATTAATAATGCAAGGAGCGCTATTTTAAATTTTCTAGTTTCCAAACCTTTTCCTTTCTGATGATTTTTTAATAATACAAAGCCGCAAGCAGACTTTAAATAAAGCCACCCTCACTAAAATAAAATGAACCAGTTTAAATTGAGTTTTAAACGTAGAACTTAATACAGTAATTAATATAAAGCGAAATTCATGCCACCACTCCTTGGTTGAAAGTTATCTGAATTAAATATCCTTTTAAATTCATTTTTTAAGATAAATTTATACTAATAGTGACTTTCCGAGTAAAGCTCGTTTTTATCAAAAATTCAACTCTTGGATGTGTACTCATCCATGCACATTCTGCACAAATATAATACATTCCTGATTCATAATGGATCACGATCAGATGAAATGACAGATAAAAGACAACTAAGCCACTGAATTTATAATTTTTTATTTTTTATTTATTTATCTTATTAGCCTTATAAATCAAACACATAAATATGAATTAAATCACACTTTTTGAGGTTTAATTTGCACCTAATCATGTTTTTAAATTTTTTTTTGATCAAAAGTTAAATTCCTAATAAAACCTAATTAAAAGGATAACTTTAAAAAAATATACTTACCGTTCATCTTAAAGTTCTCCACTTTAAAACCAATAATGTAGATATTTATTAGTATTTTATATTTGAAAATAAAATTTAAATATAAATTTGGCACTTGAATTGCTTAAAAAGAATCAAGCAATATCGCTAACTACAACAAAAAGGAATACTTTTACTATGAAAGAGAAAAAAAATGCTAAATCTGTGGGGGGCACACCATTTAGCAAAACAATACTTAAATTAAGTACTCTTAGTTTAAGTATGCTGTGTTTATCTTTAGCGCATGCAGCAGAAACAAATGAAGAAGAAACAGTTAAGCCAACGAAAGTAGCCAAAGTAACTGTGACTGGTTCATCCATTAAAGGGGTTTCTGTTCAAAGTTCTTCACCTATTACGGTGATTAAAGTTGAAGAATTAACTAAACAAGGGGTAACAACTACTGAAGAAGCCTTAATAAAAATTAGTGCGAACCAAGCGGGATACAGTACAGCGCAAAACGTTGGTGCAAGTAATACATCAGGCTCAACAGCGAACTTACGTGGCCTAGGATCAGATAAAACCCTCGTCTTACTTAATGGACGTCGTTTAGCTTATAGCCCATTTAGTACCTCTGAGACCAACTTAAATACCATTCCGCTTGCAATGGTTGAACGTATTGAGGTTTTACGTGATGGTGCCTCTGCAATTTATGGTGCAGATGCAATCGCAGGTGTAATTAACTTTATTACCAAAAAACAATACACAGGCTTAGGTATTAGCGGTGGTTTACTCAAACCAGAAGATAAAGGCGGCGAAGAATACGATGTTTCGATTTTTGGTGGCTATGGCGACTTAGATGAACAAGGTTTTAACGTTTATGGCGCAATTGACTACCGTAAAGCCAAAGAAATTATGGCAAAAGACCGTAAAGTCAGCCGTCGTGGTGGCCTTCTACCTGAGTTAGGTATCGATGCTGGTTCAGCAAATGGCTTCCCTGCTAACTTTCTTGATCCAAACGGCGGGCCTTTAGATGCAGACGGAAATCCTGAAGGTGTATTAGCGAACCCGTATGGTGGTGCAGCCAATTGTAATAATTTAACCAATGTCACTGAAGATGGCGGACTCTGCTTCCTCAATACGCAAGCTTTAATTGGTATTCAGCCAGAAACTGAGGACTTGTCTGCAATTGGTCGTGCAACCATCAAACTTAGCGATAACTTCAACGCTATTGGTGAATATGTCTATGCAAAAAGCAAAGTGACGACTTCTATTGCTCCAGACGTCTACAGCCGCTCTGTCACGATTCCTAAAAGCAGTCAATATTATCCAGGCGAGGGTATTACCCCTGGTGTTGATGGTCTAAGTGGTGATCCATTACAACTTTACTTACGCTCTCAAGCAGGCAACCGTGTTTCACAATCTATCAATGAATCACATCGTATTTTTGCTGGACTTGAAGGTGAAGCATATGGTTGGGATATCAACGGTGGCGTAACTTACGCAAAAGGCGAAGCATCGGATAGCTTTGTTAGTGGATACTTAAATCGTAACAAACTACAAGAAGGATTAAATGACGGCACAATCAACCCATTTGGTCCATCTGCAGATGCTAACGTTTGGAACTCTTTAAATGTGAGTGGTACAACAAACGAAGCAACACTTGATTCCACAACATTTGACTTTACCGTGAGCCGCCCGATTTACACCTTACCAGCTGGTGATGTTGGTTTTGCATTTGGTGGAAGTTTTACAACTCAAGATTGGGAAGCAAAAGTTAACTCTGAGTTAGTACGCCTTGTACCGGGTAGTGGTATTGACCCTGACAAACCTCTGAGTAAAGGTGACCGAGATATTACTGCCGCTTTTGCTGAGCTTCAAATTCCAATTACCAAAACGATTGAAGCTCAACTTGCAGCACGTTATGACGACTACAGCGATTTTGGCGACACTTTCAATCCAAAAGTCGGTATTCGTTGGGAACCAATGAAGCAACTTATGTTCCGTAGTACATACAGTACTGGTTTCCGTGCTCCAAGCCTTTGGGAAATTAATGCGCAACAAAGCAAAACCTACACTGGCGCAAAATATAACGACCCTGTCCTTTGTCCAGGCGGTAATCCAACTTCACCTCAATATCAAACCGAATGTAATACTCAGTTCTACCGTATGCAAGGTGGTAACCCAGATCTTCAGCCAGAAGAATCTAAAACATTTACCGCTGGTTTTGTTTACGAACCAATTAAAAACTTAGTTTTAGCTGTTGATTATTACAACATTGAAATTGACGAATTAGTTGGCCAAGTGGGTGAAACTTCAATTTTTGAAGATCCTGAGAAATATGCTTCATTATTCGTGCGTGGTGCCGATGGTCGTATTGAATACATCAATACCATTCTAATGAATACAGGGGGTATTAAAACTCAAGGTATCGACATTAGCTTAGATTATCTTTCACCATTAACCGCGACAGGTCGTTTCGGCTTTGGCATTAATGGTACCTATGTCATCAAAAATGACTATCAAGAAGAAAAAGATGGTGCTTGGGAAGGCTTAGTTGGCGTGTATGACGATCCAGCTGTTTTACGTTGGAAACACACAGCAAATCTAAACTGGAGTTATGAAAACTGGAAAATGATTTTTGAACAACAGTTCTTCCGTGGTTATGACGACCAAAACCAAACTGGGAAAGCACAGTTCGACAAACATCGTGTTCCTGACTACACCCTTTATAACATTGCAACAACTTACAGTGGATTTAAAAACTTAGAGCTCACTGGTGGTATCAAAAATATCTTTGCTGAAGAACCTGCAGCATCGAACGTTTTAGATAACTTCCAATATGGCTATGACCCACGTTATAGCGATCCTACTGGTCGTACATTCTATGTCCGCGGTACTTACAAGTTCTAAAAGCTAAATTTGCAAGTACGATTCCAATAGGAATCGTACTTGCACTATTTATTTAATTAATTAGTCAAACATAAAAAATGCAAAAAACACTTATATCTCAAGTGCCAATTTCACTATTGATTGTTTGTCTCACATTTCAGGAGTAGTAATGGGCAAAAGCTTTTCCGAATTAGAAAATAATTCCGGCAAACGCCTGATCGGAATTGGGGCAGTCATTCTTCTGCATCTCATTGTACTCTACGGATTAATTACTGGCCTTTCCAAAAAAGGTGAGAAAACTGTAGAAGAACCTGTTGAATTAATCATTATTCAAGATAAAAAACCTGAGCCAGAAAAACCGAAACCAATTGAGAAACCACCTGAATTACCAAAACTCGTTAAGGAAGTGCTCAAAACACCAGACCCTCAACCTGAACAAAAGGTCGTTGAAAAAGCTGCACCAACTCAAACAGTTAAAGCCGTTTCAACACCTACGCCTACAGCTTCCCCATCTCCTAGCCCTGTTGCAGCACCTGCACCAGTCGCTGCGGCAGCACCCGCTCCTGCCCCTGCTCCAAAACCAGCTGGGGAAACACGTGGTGCATCTGAGGGAAGCGTTGGATGTAAAGAACCAGATTACCCTCGTGAAGCTGCAATGGCAGAAGAAGTAGGAACTGTCCGCATCTCTGTATTGGTTGGGCCTGACGGCAGTGCGAAACAAGTGAAGGTCAAAAAATCGAGTGGTACTAAATCTCTAGATAAGGCTGCTAGCAAAGCATTCAGCTTATGTACATTTAAGCCTGCACTCAAAAATGGTGAGCCAGTTGAAGATTGGTTTGATATTGAATACGAATTTAAACTTGATTAATGAATCTACAAAAATTTGGAGAATATAAATGAATAAAATGATGAAATCTGCGCGTATTTTTGCATCTGCTACAGTTTTAGTAACAAGTACATTACTCCCACTGCAAGCAGCATTTGCTGAAGAATCTGCAAATACTGCAACAACACAAGTAGAAACTACGAATACAACAAATACACCTGCACCGCCACCAATGCCTACAGCAACCAAAGAAGTCTATAACCCGTATGGCTTAGAAGCACTATGGCGTGAAGGTGACATCGTTGCTAAATCGACACTCTTTATCTTGGTCCTGATGTCGATTGGAACTTGGTACATCATGGTCACTAAATTTATTCAACAAGCTAAAATTAAACGTCAAGGCAAAGAAGCCGAAGCTAAATTTTGGGATGCTGCTTCAATTGATAGCGCAGCAGAAACCTTAGACGAATCGAGTGCATACCGCTTTATTGCAGAAAAAGGCATTAATTCAACCAAAAAACATGGCGGTAATCTGCTGGAACGTATCGACTTCAACACATGGGTAACTATTTCAATCCAGCGTGCTATCGATAAAATTCAAAGCCATTTAAGTGGTGGATTAGCTTTCCTCGCTACTGTAGGTTCGACTGCACCATTTGTGGGTTTATTCGGTACAGTTTGGGGTATTTACCATGCTTTAACGGCAATTGGTATTTCAGGTCAAGCATCTATTGATAAAGTTGCAGGCCCAGTCGGTGAAGCCCTAATTATGACGGCAATTGGTTTGGCTGTAGCAGTACCTGCGGTTCTTGGCTATAACTGGTTAACACGTCGTAATAAAGCAGTTCTAGATAATGTTCGTACCTTTGGTTCAGATCTACACACCGTACTTTTAAGCGGTGAGATCAAAAACAATAATAACGACACAAAATAAGAGAGGCATCAGCCATGGGAATGATGGTCAATTCAGATGGTGACGAAGATGATGTAATTTCAGCCATTAACACAACACCTTTGGTTGATATTATGTTGGTGCTGCTCATTATTTTCTTAATTACAGTACCTGTTGCAATCCATACAGTTCCGGTGAAGTTGCCTGAGGAAAAGAATACGCCTTATGAAACTAAACCGATCAATATTCAGATTGCTGTCAATAAAAATGGCGATATCTTCTGGAATGAAAAATACATTGCAGATAAAGATACGCTGATCAGTCGACTACAAGCGGAAGCTAAAAAGCGTCCGCAACCTGAAGTTCATATCCGTGGCGATCAGGTGACAAAATATGAAGCGATTTATGAAGTCATTAGTGCAACACAAGCAGCAGGAATTGGCAAAATTGCTTTTGTCACCACCCCTGTTGCCGCACCATAATCGGATGAGGGACAAGGTATGGGAATGAATGTTGGTTCCGATAAAGACGATGATGTTATGTTGGACGTCAACATGACGCCATTGATCGATGTGATGTTGGTTTTGCTCATTATGTTTATTATCACAATTCCAATTCCAAATAACTCGATCAATATTGATTTGCCAAACGGTACGCCACCGCCAACCAATGAAAAGCCGCCTGAGCCGGTCACTTTACGGATTGATGCGCAAAGTAAATTATTTTGGAATGGTCAACCCGTTGCCAATAAGCAAGCTTTAGAAACACTTTTTGCTGGTGTTGCACAACAAGCAGATCAAGATACGATCAAAGTGCAACCTGACAAAATGACAGAATATAAAGATGTCGCTATGGTGATGGCAGCAGCACAACGTTTGAATGTCAAAAAAATTGGGGTCTCAGCAAATCAATAATTGCTCCCCAACAAAAAAAGCCAACTGATCACCTCAGTTGGCTTTTTTAATTCTTCACAGAAATCTATACAGTTAGTGACTCAGAAAGAAACTCTTAGTATTTATTAAGTATTTTTCTGCTTCCAAAACTCATATAGCTCATGATCACAGTTTGGCTTTAACTGACTAAAACTCAACCCTTGCTGTTCATAAGGTTCATGTCTTAATTTTTCGGCAATCTCTGCTGTAGATAAGCCATAGGCTTCTGCATCAGCATTTGAATAGGCATACACAATTTTTTCAACTCCAACCATTCGCAGAGCTGCCAAACACATTGGACACGGTTGTCCGCTCGCATAAACGACACAGTCCTTCAAAGACGTCGTATTTAAATTTTGTGCGGCTTGTCTTAATGCATTTAACTCGGCATGAGATGTCGGATCGCCTGAGATTAATATTTCATTCACCCCTGTACTCACCACAGCACCATGCTTAACGATCACAGCACCAAATGGTCGCCCACCTTGCTCAATATTTTCTTTCGCAAGTTGAATCGCAAGTTCTATAAACGCATGATCCGTCATAAATACGCCCAATTATTGTCAATATAAAGAGTTAGCCCATTATGCCAATACAGGAACATCAATCCATAACGCCTCTGGAAAGTGTTTCGCTAAATATGCTTTTAAATATTCAGCAGTATCTTTAGAAATCAATGCATCTTGCGATTCATCATTTAAATTATAAGCCAGTGCATAAAGCACTAAGCCACGACTTTTTAGTGCTTCCAAACTTAAAATCGTATGGTTAATGCTGCCCAAACGACCTGATGTCACCAAAATAACGGGATATTGCTTCTCTACAACATAGTCGATGGTTAAAAGGTCCGTAGTCAATGGCACCATCAACCCTCCCGCACCTTCGAGTAAAACATTGTCATATTTTTCAGTTAAACGTTTTGTCGCATATTCAATTTTAGCAAAATCAATGTCACGTCCATCGATTTTGGTGGCGAGATGTGGCGACGCAGGATAACTAAATATTTCAGGCATCGTGAGTTTGGTTTCATCTTCGACCAACAACCCCGTGCCCATAATTTGACGATGTTGTTCTATATCCTCAGAAATATCGACATTGCCTGTTTGGATCAACTTTTGGGTAATAGTTTTTTGGTCCTGCTCATTCCACAATTTCGCTAAATAACCTGTTGTATAAGTTTTACCAATGCCTGTGTCTATTCCACTGATAAAGTAAATTTGAGCCACTTATTTTTTCCTTACAATACATTGGATGGGATGATAGGTCAGCGGATACTGAAGCACCTCTGAATCAGGAGTAGATACAAACTGTGCATAATCTAGATAAAACTGCTGCAAAGTACTTTTTGTCCAGCGATGCTGCGCCGTTGCAGTCACGCCCGTTGCCTTAATATGCTGAAGCACATCGCGCGGATGCTCAAAATACAGTTGCTGTACCTCTTGCTTCATCATGACAAATTCAAAACCACAATCCATCAAAAACCGTTGCAGCAGATGAATTTCAAAATAATCCAAACCGCAGCCCGTCAGTTGCTTCATTTCACGCAAATTTTCCCTACCAAAACTGCTGAATACAAAATATCCTTGTGGCTTTAAAGCTTCATATATTTTGCTAAACAACTGCGGTAAATCGGACATCCACTGCAAAGCAGAACTTGAAATAACCAAGTCTAAGTTTTGCGGAAGCGCCTGCTTTTCAATATCACCCATCAGCAGATGGGTATGGGTCTTTTGCAAAAAGGTAGCATCTTGCAAAGTGACGATATTTTCAGACAAGTCATTCAAATATAAAGTATCAATTGCACAATGCTTGAGCACTTCCTGCGTGAACATTCCTGTACCGCAACCAATTTCCAAAGCCTGATGCCAATGTTTTTTCCCGACATACTGATCCATCAGTCCTGCCAGCTCTGTGCAGATTCTTTTTTGAACCACAGCCTGCTGATCATAGGTCAACACAGCTTTAGAAAAGCGCTGCTTAATTTGAGATTTATCCAGCATCTTACTCTGCCATTAGTTGCTTGATTAATGTATGCAGCTCTTCTTGACCAATGTTGGAAGTCAAAGAGATGCGTAAGCGCGAACTATGCTGCGGCACAGTGGGTGGACGTACAGGCATGATATAAAAACCTGCCGCTTGCAAAGCTTGAGCCTTGGCAACAGTTTTATTCGACTCGCCAATAATGACCGGCACAATATGTGATGTAGATGGACAATCAAAACCTTTGTCTTGCACAGCTCGCTGCAAACTTTGACTGATTTGCTGTAAATATTGACGCTCTGCTTTTAAATTTAAAACATTCTTGAAGATAAAATCTGTCCACGCCATACAGATCGGGGGCTGTGCGGTACTAAAAATCAACGGTCGCATCGAGTTAATCAAATAGTCACGAATAATCGCATGACAGATGAGATACCCCCCTATTGAAGCCAGTGCTTTACCAAATGTCCCGACTAAAAGATCAATATCATCAATCACTTGATATTGTTCAGCACAGCCTAAACCACGCTCACCGCGCACACCGATTGCATGTGCCTCATCGACATACAACATCACTTTAGGAAATTGTTTTTTGATCCGTACCAATTCAGCCAAATCAGTTTCATCACCATCCATACTGAAAATCGATTCAGTCACCACAATGATCCGCTCAAAAGCCTCATCTTCATGGTATTTACATAAAAGCTGAAATAGATGCGCCAAATCATTATGGCGATAACGTACATATTTCGCACTCGATAATCGGATGCCATCAATCATACTGGCATGAATCAGCTTATCCGCCAATATCAAGGTTTTACTGTCTGCCAGTGCAGGTAAAATCCCGATATTCATGTGATAGCCGCTGTTAAATAACAGTGCTGATCGGCCATGAAAGGCATCACTTAATGTTGATTCAAGTTGCTCATATTCTGGAAAATTCCCCGTCAGCAACCGCGAAGAGGATGAACTCATCCAACGCTGTGCGTTCGGGGTTTCATCAAAAAATTGTTCACGTAGATGTTGGTTTGAAGCCAAACCTAAATAGTCATTTGACGCTAAATTCAACATGTTGTGATCGTGAATACTAATGTAACGATCGTGCTGATGATTTGAAGTGAACTGACGTAAGTTGCCTTGCTGTTTTAGTTGATCAAGTTGATCTGAAAAATGGTTGAGCAGATTCATGCTGGCTGCTCCATGTTTTTCACCACCTCAACCATTTGTTCTAGCAAAATTTTTAATTCATGCTCAGAAATAATATATGGCGGCATCACATAAACTAGCTTACCGAATGGACGAATCCAAATGCCACGACGGACAAACTCCTGTTGTAGCATTTTCATATCTACATTGAAGGTCAATTCCACCACACCAATAGCACCAAGTATTCGCACATCTTTGACATGTTCAAGCGATGAAAGTGCTAGTAAATGAAACTTCAATTGAGTTTCGATACGTCGAATATTGGCTTGCCAATCTTGAGAAAGCAGCAGTTCGGTACTTTTTACAGCCACAGCGCAAGCCAAAGGATTTGCCATAAAGGTTGGGCCATGCATAAACACGCCGGCTTCGCCTTGGCTAATCGTATTTGCGACTTTCTGCGTAGTCAGGGTTGCAGACAAGGTCATATAACCGCCTGTCAGCCCTTTACCAATACACATAATATCTGGCTCGACTGCAGCCCATTCCCAAGCAAAGAGTTTTCCTGTTCGCCCAAAGCCAGTCGCAATCTCATCAAAGATCAGCAAGATATTGTATTGCTTGCAGAGTAATTTAGCTTGACGCAAATATTCAGGATGATAGAAACGCATACCTCCTGCGCCTTGTACAATCGGCTCAAGAATCAATCCCGCAATATTTTCATGCTGTTCAATCAGAGTCTTTTCTAGTTCAGCAATATCCGCTGAATTCCACGCTTGGTCAAAGCCAATTTGCGGCGCAGGAACAAAAATTCGATTGGGCAAACTTGAACCAAAAATTTGATGCATCCCTGTCACGGGATCACACACAGACATCGCATTCCAAGTGTCGCCATGATAGCCAGAACGTGGAGTGACAAAATTGGTTTTATTCGGTTGATGCAAAGACGCCCAATACTGCACTGCCATTTTCAAGGCTACTTCGACAGCAACCGAACCTGAATCAGCAAAGAAGATTTTATCTAAACTGGGCGGTGTGATTTTTAACAGTAATTTAGCCAGTTGAATCGCGGGATCATGTGTCAATCCACCAAACATGATATGAGACATCTGTTGCAGTTGATCGGTCACAGCTTGATTTAGCTCAGGATGGTTATAACCATGAATCGCACACCACCATGAAGACATACCATCAATCAATTGACGACCATCTTCAAGCTCAATCATCACCCCTTGCGCACGTTTCACTTTAAACGTTGGAAGGGGCTGAGTCATCGATGTATAGGGATGCCAAATATGCTGCTGATCAAATTGTAGATCGGTTAAATTGGCCATCCCTCACTCCATGTATCAGGCTAAAACATCAATGTGGCAAGATGTTAAACCCACGGCAATAAAAAATAAATTGCCATAAAGCCCAGCTAGTCAGAGATTTGTTCTATTTTCTTTAAATATTGGCATATTTTGCAACTTATGACTTCAGATTGAAACAATGGAAAGCCATGTGAGCCAGAAACCAATTCTGTCTCCAAAAACTTTACAGCTAAATTACGCAGTAAGCGTTCAACTTTGTAACTAACTAAAAAATCTTGCTTAGCAAACAAATGGTATTGATGACCAGTGTAATTTTTCAAGATACTGACATTATTAAGCTTCTCCAAACAGTTCAATCCTGCTCGAAGCACATCTAAATTTTGCGCTTGAATCAAACTTTGCAAGGTGATGAAATCTTGCTTGCTGCTATCAGTGCCCTGACAAACCATATAACCAAACTTTTTTAGGGTCGAAATTGCATCTTGCTCGAAAGATTGTTTAAAGCTTTGAAAACTGGTTTGATCCATCGCAGCAGGCCACTGTTCATCAGCCACAAAACTTGGATTTGAGCCAAGTGTGATCAGCACTTTTTGTTGTTGATATTTTTTTTGAATTTCATCTACCAAAATCGTCGCCAATTGACCGCCAAGAGACCAGCCAATAATCACATCAAATTGCTTCGCCAATTTAACTTTCTGTTCCAGCACTTCTAGATTTAAGGCATCAAAAATATTCCATAATTCGACCTGATAACCTTGAGCGATCAATGCCTTCTGTAAAGGAGCAAGTAATTTACAACCGCCGCCCCAACCAGTAATAAGTAAAATCTGTTGTTTCAATGCAAACTCTAAAATTAAACGATTCCAAATAGTATAAAAGTTCAGAGCAAGTTTGATAGTGGCATTTCAGCACATCAACCGGTTTGCCAAAAGACATTCGCAATCGACTTCAATAAATATAAAATCAGCCAGCCTACAGCGCTTTAAAATTTGCTAAGATCAGATAAAGAACAATATAAACTGATGCTCTATGAAAGTTTCTTCATTGCTAAAAATCTGTTTCATGACATGTGCTTTAATAGCAACTACCCAAATCACAGTTGCTGAAACATCAATACTCAGCACCAGTCAAAACAAACAAAAACAATGGGTAGGCACACCCGCACCCAACTTTAAATTGCAAGATCAAAATGAAAAATGGCACGAACTGAAGCAATATCAAGGGAAATGGCTCGTTCTGTACTTTTATCCCAAAGACAACTCACCCGGTTGTACAGAAGAAGCCAATCAATTTAAAACCCTATATCCACAATTTTTAAAAAGTAATGCGGTTGTTTTGGGTGCAAGCTTAGATGATGTTGCATCACATCAAAAGTTCTCTAAAGCACTCGGACTTCCCTTTCCAATTCTTGCCGACCTCCAACATAAGCTGGCGACACAGTTAGGTATTGTACGAAACTTAGGGATTTTGAAAGTTGCCAAACGTGAAACCTTTCTGATTGATCCGAAAGGCATTATTGTTTATCACTACACCAGTGTGAATACACAGACACATGCGGCGCAAGTCTTGGCAGATATTAAAAAACTACAACAATAGTTTTCATGGCCCAATAAAAAACCCAGCAGAAGCTGGGTTTTTTGGATATTTTTTAAATTACATTTGAGACTGAATATAGTTTGGTAGACCAATAAGTTCGATCAAACGCATTTGCTTTTCAAGCCAGTAAGTATGATCTTCTTCAGTATCTGACATTTGCTGACGGAGCATATCACGGGTCACATAGTCACCCTTTTCTTCACACAATTTTACGCCTTGTGCAAGTTTCTCACGAACATGATATTCAAGCGCCAAATCCGCTTTTAAACAAGTCACAACGTCTGTACCGACTTCAATATCATCACGATTCATATTCGGCGTTCCTTCAAGGAACAATACGCGCCGAATCAATGCATCTGCATGTGAGCCTTCTTCTTGGCTTTCATGATCGATACGTTCAAAGATTTTACTTAAGCCCCAATCTTCATACATACGGGAATGAATTAAGTATTGATCACGAGCAGCCAGTTCGCCACCGATCAGCATATTTAAGTAGTCTACGACTTCTGGATTGCCACGCATTTTCTTCACTCCATACCCTTTTCAAATATTATGGACAAGTTTCAAAATGAATGCAAAATATAATTTTTGTAAGTTTATGATTTATATAAAATTTAAATGATAAACATACGCATTTGCAGTTCAATTCCGCGCATTTTTCACATATAAAAGAAGCCCTTGCAGAAAATTTAAGGCATTTAGAACACGAAATAATTAAAAATCGCTAGATGCTGTTTTTTGTAACAATTAACAATGCGTCTTGTTTAGCAAAAATATCCCCAAATTGATTCAAGACTCCATACTTGCACTGCCTCGCCTCTATTCATGGAATTGTGCACTGATGACCCATGCATTGCTGTCAAAGACAAGGCGAAAATCTCTAAAGAAGACAGACTTAAGCTGAAGTCCAACGTGCATTCTTCCACGCTTGCTGTTGCCTTAAATCTAGAAAAGTCCAAGCGATAAAACGGCTTTCTTTTTGTCCCTGCGCCATTTTAATAGTTTTCACATCCACTGCACCGCTCTTCGCTAAGGCCTTTAAAAGCACTGGCAATGTTGTTTTCTTGGAAACCAGCGTACTAAACCAAAGACATTGTTCAGCAAACTGGATGCTCTCTTGTACCATTTGGCAGACAAATCGCTCTTCGCCGCCATCACACCAGAGTTCGTTCTTTTGACCGCCAAAGTTTAATACCACCTTGCTCCGATCAACTGGCTTGCCCAGTTTTCTTAATTTTTGCGTTGCTGTCGCGTTGGCTTCATCTTGCGAGGCATGAAATGGTGGATTACACATGGTCAAATCAAAACGATCTGAAGGTTTAATCACACCATTGAAAATATTGCTCGCTTTTTTCTGCAATCGAATCTGAATGCCTTTACGCAGATTCGGATTGGCCTCCACAATAAATAGAGCACTTTTAACCGATGCAGCATATATGTCTGAGCCTACAAATTTCCAGCCATAGCTGCGATGACCAATGATCGGATAAATACAGTTCGCGCCCACCCCAATATCTAAGACTTGAACGTTGTGTCCTGTTGGAATCTGCCCTTCGTTGTTGGCACTCAACAAGTCAGCCAAATAGTGAATATAGTCAGCTCTGCCTGGAATAGGCGGGCAAAGAAAATCTTTGGGAATATCCCAATATTGAATGCCATAAAAATGCTTGAGCAATGCTTTATTGAGCATTTTCACAGCCTGTGGATCAGAAAAATCTACCGATAAATCATTATATTTATTTGGGCTGACAAAAGGCGTAAGTTCCGGACAGCTCTGTATCAACTGAGGAAAATCGTAACGACTGCGATGCAGATTTCTTGCATGTAATTCCGATTTTTGCTGCGGAAAAGATTTCTTTACTTGCGCCATGTGTATGCCAATAATCAACGGGAGAACAGAATTATCTGATAAGGCAGGGTCTATACCTGCAAATGAATCGATATTGTACGTGAATTTAATGCTCAATGACGCCCTAAACCTCTTATTTGTCTATCTTCAGAATGAATAACGACTTGGATAACTATTCATATTTAATCTGGACATTTTTGTTTGCTATAGCATTAAATTTCATTAAACAAAACCGTGAAACATTGCTCAAAATTTAAGCATGGAACGGAAAGAATCTCGTAAAAAGCCCAATCACACATGATTGGGCTTTTTACATCAAGATAAAATCTTGTAATTTAAAGATAAATAAAAAGATGTTATTCCCAAGTAGAAATGTCCTACCTAATAACCAAATAGAAATGTCCTGTTTTTAACTACAAGAGTCAAGCACAGGATTTAAATTTCTTTGTTCAATAACAACTTTCTGAGCTTTACGACTCGGCATACTTTTCTTGAGACGGGAACGTTTATTCTGTTTCTCCAATTCCTCATGTTGCTGCTGGATATGGGCCAGGACCGAACCTAATCTTTTATTCTCAACCACATCATTCTGCTGTAGTCCAGCCAGTTTATTGAAGACGCTATAGTTGATCTTCCGTCCTTCATGCATGATTGCCACAGTACCATCCGGGTACTCCAGAAATGAAATGTATTGCCCAACAAGCTTATGATTCAGCTCTGTCGGTTCAAGCATATAAATACACTTGTCATAGGTCAGGGTCAGATTCTTGGTGACCTTACGCGGTTCCTGCCAGGTAAAAATATCATCCAGTTCAAGATCAGATTCGCTTAATGGCCGATGCAGGTTCTTTGAGTTTCGCGCACATTTGGCGAACTTCTGATTGAACTGCTCAATAAAGCAGGGTAACCATATATTGGCCTCTGCAATCGAACCGATGCCTTCCAGGCGCATCTCCTTGATCAGACGGTCCTGAAGGGTTCTGTTGGCACGTTCCACACGACCTTTGGCTTGGGGTGAGTTGGCAAAGATAATATCGATGTTCAAATTATTCAGAATCCGCCCAAATTGCGTAATCTGGCTGTCTTGCCTGGATTTCTGATTAACTCTGAATACCGAATGCTTGTCGCTATAAAAGGCTAGAGGTTTGCCGTATTGTTCAATGTAGGCTCGGGTTGAAAGCATGTAGTCAAAGGTCGTTTCAGCCTCACAAAAGCGCAGATGCAACAGCTTTCCAGTAGCATCATCGATATAAACCAACAAGCAGCATTTTGCAGCTCGACCTTCAAACCAGTCATGATATGAGCCATCAATTTGGATCAGTTCACCGAAGCAATCCCGGTTATAACGTGGCTGATATGGACGCTTCAGGCGCTTGGATCGCGGAATCCACAGGTCATTGGCCGTCATCCAGCGCCGAAGCGTTTCTACCGGGATATTCAGGTCAAACATGCTGCTGAGCTTCTCATGCGCCAAGGTGGGTCCAAAGCCCAGCAAATGTTCAGCAATAATGGAAAGGCACTTTGATTTTAACAAGTCATCATGGCGACGATGGCCAGGTTGACCACGACTGGCATGTGCCATACCTGAGACACCATCTTGATTGAGCTTCTGCAATAACCGGGTAATTTGACGGGTGGAAAGATTTAGGATTTCAGCAGCACGGACCTGGGTAATACGATGATCTCGAACGTCTTGCAGAACTGCAAGCCGTTGAATTTCTTTGTCAGACATAGTGATCAGCATCTATATTTATATCCAGTCCATGGTGATAAAAACCATCATAAACTAGACATTTTTATTGGTGAGAATATAGACACTTTAAATGGGTTCTAACAAAAGAATTTCGTATAACGTGTATTATGTTAATTTTAGATAATATTAACAATGTGGGAAATATGAATGAAAATAATTGAAGGTATTGAGTAATGCAAGATATTGGCGATCTATATCCAAATGGTGAAGTTGAAAAGAAAGTAATTCAAAACTTTGCTAATACTCTAGGTGTAGAATTCCCACCTGAATATATTAAACTTATTTCACAACATGATGGATTTTATCCCCAAATTAGTAGCTTTGATTTTGTTGATACTAATGGAGAGCTAAATATTTCTTGTATTGCTGAATTTGGTGGATATATACATACGCCTCGAATAGAAGGTATGCAGTTCCCTGAAGGTGACGATGACTATAGTGGCAAGTTAATTGGATTTGGTATGACGCCTGGAGGCGACTTTATTTGCTTTGATTACAGATTTCCATGGATAAAAGATCAACCTAAAATTGTCTTAGTCCTACATGATGATTTCTATGATTATGGTGTAAATGAGGATAAGAGAAAAGTTCTTTATTTAGCTGATAGATTTGAATATTTTATAAATTCATTACATGAATATATTGAATATTAAAAGGTTTCAAAAGACTATTTTTTATTTAAAATGATGGCTGTTATAGAAAATGAAGAAGCCTAGACCGAAGATCTAGGCTTTAAATTTAAAAAATATATAAAAATTAAGTCTATAGTATCAATTTTTTCAACTTCGCATCACGTGTATTATGCTAATTTTAGAGAAAATCAAGAATCAGTTGGAATAATCAATGACATTAAAAGCGTTATATATAGAACTTTGTTATGGAGAATATTCTTACTCAGAAAGGAGAAAAAAATTAATTGAATATATTGATAACAATGAAAATATTCCTGCTGAATTACTTGAACTATATCCTAATTATGAACCACTATTACTCAGTGTAATACAGATAAAAGATTCTGAATTTTCATCCAATTGTTTAGAAGCCGAAATATTGGCAGCTAAATTCTTTTTAGGTGTTTTAGCTGACTATAAAAATGTAATTTAAGCCCTCTTAAGCTATGTAAAATTTTTAGTAATTTAGAAAAAGGGTTCCTTGATGCACCAAGAGGACTTGAAAATAACATAGCTTACTATCCCGAATGGATAGGTGACCTCTATGACGCTTGTGACTGGTGCGATGAAACATGGACAATCGAAAATTCACCTCATTTAATAGATGCTATACAGCATCAGATTAATGTCATTCATGGGTGGCTTTTGAAGCCTATTTAACATCATAGAGGTTATACGAAATAAAAAACCAAGACCTAAGATCTAGGCTTTAAATTAAAGCGCACAAGTTAGATATGACTCTTTGTCCATTTTTCTGTGAGATTTTGCATCCATACTCATAAGAATATACATCTATCCAACATTCATCCCATATTCACACTTTTTAAGATCATAAAAAAGTACTTTTACAGCATTCACATGCATTCTCTGCTGAATTTAGTGCGCATTAAACCCAATCATCAACATATATTTTTTCAAATCAATCAAAGACAAAACTAAATATTCTCAATATGATAAAAAAATGCGTCAATTAAAGTTGAAGAATATGAATAGCAAGACAACAAAACAGATACTCGTCACAGGCGCGACAGGCTATATTGCCAGTTGGGTCATTAAAAACTTACTTGAATTAGGGCACACGGTACATGCCACAGTTCGTGATCTGAATAAAACATCAGGATTTGCACATCTCGAAAAAATTGCAGCTGATACAACTGGCACTTTAAAACTGTTCCAAGCCAATTTATTAGATGAGGGTGCATTTGATTCAGCCATGCAAGGTTGTGACATTGTGATCCACATGGCATCCCCTTTTGTAGTGACCAACTATAAAGACGCAATAAAAGACATTATTGAGCCGGCTATTTTAGGCACTGAAAATGTACTCAACAGTGTCAATAAAACAGAATCTGTACAACGTGTTGTCGTGACTTCAAGCATCGCATCAACCTATGGTGATGCCATTGATATTCTACAGACCGAGCATAATGAATTTGATGAATCGCATTGGAATACCTCCAGTTCAGAAACTCATCAGCCTTATCCATATTCAAAAGTGATGGCTGAGCGCAAAGCATGGGATATGCAAAAAGCACAACAACGCTGGGATTTGGTTTGTGTAAATCCAGCCTTAGTGATGGGCCCTTCATTAACAGCATCGACTCAGTCTGGCAGTGTTGAGGTTTTACAGCAGTTTGCCAACGGTATGACTTTGGCGGGTGTTCCACCAATGTGGAATGGAATTGTCGATGTCCGTGATGTCGCCGATGCGCACGTACAAGCAGCATTAAACCCTAAAGCATCAGGTCGTTATATCATTAGCGGTGGTACTTTAAGTTTATTAGAAATGGGGAAAATATTACGCTCGCATTTTGGTAATAAATTTCCTTTTCCACGCAATACCTTACCGAAGTTTGCCTTTAAAGCATTTGGCCCTCTTGCAGGTTTCCCACGTAAGTTTGTTGAACTGAATATGGGTTACCCAATTTACTTTAATGCTGAAAAAAGTAAAACAGAATTAGGCATTGAGTACCGAGATATTCAACAAAGTGTGGTTGAACATTTCCAACAATTACTCGATGACGGTGTGGTTAAGCAATATATTCCGTAAATAATTCATCAGCAAAAAAGCCACCTTGAATAGGTGGCTGTTTATATTAAAAAAACTAATCTAACTTAGAAATCAAAAGTCACACCTACTTTATAGGTACGTGGGCCACCCACTAAGGCATAACCTGAGTTAAATGTACCTTCCCAATATTTTTCATCAGTCACGTTATCAATATTAGCTAAGAACGTTGTGTTCACACCACCTAATTGAGTTTTATAGTGCGCACCAAGATCTAAAATTGTGTAGTCTGGGAGTTTAAGTGCATTGGTTTCATTTAAGTACTGTTCACTCACGTAGTTTGCACGCGCATTGACATTCAAACCATCCACATACGGTACTGCATAATCTAAACCAAGCGTTGCGGTAAAGTCAGGAATACCATACACCGTATTGCCTTGATTAGTTACACCATTTTTCACCGCTGCTTTGGTATATTCAGCATCGATATAAGCCAAACTACCCATCAGATTTAGACCTGTATAAATCTCTCCTGAAAATGCCCATTCCACGCCACGTGAACGTGTTTCTGCATCATCTGTGGTAATTTGATTGATTGTACTATTGGGTTGACCATCAGAATATGAAGATACCATCGTCGATGGTTTTTCAATTTGATAAAGTGCAAATGTATTTAACCAACTACCTGTTTGATATTTAGTACCCAATTCATATTGTTTGGTTTGGAATGGCGCAAAGGTGACATTATTGTTGGCATCTGCAACATTATTCACCGTTACACCTTCAGAAAGACCTTCAACATAGTTTGCATAAATAGAAAGATTCTCACCAAATGGTTTAACCACAACACCTAAGCTTGGGGATATTTTATCGTCTTGATAGCCTGTATTTTTCTGTAAATTCTTTGTGTCGATATCTTGATAACGTGCACCAACAATAAATTGCAACTTATCATCTAACATTGAAATCTGATCAGATACCGTATAGCTGGTATATTTATTATCTAAATTCGGTTTAACCACTGGGTACGCAGAAGGCATCCCTACAGTCGTATCAGGATCATACAAATTAGTTGAATTAATTTTCTCTTGTGTTGCCGCAACATGCTGATCTGTTTCTTTGGTCAAATAATCAGCTCGAACATTTACAGCATGTTTTACAGCACCCGTATTAAACTTATATTGAACACCTGTATTTGCTGATGTAATCGACTCTGATGACCCCGTACGATAGTACTGAGATGTGGCATGACCATCTGCTTGGCCAACGACAAGACGCGTACCAAAAATATGGCCACTATAGGCCTTTTCAATATGTCCTACACCTGCATAAACATTTAAGTCAGGTGTAAATGCATATTCACCACTTAAGCCTACAAACTCACTATCAGTATGGCCTTCCAAATTTTTAAAATAATTGGTATCGCCTTTAGGTGCAGCAAGCACGCCATTATAGGTATGGCCATGAGCATCTTTGACACCAAATGCCACCATCGCAGGTGAACCACCATTACGATCATCACGTACCGCATAGGCATCAAAATTAAATTTTAACTTATCCGTTGTATAGTCTGCAGCAATTGCACCTGATGCATGTTTATCTTCCATGCCTTCAATAATGTGCTCACCTTGACCATAAGCACCATTCACACGTAGACCAAATTCTTTTTCAGCACCAAAACGTCGCGAAACGTCAAAACCTGATTGGTAAAAACCACCTTCTTCCATTGAAGCTGAAACTTGAGTTTTTTCTTTATCTGCACGCTTAGTTTTAGCGATGACCACACCACCGACCCCGCCAGCAGGCGACATACCTGCAACCAAGGCATTCGAGCCTTTTAAAACCGTTACCGAATCTAGAAATTCAGTCGGTACGCGTCCATAAGGCGCCATACCGTACATACCATTGAGTGCAATGTCATCGTGATTGATGTCAAAGCCACGAATATTAAAGTTTTCGTTTAAATGACCTTGGTTTGTTGTGATACGAACACTCGCATCATTTCTCAGCACTTCACCCACGGTGGTCGCTTGCTGTTCTTCAATTAATTTTTCACTATATGCAGCAACGCTAAATGGCGTATCAACAATTTTTTTATTTCCCAAAGCACCAAGGTCTGTCTGCGCTTTCAACTTACCATTTGCAAGTTGCTTTTCTGCAGGTACCTCAACTTCAATTGTTTCAAGCACGGTTCGCTCTGCTGCATTTACTACTGCAGATGTGCCCACCCCTAAGATCGCGATTGAAATCGCACGGACTAAATGAGTTTTTGGAAAATTGATCATTGTTGAACGCTTAATTTATTTTAATAAGAATCATTATTATATTTAGAATAATTCTCAACTGTATTATGAATCCCGATGATTATACTTTTTTAATGAGAAATATAAATATTAATTTTTTTATAAATTGTAGATTAAACAAATGTAAATAATTGTTTTTAATTACTTTTGTAAAAAATAAAAATATAGCCTGTGTATGTTCAATTTAAGCTCTAAGGTAAACAAATGATTAATTAATATACAAATAGTTTGAATTTTTACATGCTTTATTGTCCCTTGAATAGATATATCCATTTACATCCAACGATTATTCAAAAAGTTAACACCTTAATTGTGTTAGAGCTTTTTCCCTATTTAAGACTGCTTTTTTTAATTTTTTGACATAAAAAAAAGCGACTCAAAAGAGCCGCTTTTTTCTAACCGAAGTTAAACTCAAATTATTGAGCTTGACCAGGTTGAGCCACTACAGTACGGCTACCAGAAATCGTAGCGAATACGCGACGGTTCATAGCACGGCCTTCTTTAGTGTTGTTGTCAGCGATCGGTTGATCCCACGCGAAACCTTGAGTAGATAAACGAGCTGGGTCAACGTTGTATTCGTTAACAAGTGAAGATTTAACAGAGTTAGCACGAGCTAGTGATAAACGTTCGTTTAGAGCACGTGGACCAGTGTTATCTGTGTGACCTTCGATGTTAGCTGTAGCATTAGGGTATTCGCCTAATTTTTCAGCTACTTTAGCGATTTCAGGTTTGTATTGATCTTTGATGTTTGATTTGTTTGTATCAAAGAACACACGAAGTTCCATGTTAAGATCTTCAGTCAACTCTTGAGGAGCTGGAGCAACTGGAGCAACTGGAGTTACAGGAGCAACTTCAACTACAGGAGCAGCAGGTTTCAAGTGACCACCAAGAACTACGTTAAGACCAGCTAAAGCTGTGTAGTTCCAGAAATCTTCATCAATGTTGTAAGTAGCACGAGCTTCAGTACGTAGAGATAAAGCATCGTTTAAGCGCCAGAAAGCACCTAGACCAGCATTACCCAAAGTACCTTCTTCAGTAGTACCACGGTCAGTGCCATTTAAACCACGAGCTGTAGCATTGTCAAATTTGTATTTGTAGTGACCAGCACCTAACAATACATATGGCTTAACTTTGCTGTCATAGTTTTTAGTGATCAAATCAGAAGTAGCATAGAAGTTACCGTTGATTTGAGTTTGTTTGTATTCACCTTCCTGAGGATCAACATCACCTTTAACTTGGTTGTATTCAGCTTCGAAACCTAACCATGGAGTTAATTCAACACCTAGTGCTGCACCAACAAACAAGTCGTCTTGTAGCTCAGGACTTTCAGTTAAGTTGTCGCGGCCGTTGTTGTGTTGAGAATCTTGGAAAGTGTAACCAAGCATTAATGGAGTAACAGTTACGCCTGCGTTTGCAGCTGCTAAAGGAGCAGCTACGAACATTGCTAATGCAATACGACTCATTTTCATGGATTTATCCTCCAGAGATAACAATTGTTGTTCAAGCTCAAGCCGAAAAATTGGCTATCCTGAGATAGGCTTTCTTAATACCCCAGTTTTTTTTTTAAGCTATTCACGCTGAATCATACAAACACTTTATTCTTTTTCCAAGTGCTTGATTAATCTAATCAAGTAAATTATTGACAAAATTACTTACAATTTCCGTTGTAATTCGGTAAATTTTTACTCAATTTTGAGCAGTGAATCGCCTATTGTCACTTGCTATTTTCATTTTAACAGCTTTATCTAAAATTGAGTAATAAAATTCTATACTCAAAATTAATATCGCCATTAAAAACACATATAACATTAGACATATAAAAATAATATTAAATTTTGGATTAAATCAATGCCTTACAATAAAGAAACCGGCTTTACGTTATTTGAACTTTTGGTCTCAATTGCGATTATGGTCATTATCGTGACGATAGCTTTACCACATTTCAACAATTTAATGGCGCAGCGAGAAGCGAATAACATCAAATTGACTATTCAGAATCACAATGCATTCGCACGGGCTCAGGCCACTATTTATCATTCCAATATTGTGATTTGTCCTAGTCTTAACTTTAAACTTTGCCAACCTAACAACTGGAACAGTGGTCTGATCATATTTATTGACAGTAATAAAAACCGTCAAGTCGACGCAAATGAAAAAATATTGCTGCAAGATAAACTCAATTTAAAATATGGCGATCTATCTTGGCGTGGGACTCTACACATTCCAAGTCTCACCTTTCAGGCTAGCTCCGGTTTACCCAATGGTTCAAATGGTAGTTTCTACTACTGTTCGAAATCAACGCTTCAACCGATCCGAGCAGTCTTAAGTCGAATGGGACATATCCGATTTGAAAACCCAACCAGTTGCTAATTTGAGAACCGGTGAGTCCAAAGCAGCCTTTTAAATTTGCTTTATTCCTGTTCAATTTTACTTATACTGCTGACGTATTCAAAAATTAATGTATAAGAAAATGGAGACATGTAATGACTGATATCGTCATCGTGAATGGTGCCCGTACAGCAATGGGTGGTTTTCAAGGGAGTTTAGCCGCTGTCACTGCACCTGAATTAGGCGCAGTTACGATTAAAGCAGCCATCGAACGCGCGGGTTTACAACCGACAGATGTTGAAGAAGTCATTATGGGCTGTGTGCTTCCGGCTGGTCTGAAACAAGGTCCTGCCCGTCAAGCGATGCGTAAAGCTGGTCTTCCAGATTCAACTGGTGCCGTAACCATCAACAAGCTGTGTGGTTCAGGTATGAAGGCCGTGATGCAAGCGGCAGATATGATTAAGGCAGGTTCGGCTCAAGTCGTGGTTGCAGGTGGTATGGAGTCAATGACCAATGCCCCTTATGTTTTGACCAAAGCACGAGCTGGCTACCGTATGGGCCACGGTGACGTTAAAGATCATATGTTCTTAGATGGCCTAGAAGATGCAGAAACGGGCCGACTCATGGGGTCTTTTGCGCAGGATATGGCAAACACAAAAGGCTATACACGTGAACAAATGGATGACTTCGCCATTCGCTCGCTTAAACGTGCGCAAACTGCAATTACTGAGGGATATTTTGCTGACGAAATCGTGCCTGTCACTGTTTCGAGTCGTAAAGGCGATGTGATTATCGATAAAGACGAACAGCCTTTTAACGCTAATATCGAAAAAATTCCAACGCTGCGCCCTGCTTTTGCTAAAGATGGAACGATTACCGCTGCCAATGCCAGTTCTATTTCTGATGGCGCATCTGCTTTAGTTTTAACATCAGCAGATCAAGCTTCAGCAAAAGGTTTAAATCCGCTCGCAAAAATTGTGGCTTATGCATCAAATTCACAGCATCCTTCAGAATTTACTATTGCACCTGTAGGCGCAATTCAAAAAGTTCTAGATAAATCGGGTTGGAATGTTGCTGATGTCGATTTATGGGAAATTAATGAAGCTTTTGCCATGGTCACGATGTGCCCTATTGATGAATTTAAATTAGATGCTGAAAAAGTAAATATCAATGGTGGTGCTTGTGCGCTTGGACATCCAGTTGGTTCTACAGGTTCACGCATTATTTTAACGTTGATCCATGCATTAAAACGTACAGGTGGTAAGCGTGGTATTGCAGCACTATGTATCGGTGGTGGTGAAGCGACTGCTGTGGCGATTGAATTGCTTTAATGCTCTGTAGACTCCCTTCGCAAAGGGCGATTTAGAGGGAATATTCTTTAATCCTCCCCTAACCCCTCCTTTAATAAAGGAGGGAGACTGAAAATCCCTCTGTAAGAGGGATTTTTTATGCTTACATTTTAGACATAAATTGTTCACATACAGGTCAGCAAAGGCTCTTAAAATAAATGTCAACATAATAAAAAATGGATGACCATTATGCAGCTCAATCACTACTTGAATTTTCAAGGCAATACCGAAGCAGCCTTTAATTTTTATCGCTCTGTACTTGGTGGAGAATTCCTCAATGTGATGCGTTATGGCGATATGCCTGCCGAGGAAGGCATTTCACTATCCGATGCAGATCGGCAAAAGATTATGCATATTTCCCTGCCAATCAATGAATTTACCGTGCTGATGGCCTCAGATGTCAACGAACAATTTTGTGCACAAACCAATCAACCCTTTACCTTAGGCAGCAATCACTATATTTCGATTAATTTAGAAAGCAGTGAACAAGCTGAAGCCAAACGATTGTTTGATGCATTGTCCAAAGGTGGCTCTATAGAAATGCCTCTCGAAAAGACCTTTTGGGGTGCACTCTATGGCGCATTTACCGATCAGTTCGGTATTAAATGGATGGTCAATTGCCAGCTTAAAAATGAATAATCACTCATTAAAAGTATTTCGATCAATAAAAAAGCCTCCGAATGGAGGCTTTTTTATTGATCAAGGCACTTAAGCACCTGTTTGATAATGCGCTTGCGGCACAGCAGTTGAAGCTTGGTATGGATTGGTAAAATCACCTAAGCCAGCAGCAGCTTCAGCAATATCTTTACCTTCTTTCACCACAAATGTATCAAAACCTGAACGCTTCATGTAGTTCAACACATCTTTGAATACATCACCTGTCGCACGTAGTTCGCCTTGGAAACCTTGGCGACGTAACAATGCAGCAAATGAATAGCCACGACCATCATTAAAACCGGCAAATTCGATGAAAATAGCATCTAACTGGTCAAGCGGGAATTCATTGGTTTCAGGTGAAGCATCCACCGTTACGAAAAGTGCTTTTTTACCAGACACATTCGCAAGTTGATCTAACTGCTCAACTGTTAAAACCACGTCACCTTGTGGCAACACACCATCTTCACCAATGACTTGGTAAGTATTGTCTGCAATCGAGCCATCTTTAGAGAGGACTTGTAGTGCTGTATTAAGCATATGCACGCTCCTTAAATGGTTGGATGCCAACACGGCGGTAAGTATCAATAAACTCTTCGCCTTCAGCACGAAGGTCTAGATAAGTATTTAAGATTTCTTCAATGATGTCTGGTACAACTTCGGCTGCAAATGATGGGCCTAAGATGTCACCAATTGATGCATCATGGTCGGCATTACCACCCAAAGTGATTTGATAGAACTCAGCACCCTTTTTATCTACACCTAAAATACCGATATTACCGACATGGTGGTGACCACATGCATTCATACAACCAGAGATGTTCAGATCCAATTTACCTAAATTGTAAATGGTATCTAAGTCATCAAAACGACGAGAGATCGCTTCAGAAATTGGAATCGATTTCGCATTTGCCAATGAACAGAAATCACCACCTGGGCAGCAAATGATGTCGGTTAAGAACCCAATATGCGCACGTGCAAGATTATGTTGATCAAGGATTTTCCATAGATCAAACAAATCTTTTTGCGGTACATCAACAAGCGCAATGTTTTGCTCATGTGTGGTACGGAACTCACCAAAGGTATATTTGTCAGCCAAGTCAGCAATCAGGTTCATTTCTTCAACGGTCATATCGCCCGGTGCAATACCCGCACGTTTCAAAGAAATCGTAACGATGCGGTAACCTTTGACTTTATGTGCATTGGTGTTGATGTTGAACCATTGTTTAAATTTCGGCTCTGCGGCAAATTGCTCTGCGAAATCTTCATCTGCATAATCTTGGTAATCAAATGGTGTGAAGTTCTCATCCATTTTCGCCAAGGTATCAGCATCAATTTTTAAAGTTTTGATGGTATGTGCAAATTCAGCTTCCACTTTCTCTGCAAATACTTCTGGTGTTAATGCTTTCACCAAAATTTTGATACGTGCTTTATATTTGTTATCACGACGACCGTGTAAGTTGTATACACGAAGTACCGCTTCTAAATAAGCAATCAAATCTTCACGTGGCAAGAAGTCACGAATAAAGCTACCAATCACTGGGGTACGGCCTAAACCACCACCAACTTTGATTTTATAGCCAATCTCGCCTGCTTCATTTTTCACGATATACACACCGATATCATGGAAAGACGTTGCCGCACGATCAGTTTCTTCCAGTGCTGAAACTGCAATCTTGAACTTACGTGGCAAGAAAGCGAATTCTGGGTGGAAAGTTGACCATTGACGAATCAATTCACACGTTGGGCGTGGGTCAGCAATTTCACCCGCAACCACACCTGCATATTGGTCAGTGGTTGTGTTACGAATACAGTTACCCGAAGTTTGAATCGCATGCATTTGAACAGATGCGAGCTCTTGTAACATATCAGGCACATTTTCTAGTGCAGGCCAGTTAAACTGAATGTTTTGACGAGTAGATACGTGCGCATAACCACGGTCATAGTCCTGAGCCAATGACGCAATTTTACGTAATTGTTTAGAATTCATCAGGCCATAAGGTACTGCAATACGTAGCATCGGTGCATAACGCTGTACATAAAGGCCGTTTTGAAGACGCAGTGGACGGTATTCATCTTCCGTCAATTTACCTGCTAAATAACGTTCCGTTTGATCACGGAACTGTGCAACACGTTCATTAACCAGTTGCTGGTCAAAATCAGTATATAAATACATGGCGTACAGCTAGTAATTTCTATTATAACAATGCACAGCATAACGAGATTTTATCTATCAAGAAAATGCGTTTTTTACATATTTAATAGCGATTTTATTGATAAGACTGTCGCAATTTCACTGATATAGCGGATTCCGGTCATTTACTTTTTATTTATTAATATATTGAATTATTTCTCCATTACTTAGCATAAATTTACATAAAGAATTTAAGCCAATAAAAAGCCCGATAAATCGGGCTTTTTATTTAGCGATGTAAAATCACTTATTTTTTATCTGGTAAAGCATACGCAACAAGGTAATCACCAAGTTTTGTACCAAATGAACCATGACCACCAGCCATGATCACAACATATTGTTTACCATTTGCTTCATAAGTCATTGGAGTCGCTTGACCACCTGCTGGTAGACGACCTTCCCACAAAGTATCACCATTCGTTACATTGATTGCACGGATATAGTTATCTTGTGTTGCGCCTACAAACATGACATTACCAGCAGTCGAGATTGATCCACCAAGACCCGGTACACCAATTTTCACAGCAGGTAATTGGAACAATTTCGGTAAACTGTCACGAATTGTACCTATACGTTTTTTCCAGACTACTTCATGTGTATTTAAATCTACACCTGCAGTAAAGCCCCATGAAGGTTGTTTACAAGGTAAGCCAAGTGGTGACAAGAATGCTTTGATTTCCACACCATAAGGTACGCCATACATCGGTTGCACGCCTTGTTCAGTACCCGCACCTTTCGCAGTTTGCTCACGGTTTGGATCTGTAGGAATCAACTTAGTCACAAATGGCAAGCCAATTGGGTTCATCACAGCAACTTGACGGTCTTGGTTCACCGACATACCACCCCATTCGAATACCCCAAGGTTACCAGGGAATACCAATGTGCCATTTTCAGATGGTGGTGTATAAATACCGTCGTAGTTTAATGATTTGAAATACACACGACACATCAACTGGTCAAACATAGTGGCACCCCACATTTGTTTATCAGTCAATTTATCTTTTGGTGCTAAATCAAAATCAGAGAACGGTTGAGTTGCAGAATAATGCTCACCTTTAGTTTGTGGACCACGTTTTACAGTTTGTGGAACTGCTTTTTCGGTGATTGGCACAATCGCTTTACCGGTACGACGGTCAAGGACGAATGCATTACCTGTTTTGGTTAAGACATAGATCGCAGGAACAATATTACCTGATTTATCTTTGATATCTGCCAATGAAGGTTGTGATGGTACATCCATATCCCACAAATCATGATGTGTGGTTTGGAAATTCCAAATCAATTTACCAGTCGATGCATTGATCGCAAGCATTGAGTTTGCATAGCGTTCATCTAATGGCGTACGGTGACCACCGAAGATATCCGGAGTACCCACACCTGTTGGAACATAGACGATATCTAATTTTTCATCATATGCTAAAGGTGCCCATGCGTTTGGAGAAGCAACAGAGAAGGTTTTTCCTTCGCCAGGCATAGCATTCGGGTCTTGTGCACCCGTATCAAAGATCCATAATAATTCACCAGTATTAACATCATAACCACGGATGACACCAGATGGCTCTTTAGTCGAGAAGTTATCAGTTGTTGAACCGCCAATCACAATGGTTGTGCCAGTAACCACTGGAGGTGAAGTTGGGATATAACCGCCCGGATACGGATAAGGCATATCTTTTTGTAGATCGACTTCGCCGTTATGACCAAAATCACTACATGCCTTACCTGTGTCAGCATTGACTGCAACCAAACGACCATCATTTACAGGCAAGATCACTTTGCGCGGACATTCAGTTGAAGTCGAGCGTTTGTTCTCTAAGCTTTTTGCAAACTGAGTGGTATTTGCAGCGTCAAAATAAGACACACCACGACATGTTAAATGTTGATAGGTATTGTCCGCTTTAAGTTTAGGATCGAATGCCCATTTTTGTTTACCTGTAGCAGGATCAAGTGCAATTAAACGTTGGTGAGTTGTACACATAAACATGTCATTGCCGACTTTAATCGGAGTGACTTGGTTTGTGGTTTCACCTGAGTCATTTTCTGTTGGTAACTCACCTGTACGGAAAGTCCATGCTACTTCTAAATCTTTAACGTTGTCGCTATTGATTTGGGTAAGTGGAGAATAACGTACACCACCTTGTGTACGACCATAGGCAGGCCAATCTTCAGGAGCAATACCCTCAATCGCTTTGGCTGTTTGAGGTTGTGCATTTTTAATTTCACCGTGAATTTCTTGTGGATCATTAAAAATTGAATAGATCATCACGATAATCGCAATCACCAATGTGCCTGATAATGCAATTTTCGCAGTTTTGCCATTTTCCATACCGCGTGTCACGGCAGGAATCAGTAACCAAAGGCCCAATAAGCCTAAAATATCAAAACGCGGTGCAAGTGCCCAAAAGTCAGAACCTGCCTCCCAAAGTCCCCAAATCACTGTACCCAGCATCAACGCTGCATAAATGTATAAAGAACTGTTTTGAATTTTTCTTAAGTATATTGCTGAAGCCAGCATTAACAGGCCGGCGATTATGTAGTACCAAGAACCGCCAAGGACTGCCAGCCAGATACCACCAATCAATAGAACTAAGGCGAAAACTGCCATCACAACGACGGTAAAAGTTCGCATCCCAGTTCCAGTAGATGGGTTGCTCATGTTGACCACCTCTATTGTCGAATGTTGTATTCGGTGCGTGAAACACATTCAACACACCACCATTTTTATGTCGCAAAGAGAAGTTGTTACAAAAACAATTCAAGAGGAAATATCGTAATTTTTCTCAGAATTACCGAATTGCTTTTATAAGAACTCTAATTTGACATCAATTAAAATGCTGTTTGAAATTTGATACCGCCGACCCACGCATTCTCACCATTTTTGTAAGCACCGACGTGACGGATATATTGAATATTTGGACGAATAGTCAGCCAGTTTGCTGCATGAATACCGTAGTAAATTTCTGCGTCATACTCTTCACTTTGTAGACCGCGTGCATCAACGCTGTTATTGGCATCATTCACATCATCATTAATGCTGATACGACCTAAACCAATCGCAATTTCATCCTGAGGACGTGCATCGAATGCACCTTTGTAGACCAAGCCAATGTTTTGCATATCACTCACATTGTTGGTGTCTGAGTCATGCACGGTGACATTCACAAAACCGCTTAAGCCACGTGAAGCATCGTCTTTGTGTGCTGTCAGTTGTTGTTTCGCCACAATCCAACCACCTTGATGGTGATCTTTTTCATTTACTGGGCTATCAATGACATCGGCATCAGCGGTACTGTAGTAGTAACCTGCACGGTATTCACCCGGTAGCTTTTGTGTCCCCACTTTTGGAGTCCACACCACTTCAGCAGGAATAATCGCACCTTTAGAACCATCAGTACTCAAGTTCCAACCTTTACCACGTTTTAGATTTTCAGGGTTGTATTCATACACACCAGTTTGTACATAAAATTCTGGGTTTACGTTGTATTTAACACGAGCCGCCCATTGTGAAACTGGCCAGTTGTACCATTGGTCGCCCACCCAGTTACCTACTTGTGAACCACATAAAGCTAAGTTCTGAAAATCACAATCGAAACTGTTAAAATCCTCACCCTCACCAAAACGTCCGACTTTGATATCTAATTTTTGATCAAAGAATTTTTTCTTGATCCAAAAGTCTGTTAAACGCCAAGTTTGACCGCGACCCCATACCTCTTGTGCTGAGCTTAAATGTCCATTTTCAACACCTGTAGATTGGCCATTTAAAGCACCAGAGGTTTGAGAGAGAGATCGACCATTACGCTCTGTAATGTTAATTTGCGCTTCGGTATCCTTCCAGCCTGCTATCTCTTCTAAGTCTAAGTGAGCACCTATAACAAATTGATCTGCATATTCAGTGCCATGACTTGAAGCATGCTTTGCATCTAACAAAGTGGCTAATTCGCCACCATAACTAAAACTAAAATCGTAACCTTTCTGTTGAAGCGCTGTTCGTTGACCGTTCCAATCACCGAACATCCATGGGCTTTCAGAACTGAAAGCATCTGCAGCAGTTGCCGCTTGGGTTGCTGAACCCGCAAGCATTATTCCGAGGCTAAGATATAAAGATCCAAGTTTACTCACAGCTATTTTCATTTGGAGACCTATATACCAATTGTGTTAATAGCTCATATAATACTCTCACATTTGTATAATTTATTTATTTTTTTGTTAACAACGCTCAATATTTATATGGATATTTATCTAATTAAGAGATTTTAAAGGTTTTATTGTTTAACTTATAACCTTTTTTCATACCATTCATAACCAATTATCCGCACCTAAAGTTTTACCCACATGGGTATAAATCAATGCTGATCTAGAAAATTTAATTGGGCATGCCAGTTGAGTTTGTGTCATTGTGTCGCCTTCTTGTAGCGGAACTTCAACACACCAATGCCGCTCTTGGGCCAATTGTGAATTTAGAGCTTCATCCAAACTTAAAACTGGCTCCACACAGACATCTTGAGTGGCAAAGATCATTTTCCACTCATCCCATGTTTTGGTCAGTATCTTGCTGGCAACTGCATGCTTAATTTCAGTCTGATATTGTGAATCAAATGACATGCCTTGCGTCGCTAAAGCGGGTAAATCTAGAATTTGCGCCAATCCATGTAAAAACTGCGGCTCTAGACCACCTATAGACAGATAACGACCATCTTGAGTTCGATAATAGTCATAGAAACTTCCGCCATTCAGATGTGCAGTTTCTGCCGCGGTTACCGCATTGGCAGCCAATACGCCAGCTGCAGCCATATTGTTCAATGCGACGGCACAATCGGTCATGGAAATATCAATATATTGCCCTAAACCGCTACGGTAACGCTCAATCACCGCAGCTAAGATGCCAGTAATTGCATGCATTGATCCGCCTGCGACATCGGCGATTTGAATCCCCATCGGTGGCGGGCCACTATCTTGGCGTCCGCTATGACCTGAAATGCCTGATAAAGCCAAGTAATTGATGTCATGCCCTGCGCGGTCTTTGTAGTGCCCAGTTTGACCATAACCCGTAATCGAGCAGTAAATAAGTCGCGGATTAATTTCGGCCAAATCTGCATAATCCAAACCCAGGCGTTGCATGACACCTGGACGAAATTGTTCTACGACGACATCAAAATCTGAAATTTTGGCTTTGATCAATTCAATACTTTTCGGATCTTTTAAATCTAATGCGATGGATTGTTTATTGCGATTTAAATAACTATGCGCTGTGGCTTGCCCATTGGCATAAGGTGGCATCAAACGAACCAGATCGGGACGCGTCGGTGACTCAATATGCACAACTTCCGCACCCATGTCAGCCAAATACAAGGTCGCAAATGGCCCTGGGAGTAATGTCGAAAAGTCGAGTACTTTCAATCCTTTTAAAGCAGCTTCCATGGATATTTTTCTCTAATTGTGTAGATTTTTTATCCATGGTAGAAATATAAAATGATTAAAACAATGTCATGTTCAGCCATTTACCTTGATAGTTTCGGCAATTTACCATGTAAAAATGGTAAAACCGCTGTTGTAAATTGCCATGATTTCTTTTTTTAGCGTCATTTAGGTCAAACATTTGTGAACATTAAAGAGACTGAAGGATTAAACATGAGTCGTGATACGATCAGTATCCATTTCGTCAACGCAGCCTTAACTGGTGTGAAACGTCTCGGCATGGATGTCGAAACTTTATTGTCTCATGTTGGCATTGAGGCTGAACTTCTACGCCAACCCAAAGCGCGTATTTCACCTGAACAATACACACGTTTTATTAAAATGTTGTGGATGGTGACCCAAGACGAACACGTCGGTTTTGATATTCAGCCGCGCCGCTTGGGTACTTTTGCCATTATGTGCCAATTGATTATTCATGCTAAAACCCTCGGTGATGCACTTGAACTGTCTTCGCAGTTCTACAAACTGTTTGGTGATGAATGGTCGGTGACACTAGAACGTGATAAGCACGAAGCACGTTTAGTTCCTCAAATTCCAAAATCTATGGACCCAGACCATTTCATTACAGAAAGTATGCTGATGATTTGGCATGGTCTCGCTTCTTGGTTGATTGAACGTCGTCTGCCTTTAGAACGCGTACACTTCGGTTATGAACGACCTGAACATGCTGACGAATATGATGCCTTGTTTTTTGCACCTGTCATGCAGTTTGATACACCACGAACTGAAATTACATTTGCAGCGGATTATTTAGATTTACCCATTCGTCAAAACGAAGAAACGCTTGAAGAATTCTTAAAAGCAGCTCCTGCACAGTTATTGGTTAAATTTAAAAATACCAATTCATTAACATCTCGTATCCGTGATGTGCTGAAGAGTCAAATTGGTGAAGAAATGCCAACCTTGAACGATGTTGCGTCAATGCTGTATCTATCGCCGCAAACACTACGTCGTCGTTTAGCCGCTGAAGGTAAGAGCTACCAAGGTGTAAAAGATGCTTTACGTCGAGATGCTGCAATTCACTTATTGCTTAACCCAGACTTAACGCTTGAAGATGTTGCACAGCAAGTCGGCTTTAGTGAAACAAGTACTTTCCACCGCGCATTTAAAAAGTGGACCGGTGTAACACCAGGCCTATATCGCCAATTACATGGTTATCACTAAGCAATATTCAAAAATAGCATTCTCTAAAACCTGATCTTGATCAGGTTTTTTATTTCGGAAAATCTGCACGTTGTTTTTGACAAAGCAATGGATCGACGGGCGTGATCACGCGTTTGCCATCCTGTATCCGATACATTTCTGCCTTGGTCACATGATCATTTCGATCATACTCACAGGCTAAACCGCCCGTCCCTTCATCTGAAGGATGAATGCCATAAATCATATAAATATAAAAAACGATTATGCATACAAAACCTAAGCAGCCAGCAAAAACAAGCCAAGCCAGACTTTTCAACACTCGCTTCACATTTTTATGCATAAGCAGATCTTCAATTTGTACTGAATCGATAGCAACTGATCTTAACCGACCCTCGGTATCAATATGCAGTTTGATTTTGACCTTATTCAGCAGCAAGCGTTGACCAAAAATATCAAACGACTCGCCCGTTCTCATCATTGCACTGGCTTGATTAATCCGTACACTCAAAAAACCAATAAAAATTTATAGATCATAGGGACAGGATTATGAGCGAGGCTTACATTATTGATGCCATTCGCACACCGCGCGGCAAAGGTAAAAAAGACGGTTCGCTGCACCAAGTCAAACCAATCAGCCTACTGACCGGTTTATTGAACGAATTGCAAAACCGCCATCAATTTGACACAGCTGCAGTAGACGACATTGTACTGGGCTGTGTGACTCCCATTGGTGATCAAGGCGCGGACATTGCCAAAACCGCAGCGATTGCAGCAGGTTGGGACAATGATGTAGCAGGCGTCCAGATCAACCGTTTTTGTGCATCAGGTTTAGAAGCCGTGAATATGGCAGCGCAAAAGGTCCGCTCTGGCTGGGAAGACCTTGTGGTGGCTGGCGGTGTAGAGTCGATGTCTCGTGTGCCAATGGGCTCAGATGGCGGCCCTTGGGCGCTCGACCCTGAAACCAATATGGCCTGTGATTTTATACCACAAGGCATTGGGGCAGATTTAATTGCCACCATTGACGGTTATAGCCGAGCAGATGTGGATGCCTTTGCAGCCAACTCTCAGCAAAAAGCAGCCGCAGCTCAAGCCAATGGTTATTTTGACCAATCTGTCGTTCCTGTTAAAGACAAAGCAGGCGTGACTATTTTAGCCAAAGATGAATTTATTAAACCAACGACCACAGCAGAAGGCTTAGGCAAGCTCAATCCAAGTTTTGCCATGATGGGGCAAATGGGCTTTGATGCCATCGCCTTACAAAAATATCCTGAAGTGGGTGCTGTTAACCATGTACACCATGCAGGCAATTCATCGGGCATTGTCGATGGCGCTGCAGTGGTGTTGCTTGCCTCTGAAAAAGCCGTAAAAGAACAAGGCCTAAAGCCACGTGCCAAAGTGCTCGCAACTGCATTAGTGGGCGCAGACCCGACCATTATGCTGACCGGCCCTGCACCTGCTGCACGTAAAGCCTTAGCCAAAGCTGGCTTAACCATTGATGATATTGACCTGTTTGAAGTGAATGAAGCTTTTGCAGCAGTCGTGATGCGTTTTATGACCGAACTCAACGTTGACCCTGCCAAAGTCAATGTGAATGGCGGCGCAATTGCATTAGGACATCCGCTGGGTGCAACAGGCGCCATGATTTTAGGAACCCTGATGGATGAACTGGAACGCCAAGGTAAAAAGCGCGGTTTAGCGACTTTGTGCGTAGGCGGCGGTATGGGCATCGCAACGATTATTGAGTTGGTATAAGGAGAATAAAAATGAGCGCAATTCAATTTGACAAAAATGCCGACAATATCGTCATTTTAACTTTAGATTCTCCAAACCAATCTGCCAACACCATGAATGCAGACTTCCGTACGGCACTGGCTGAAACACTAGACAAACTGCAAGCTGACGAAAACATCGCAGGGATCATTTTCCGATCGAACAAAAAAACCTTCTTTGCCGGCGGCGACTTAGACGAACTGATTCAAGCTACACCTGAGCATGCAACTGAATTCTTCAATATGATTGAAGAGATGAAAGCCAAACTTCGTTATATCGAAACCCGTGGCATTCCAGTTGTCGCAGCCTTAAATGGCACAGCGCTTGGCGGTGGCTGGGAGTTAGCTCTTGGCTGTCATTATCGTATTGCGCTGAATGATGCTAAGGCGAAATTTGGCTTACCAGAAGTGACCTTAGGCTTACTGCCGGGCGGTGGCGGTATTGTACGTATGGTACGTTTATTAGGTCTGCAGAATGCATTTCCGCTCCTGATGGAAGGCAAACAAATTGGTGTCGATAAAGCTAAATCACTGGGACTGATTCAAGACACGGTAGATAGCCTTGAAGAATTGATGGATAAAGCCATCTCTTGGGTCAAAGCTAATCCAAAATCACAGCAGCCCTTTGATGTAAAAGGCTACAAAATTCCGGGCGGTACGCCATCTTCACCTGCAGTGGCGCAAATGCTCGCCATTGCCCCTGCTATGCTGCGTGACAAAACCAAGGGCTGTTACCCTGCACCCGAAGCCATTATGTCGGCTGCGGTTGAAGGCGCTCAAGTCGATGTCGATACGGCGCTCACGATTGAATCACGTTATTTTACTTACCTTGCAACTGGTCAAATTTCTAAAAACATGATCGGCACCTTTTGGCATGGTCTTAACGCCATTAAGTCAGGTGCAAGCCGTCCAAAAGACGTGGCGAAATGGCAAGCCACTAAAGTCGGCATTTTGGGTGCAGGCATGATGGGTACAGGCATTGCTTATGCCACAGCATCAAAAGGCATTGCAGTTGTACTCAAAGATGTTTCTCTTGAGGCTGCTGAAAAAGGCAAAGCCTATAGCCAAAAACTGCTAGATAAAAAAGTATCTCAAGGCCGTTTAAGTGCAGAAAAACGTGATCAAGTTTTAGGACTGATTCATGCCACTGCAAATGCGGCAGATTTACAAGGCTGCGACTTGATCATTGAAGCTGTGTTTGAAAATGTCGAATTGAAAGCCAAAGTGACGCAAGAAACAGAAACCTATTTGGCAGATGGCGGTATTTTTGCATCCAATACCTCAACCTTGCCAATTTCAGGCTTAGCCAATGCATCTCAAGATCAAGCTAAATTTATCGGTCTGCATTTCTTTAGCCCTGTCGATAAAATGCAATTGGTCGAAATAATTAAAGGTAAAAACACGTCAGCTGAAACCTTAGCCAAAGCCTATGACTATGTACAGCAAATTGGCAAAACACCAATTGTGGTGAATGACAGTCGCGGCTTCTTTACCAGCCGTATCTTTGGCACTTTTGTACAAGAAGGTTTACGTCTACTGTCTGAAGGCGTACACCCTGCCCGCATTGAAATGGCTGCACTAAAAGCTGGCATGCCTGTAGGCCCATTGGCGATTCAAGATGAAGTGTCTTTAACACTCTCTGAACATGTCGCGGCCGAGACACGTAAAGCCTTGCAAGCTGAAGGCAAAGACCTGCCTCGCTCAGGAGTGGATGACGTGATTCAAACGATGATTCATGAGTTTGGCCGTAAAGGTAAAGCTGCCGGCGCAGGTTTTTATGAATATCCTGAAGGCGGTAAAAAGCACCTCTGGGAAGGCTTGAGTAAATGGCAGAAAGATAATGCTATTTCTGAACAGGAAATGATTGACCGCTTCCTATTTGTACAGTCGCTCGATACGCTACGCTGCCTAGAAGAAGGTGTTTTGGAATCGACTGTCGATGGCAATATCGGTTCAATCTTCGGGATTGGTTTTGCCCCTTGGACAGGTGGTGCACTTCAATTTTTAAATCAATATGGTTTGGAAAAAGCGCTATTGCGTGCCAATACACTAGAAGCAAAATATGGCGAACGCTTCAAAGCACCGCAATTGCTGAAAGACAAAGTGGCGAAAGCTGAGAAGATTTAATTATTCATTTTGAGCATGCAAATTTTGCTGTTCAATCACATCAAAAGGAGCTTCGGCTCCTTTTAATTTTCCTTCGCATTCGCGTGTTTGCAAACAAGTCTAGATTTTAAGCGAACTCTCATCTGTTTTATGTTATAAAGTAACAAGTTTTTTGATTTCTTTTTATCCGATTGAGTAGCTTGTTATGACTGATCATACTTCTCCTGAAAAATCACCGTGGGGCTGGAAAGCACTGATTATCTTCTGTATTTTAGGTGCGCTATTCATGGGTATTTTCTGGCTTGCTGTGACCAATGAACCAGACTATATGCCGAGCCAACAGAAAAAAGACAATACTCAACAGCATGCATTTAAAAATGCCCCTGTGATGTCAGAAGAAGCGTTGAAAAAGGCGCAAGCTGATCAAGCAGCTCGTGAAGCTTCTGCGCCGACTGCAGCAGATATGCATATGACCGAAGAACAACATGCACATATGGATGACATGAGCCCTGAACCTACTGCATCGAATGATCATGGTCACTAAGCTTTGACCCAATCTATGCAAATAAAAAACGCTTAAAATATTAAGCGTTTTTTATTTATAGCTGTCCAATTTTAAGTATTTAAGCCAAAGCCATATACATATCTTGATGCGGAATACCACAATCTAAATATTCATCACCTTCAACAACAAAACCCAACGCTGCATAAAAAGGGATAGCATGCACTTGTGAAGATAGTTTTAAATATTCACGTTGCTCTAATGTCGCTTGTTGAATGATGGCTTGCATCAAGATTTTACCAATCCCCTGACCGCGATGAGCCTTTAAAGCAGCAACACGGCCGATACTGTTATTTTTCAACAAACGAGCAGTTGCAACAGCTTTCATCCCATCATGAACAATAAAATGCAGTGAAATCGCATCTTCTGCATCCCACTCATCCGCGGGCGATATCTGCTGTTCTAAAATAAAGACCTGTTCACGTATCGGTCGAGCTGCAGATGCCAGTTGCTCCCACGGTCCGAATTGAATATTTAACTGCTGCATCCCTTCATCCTTTAGCATTTACAGCCAATATCTTGCTGGTCCCATTGATCATTCAACAATAATTCTAACGAATGCTTTTGAATGCCATACATGTCTTTTAAAGCTTGAATCTGTGCCAATACCGCTTGATCAGGTTCGACATAGTCTGCACGTTTGGTTGCCAAGATCATTTTATTTTTACTGGTATGTTCAAGTGCCACAAATTCAAAGACTTTGGTTTCATAACCATATGCTTTTAATAAAAGTGCACGAATCGTGTCAGTAAGCATCTCTGCTTGCTGGCCTGCATGAATACCAAATTGCAACATCGGTGCAAGTACTTGCGGCGCTTTCAATTGCGGACGCAGTTCTTTATGACAACACGGCGCACACATGATCATTTGCGCATTTAATCGAATACCGGTATGAATCGCAAAGTCCGTTGCCACATCACAGGCGTGCAGCGCAATCATGACATCTAAGCGCTCAGGCGCATATGTACGCACATCGCCTTGGAAAAAATCGAGTTTGCTAAAATTCGACTGCTGCGCAACGCTTTGGCAAAATTCCACCATTTTCGGATTCAGCTCAACCCCTGTCACTTTAGGCACTTGCTGGTGTTTTGCTAAATAATCATATAGTGCAAAAGTCAGATAGCCTTTACCTGAACCAAAATCCACGACATGTAGAGATTGATTGGTCTCTTTGATCTGGCTTAAAGCGCCTGAAAAAATTTCTACAAATTTATTAATTTGTTTCCATTTACGTGCCATGCTCGGAATAATTTGTGCTTTTGCATCCGTAATACCGAGTGGCTGTAAGAAATAACTGTTTTGATCGACATAGCGATGTTTCGCTCGATCATGTCCTTGCTGCTCCGTAGGAATTTTCCCTAAGGCTGGCTGCTTTTTGCTGATGCTTAGCATCGCTTTCTTTTTATTTTTTTTGAGCTGAATTTCTTCATCCAAGGTCATCAGGTTGGCTTGCTTACAACAACTCAATAAACTTTCGACTTGTTGATATGCGGATGCGATTGGATAGTTTTTGGTGATGTCTTGGGTTTTGTAACGATATAAACAGCTGAGAAATGACTCACCTTGCAGCGAAATGACTCACCTTGCAGCGAAATGACTCGTAAGGTCATTTTTTCTAATTGGTCTAATTCACCTTTATACTGACTCAAGATCATGCGATCAAAACGCTGTGTTTCAATGGCTTGCTGAAAGGCTGCTAAAAATTGCTGCTCTTGCGTAGAGGGAGAAGCCAAAGATGACATAATATAAACCTAGATAAATTTGCAAAACAATTTTAAATCTTCTTACACCAAAAGCAAAATTGAATTACTATACACTTGTATATTTAAATTATTATAAAAGATACGTTATGAATGCTCCCCACCTTTTAGCTTATGACCCAGCTGAAGAAAGACTGAATTTCTATACCCATGCTTTCGGTGCAGCGTTGTCTGCTATCGCAGGTATCCTACTGATTTTAAAAGGATCATACCTTCCAACTGGACAATGGCTTGCACTTTGGGTGTATGCATTCAGTATGCTGTTATTATTTTCGGCTTCGAGTCTATATCACTTCGCAGAGTCTCCTGAGCGCCGTGGTTGGTACAAAAAACTCGACCATACCGCAATCTATTATTTAATTGCAGGTACTTACACCCCGTTTCTGGCAATCGCACTGCCTACCGCAAAAGCGCATTATTTACTCATTGCACTGTGGGTTATTGCCGCTATTGGAACACTATTCAAATTAATTTTCATTCATCGTTTTCAAAAGATTTCGTTGATTGCTTATTTGGTGATGGGATGGCTTGCAGTACTGGTAATGGATGATATGCAACGCTTTTTATCTGATCAAGCTTTAACCTACCTGATCATTGGCGGGCTATCTTATACAATCGGTGCATTGTTTTATGCCTTAAAAAAGGTAAGATATACACACGCTATCTGGCATATTTTTGTATTGATAGGTGCAGGATCACATTTCCTGTCGATTTATCTCTACGTGATATAACCCACTGACACTGCATTCTTTAGTGACCCTAATTCCGCAGTCCGTAAGTTGGTATTTCGTATTTTTTTAAGAAATTACGCCTTTTTTAAAAAGATTACGCTTTTAAAACTAAGTTCAATTATTTTTAGTAAGTGTAAGGTCCACCATGGCGTCTTCAAGTGCTGCTGCCACTGAACAGCAACCAACAAATTCAAAATTCCGCGTACTTACAGCAAGTCTTGTAGGTACCACAATCGAATTCTTCGATTTCTACATCTATGCAACTGCGGCTGTAATTATCTTCCCGCATCTGTTCTTCCCTGCAAGTACAGATCCAACAACCGCAACGATTCAATCTCTAGCAACGTTTGCGATTGCCTTTATTGCTCGCCCGATTGGTGCAGCATTCTTTGGCCATTTAGGTGACCGTATCGGTCGTAAAGCCACATTAGTTGCCGCTCTCCTCACCATGGGGATTTCTACAGTATGTATCGGCTTGCTTCCAACCTATGCTCAAATTGGTATCGCTGCTCCGCTCATGCTTGCACTTTGTCGCTTAGGTCAAGGTCTGGGTTTAGGTGGTGAATGGTCAGGTGCCGTGCTACTTGCAACTGAAAATGCGCCAGAAGGCAAACGTGCTTGGTATGGTATGTTCCCTCAATTAGGTGCGCCAATCGGCTTTATTCTTGCAACAGGCTCATTCTTGACCTTAGGTCACTTCATGTCTGAAGCTGAGTTTATGCAATGGGGTTGGCGTATTCCATTCATTGCAAGTGCGCTATTGGTTATTGTCGGTCTGTGGATTCGTTTAAAATTACATGAAACACCAGCGTTCCAAAAAGTATTGGATAAGCAAAAAGAAGTAAATATTCCGTTCAAAGAAGTGATCACTAAGCACTGGGGGATGTTAATTCTCGGTACGATTGCCGCGATTTGTACATTTGTAGTGTTCTACTTAACCACAGTATTCGCTTTACAATGGGGTACAACCCAGCTTGGTTACACACGTGAAGAATTTTTAAAACTTCAACTGGTTGCCACACTTTGTTTTGCTGCCTTCATTCCACTTTCTGCTGTATTTGCTGAAAAATTTGGTCGTAAAACGACTTCGATTGCGGTATGTGTTGTATCTGCATTGTTTGGCTTAGTCTTCTCAAGCATGCTTGAGTCTGGCAGTACTGCGATGGTGTTCTTATTCCTATGTATCGGTCTTGCGATCATGGGTTTAACCTATGGTCCAATTGGTACGGTATTGTCTGAAATCTTCCCAACGTCTGTACGTTACACAGGTTCAGCTTTAACCTTTAACATGGCAGGTATTTTTGGTGCATCTTTCGCACCACTGATCGCAACTAAACTTGCAACTGGCTATGGTTTATATGCAGTAGGTTACTACCTAACTGCGGCATCAATCCTTTCATTGATCGCGTTCTTAATGATTCGCGAAACCAAAAATGATGATGTGAATAATCAGGTTTAATCTGTACATAATAAAAAAGCCAGCACATATTGCTGGCTTTTTTATGTCTCAAATTGAGTCAATGAACTGATGAATACTCTGTAGTTGACAGCATTTTAAATAATTAAATTCATGCATGCAGCTTAGATCCCACTGAGTAGCAATACACATCTTATGTTGCAAGACACGGTCATTCACTTAATTTCAAACAGCAAATGAATGGCACGATTCAATTTTATTAACCAAACAAGGCCTGTAGCTCTACATCAAGAAGAACATTCACCAAACCGTTTAGCGATAATGAACGGTAGTTTTTGATTAAACCAACTCGATAATATCAATGGTCGGTGGCACAAGAAAACGGAAAGGTACCCCAACCATGCCCGTACCAACAGTGACAAAGACATCTGCATTGTCATGCTGATATAGCCCTTTTTTATGACCTAAAATCGACACTTTTTTCATTACATAATCGGTCAACCATGGCAATTCCACTTGTCCACCATGTGTATGACCCGACAACATCAATGGTCGTCCCGGAAGTTTAGGTACCATATCGACGGTATCTGGATTATGCGACAAAATGATCCAAGGCTTATCTTGTGGCAATTCTGGCAAATAGCGCATATCGGCTTTACCTGCCCACAAATCCCCAACGCCTAATAAGCGAAACTCATTAAATTCCACCACTTGCCCTTCGATATCCACCACATGATTACTTTCTAATGCATGTTTTAACAGCGCTTGAATAGGCGGACCGGGATATTGCTCATCATGATTACCATTCACCGAATAAATTGGAGCAATAATTTTTTTCAGTACAGCCAATTCTTCAGCTAACTTATTTTCTGGCTCGTAAGTCCAATCCCCTGCAACCACGACCAAATCAGGATTTTGCGCATTGATTTTATCGACGATCATTTTTAACTGACGTTCATGACCTGAAAATAAACCAATGTGTAAATCACCAATTAAAGCAATGCGAACTGGCTTTAATAATTGTCGTGTTTCGTTTAATTGATATTGGCATTTTTTCACCTGAATCATGTGCGGCTCGATAAATCGGGCATAGCACAAAAGCCCCGTAACAGCACCGACAAAAATCGCTTCATGTAGTGAATAATAGCCACTCCAGCCTGCATAAAAGCTAAAGAAGAACAAAGGGATAAGTAAATACGAAAGATAAAATGCCAACAAATGTACGAAGGCTTTAAACGGATGAATCGTTTCCGTGCGTGACTGACTTAACCAAGCTTGGGAAATTGCCCAAACGCCCAGCACAGCCAACCCGATATAAAAATACATCACTACGGAATCTAATTCCCACATACATTTGCTCTACAATTTGCCTAACGAGAAAACTCGGTCACTATATTTATCTTTTCACAGCTGACACTTATACTCAAATCAAATTTTTTAGTATGTCTAACAGTATGAACTCAGCTACACCGAAACAGCAAAATTTGCCCTTCATACACAACCGCACTAAGGCGGTTTTGCTGAGTTGTAGCCTTGTTTTGACTTTATCTGCATGTAGTACCTTGCCTAAACAGCACACTCAACCTGTGGAATATGCCTTTAATACTCCTACAGACGATACTAGCCTTGCCAAAATTGTGTTGCCGCTACGTGAACAAAATCCAGACTTAACCGGTTACCACGTTCTTTATGACCCATTAGAAGCCTTAGCGGCTCGAATCGAGCTAATCAATAAAGCCGAAAAAAGTTTAGATCTACAATACTATATTTGGGATAACGACAAAATTGGTGCTTTGGCCCTACATGCCATGATCAAAGCTGCAGATCGTGGGGTGAAAATTCGTTTATTGGTCGATGACAACAATGCCAAAAAAATGGAAGGCATTTATATGGCACTCGACCAACATGCCAATATTGATGTCAAACTGTATAATCCCTACCGCTTCCGACATTTCCGCCCTGTCGATATGGTGCTGGATCTAAAACGCATCAACCGCCGTATGCACAACAAAAGCTTTATTGCAGACAATCAAATTGCTCTGATTGGTGGTCGCAATATGAGTAACCAATACTATAACGTCAGTGATAATTATCAATTTTCCGATGTCGACGTCATGTTGGTCGGTGCGGCATCCGATGAAATCATTCATTCTTTTGATGAATATTGGAATGATGATTATGCCTTTCCAGTACGCCAATTGGTCAATCCACGCCACTATAGCTTGCGCTTTGACAGTCTCAAACAACAACTCGATGACTATAACCAAGAAGCCACTGTGGTCAATTATTTGGACTTAGCCAACCGTTCACATGCCTTTGATGACTGGCTCAACAATAAAATCCAATTTGACTGGGTCAAAGCCGAAGTGGTCAAAGACTCCCCGAGCAAAATCAAATCTAAGGCCAAAAAAGAAGAGCACCTCAACTTTCAGCTCCTCAACCGTTTAGATAAACCGGAGCAAAGTGTCGATATCGTTTCAGCCTACTTTGTTCCAGAAAAACAAGGTGCGGAACGCCTAAAAAACCTCAGTGCCGATGGCGTGAAAGTCAGAGTTTTGACCAACTCATTCCAGGCCAATGACGTACCATTAGTTCATGCTTTTTATAGCAAATATCGCCAAGATCTATTGGAACACGACGTTCAACTCTATGAATTTCTCTCTAGACCTGATGCAGAAAACCTCAACACCAATACCAAAGAGTTGGCGGAAAAATCTAAAGTTAGTCTGAAAGGTTTAAGCCGTTCGAGTCTGCATGCCAAACTGATGGCAATTGATGAAAAACAAGTTTTTATTGGTTCATTTAACTTTGACCCTCGCTCAGCATATTTAAATACTGAAATTGGGGTATTACTGAATAGCCCACGTTTAGCCAAAGCCGTCCACTACACCATGGATGAAAATTTGAGTAAATATGCCTATAAGTTGGTGCTCAATGCAGACCAACAAATCAATTGGAAAATTAAGCTATCAAATGGTCAAACGCGTATTTATCTACGTGAACCGAAAATCAAGTGGTGGCAAAAAGCAGGGGTGAAATTTATCTCTTGGTTGCCGCTCGAAGGTTTTATGTAAGCATCGTGCTGCAAAGGCATCCCCTTACAGCCTGTATCATTAAATTATTTAGCTTCAACTGGAACTGGCGCTTTAAGAACTTTGGCTTGAAGCTCTGCTAATCCCTGATTCATTTTTTGCTGCACTTCTTGCGTCAAGCTTTCAACAGTATGACCTGCCGAATCAATTGCGGGCAATGTCATCAGATGCGCGGTGACATTCGGCATTTCTAAGACATTTTTGACATGTCGATCAAAGCTAATGTCTCCGACATAGGGCGCAATATTATCGAGTTCACCGTCCTGATTCACATAGCAAATTAAGCAAATTTGGACTGGACGCTCAGCTTCAATCGCTGCACCTAAAATACGACCATGAATTTTTTTAATTTTGCTGCCATCCGAAGTCGTGGCTTCTGGGAAAAAGAGTACCGGCGTATCTTGTTTTAAGAAGCCCGTAATTTGTTCTTTAATTTTAATCGAGTCGCCAGAGCCACGCTTAATAAATAACGTGCCACCGCCTTTCGCCAAATTACCGAATACTGGCCATTTTTCAATTTCAGCTTTAGCCAAAAAGAAAACACGTGCACCTGAACCCAAAACTGCAATGTCTAACCATGAAATATGATTACTTACCCAAAGGGCGGGTTGACGTGGAATTTCACCATGTACTTTGACTTCAAGATTAAATACTTTGCATAACTTGCGACAAAAATACTGCACATAGCGGGTATTTTGCGGGTTATTCGGGTCTTTATACAATTGATGACGATAAACCAAATAAAAACCCTGCGTCACAGCAACGGCTGCTGCACCGACTTTTTTACAATACAAATAAAATTTTGAAAACACATTAATTTGCGGTGTATTGACGATTTGAGGTTGATTCATAAACGGTTCACTAAAATGACACGGTGCCACAATTTGGCGTAAATTTTCATCATCATATACCGAAGACAGTTTTTTTGCATTGATCATAAAAACCGAAGTCGAAGATAATATTTTTCCATTTTAATCGTTTTTAAAAATCAAATATCATTTTTATATCGATTTTAAAGGTTATGCATTATGAATCACTCACATTCAGATACCCCTCCTATTTCTTCATGGCAAGCTTTAAAAGCCATTGCTGGTTTTTCACTGATATATATGAGTGTGCTTTTTTTACTGGCACTGAGCTTTCACAGCTTTCTCTAATTGAATAGCACAACATACAGCAACTTAGCCATTAATCCCTCACTTAGATTAACCCTCGCACTCCATTTTCGCCTAAAATGAATCTTTAAACAGGAGTGTGTGCTGAGTGGAAAATTTAAATCAACATCAAGCGAGCGGTGAACGCGTAATTTTAGTCAGCGTAGCAGTACAAATGCTCGCAGACCTTGATGCCGAAGAATTTCACTTACTAGCTCAATCTGCAGGTGCCAATATTCTGCAGCATGTGCATGCTCAGCGTATTAAGCCTGATGCCAAATTATTTATTGGCTCAGGGAAGGCGGAAGAAATTGCAGAAGTGGTTGCAGAGCATGAAGTAGAATTGGTCATCTTTGACCATGCCCTCACCCCTGCCCAAGCACGTAATCTTGAACGCATCATGCGATGTCGTGTGGTCGATCGCACGGAATTAATCTTAGATATTTTTGCTCAACGCGCACGCACCTATGAAGGTAAATTGCAAGTTGAGTTGGCCCAATTACAACATATGGCTTCACGACTGATTCGTAGTCGCGGCGATCTCGATAGCCAAAAAGGCGGGATTGGCTTACGTGGACCGGGTGAAACCCTGCTTGAAACCGACCGTCGTCTACTCAAGCTCCGCATGGGACAACTCAAAGCGAAACTTGAGAAAGTCCGCCAAACACGTATGCAAGGCCGTGTGGCACGTCAAAAAGCCGCTGTTCCAACTGTTTCATTGGTGGGTTATACCAATGCGGGTAAATCGACCTTATTTAATAATTTAGCGAAAAGCGATGTCTATGCAGCAGACCAACTGTTTGCGACACTTGATCCGACCCTACGCCGTCTACATTGGGATGGTATCGGCAACTTGGTGCTCGCCGATACTGTAGGGTTTGTGCGTAATTTATCGCACTCATTAGTCGAGTCGTTTAAAGCCACCTTAGAAGAAACGTTAGAGGCGACCTTATTGTTACATATCATTGACTCCAGCAGTCCGGACATGATGGAACAAATTGAGGCTGTCGAAAAAGTACTGAAAGAAATTGGTGTCGATGTTCCGATTCTGCGCGTTTATAACAAAATTGATGTCAGTGGCGAAGATCCTAAAATCATCTATGGCAAGCCACATCAGCCGGAACGTGTTTATGTCTCTGCGCATAGTGGTAAAGGTTTACCCTTATTACGCCAAGCGGTTCAAGAATGTTTAATGGGACAAATTCAAAGCTTTGAAGTCCATCTAAAACCGGCTTATGGTAAATTAAGAACACAACTGTATGCGCTCAATGTGATCCAAAATGAAAGTTATGATGAACAAGGCAACTTAATTTTGCATGTCATCATTGCGCCGCATAAGTTAGAACAACTGATTAAACAGGCGCATTTACCCATTGATGAAATTTTGGGAACACGTGCGCAACAATTCCAACGTCCTCTTGAAGAATTTGAAATTAAAGATTAAATCGGTTAAAACTTGATTTGTATAATTTTAACGAAAGACAAAAATGGACTGGATCAAGCGCATCGACTGGAAAGCCTGGATAGGCACTATTGCATTAATTATTCTTTTCCGTGAAGGCGCGGTCTGGGTCATGAAGCAATTCAATCACCCCGAATTAGGCAATCTCGTCGGACTGATTAGCTTACTGATCGTGCTTTCATTTTGGAGAAAATTCAACAAAATTCCGGCCAGTTTGGTCGACACCAATAATAAAATCATGAAAGAAAGTGCCTTTGCCTTCTTACCCATTAGTGCAGGCTCATTGCTGATGATGATGCATTTAGGCGATGAAATTCCGATATTTTTGATTGTTCTCTTTGTCAGCACCCTCATACCGCTGTGGGTCTACGCAAAAATGTCTAAGAAATGGCTATAAGGAGAATCAACATGCTTTCAATCCTCTCTGGATTCATCATTACCCTGATCGCCTATCTTGTCGCAAAACCCATTAATAAAAAATTACCGCAAATCCCCGTGATTGTGATTGGGATGTTTTTCGTCATTGGTATGCTCTATCTGTTTGGCATTTCCTATGAAAGTTATATGACACAGGTGAATCCACTATTCAATAACTTACTCGGCTATGTCACGGTGGCTCTAGCCATTCCTTTAGCAGCGATGCGTTACGATGACTTACCATTAAAAGCCGTAGGCGGGATTTTAGTCTTTGCCAGTATCAGTGCCGTTGCCCTCCCTATGGGGCTGGCTTATTTACTGCATCTGTCTGATCCAACCATTATGGCTTTCGCTACACGAGCTGTGACGACCCCTATTGCCATCAACATTGCGACGCTGCTGCATTCCCCGATTCCTTTGGTGATTTTGATTGTGATTTTATCAGGGGTGATTGGTGCAGCATTTTCACCCATCATACTCAAAAATATTCATGATGAACGTGCATCAGGACTCGCCTTAGGACTTGCTGCACATGCAATTGGCACAGCTCAAGCTTGGCAGCGCGGCAGCATTGCTGGGCGCTATGCGGCATTTGGCATGGCGGTAAATGCAGTATTCACAGCAATCTGGTTGCCAACTTTCATACTCTATCTACAAAATATGTGACTGAGCAATCACTTTTAAATGATTGTTTTGTATAAAAAATAAACTTAATATAAATTCTAGGGTACACCACAACACATTGAACGATGTGCTGTGGATGTTACATTTTTGGTAAAGGCACTTTTGTGCAACATGTCAACTTTCCCGAATAAAATGTAAATATTTAGGCTTAGAGTAGTTGCTCTAAGTTCAAATATTACCTAGTATGATCAATAAACCCTCACAAAGTGTATTGATAAAGGATTATTAATATGATCGAAAAAAGTTTGAAATGGGCTGCATTATTTGGTGCTGTAGTCACAAGCTCTGCACTCTATGCTCAAGATCTTACAGGGACTTGGCAACAAATTGACGATAAAACCGGTTCGCCTAAAGCACTGATCGAAATTCGAAAAGATGCCAAAGACACCTATACCGGCAAAATTGTGAAAGTGACGCCACGTCCGGGTTATACACCAAAGGAAAAATGTGTGAATTGCCCTGCACCTTATACCAACCAGCCTATTTTAGGGATGGATGTATTTAAGGGGCTGAAACTTGAAAGTGAAAATACCTACTCTCAAGGAAAAATTATTGATCCTTTAGCAGGCAAAATTTACAGCTTAAAAGGCAAAATTTCTGCCAATGGTAAGCGCTTACATTTACGTGGATATCTGGGGATTTCCGCAATTGGTCGTACACAGACATGGATTCGCGCTGAATAAATTTTAAATTTATTCAGTAAATTGATTTGATATAGGTGAACCACCTACAGGGAATATCTGATGAAAAAATTAAAAGTGAGCCTCTTATTCTTAGCTGCTGTAATGAGTGGTTCAGCTTTTGCTCAAGACCTTTCAGGGACTTGGCAACAAATTGATGATAAAACAGGTTCACAAAAAGCCATTATTGAAATCCGTAAAGAAAGTAATGGCACATTCGTGGGTAAAATCATCAAAGTGACGCCGCGTCCGGGCTATACACCACGCGACACCTGCGTAAACTGCCCTGCACCCTACAAAAACAAGCCAATCTTAGGCCTTGATATCTTAACAGGTTTAAAACATATTGAAGGCACTAATAACTACGACAAAGGCCGTATTATTGACCCTCTTTCAGGCAAAGTTTACGACACAAAAATCCGTTTAAATGCCAGTGGCAAACGTCTCACGCTACGTGGCTATATGGGTGTTTCTGCACTTGGTCGTAGCCAAACTTGGATTCGCCAAGAGTAACCTCAAACAAGTAAAAAAACCGCCGACATGGCGGTTTTTCTTATTCCGAATATCTTCAAATTATTTTTAAATTAAAGTTGACTATTCTCGTAAACTTTCTAACATACGTGCTCATAAATCATGCTTCTCGGGGACAAGCGATTATGTTTAAAAAAATATTATTCAGCCTTTGCACATTCGGATTGATGAATGGTGCATTTGCAAATGACATTGCTGGCACGTGGCAACAAATTGACGATAAAACAGGAGCGGCTAAAGCAATTATTTCGATTCACAAAGAATCAAATAATACCTATACCGGTAAAATTATTAAAATTACACCACGTCCGGGCTATACACCGCAAAAAAACTGTAATAAGTGCCCTGCGCCTTATACCAACCAACCGATTCTCGGCATGGAAATTGTTAAAGGTTTAAAGCAAATTAATAATACGAATAATTATGAAAAAGGTCGTATTATCGACCCTCTTTCTGGCAAAGTTTATGATGCTAAAGTCCGCTTAAACAGCACAGGAAAACGTATTTCGATCCGTGCAAGTATTGGCGTTTCAGTCTTAGGTCGTAACCAAACTTGGATTCGCGTTGATTAATTCATACGGATCAATAAAAAAGGCCACATCGATGTGGCCTTTTTTATATCTTAGATTACATTTAATCATTACATCACTGGGTTATCGACCGCAAACATGCGCTGATCTTCTAAACGATAGGCCATCAACTGATTGCCCCAAACACATCCGCCATCCACATTTTGGATTTTTGCTGAAATGCTTTTTCCTTGTAAAGCAGCCCAATGACCAAAAAGAATTTGATGGGTCTGAGCTGCTTGTGACTCAAACTCAAACCATGGCTTAAAACCCTTCGGCATAGGGTCATCGAGTGAATCTTTAAAACTGAACTCTAATCGACCTTCTGCATCGGTTAAGCGCATGCGGGTCAAATAGTTGGTAATACAGCGTAAGCGCGCATGACCAGACAAATCATCCGACCATAGGTTCGGCTCTTTACCGTACATCACTTGAAGAAACGCATCGACCACATCAAAGTCGTCATGACCAATCACCGCTTCCACTTCCTTTGCCAAGTCTGCGGTTTGCTGCGCAGTCCAATTCAAAGGAATACCCGCATGAGTCAAAATGGTTTGCTCATTCGGAAATAGACACAGCGGCTGCTTGCGTAACCAATCAATCAAATCATCACTTTCTAAAGCGTGAATCACATCATCGATATTGTCTTTAGGATTGATATCCTTAATACCACGAGCGCATGCCAGCAAAGTCAGATCATGATTGCCCAGTACCGTCGCCGCAACTTCACTATCCACTAATTTTTTGATGAACCGCAAAGCGCCTACCGAGTTTTCACCCCGTGCGACGAGATCACCGGCAAACCATATAAAATCTTGGTCTGCATCAAACTTAATCTCTTTCAGTAAAGCTTTTAATGCTTCAAAACAGCCTTGAACATCACCAATGACATAGTTATAGCGAATATTGCGAGTCATAATTATTTAAGCCACCATTTGATCTGCTAATGCGACAAATTCTGCAAGTGTTAGGGTTTCTGGACGCGCCATTGGATCAACCCCTGCATTTTCAAAACCATCTTCAACCAACATGCCTTTTAAGCTGTTACGCAAGGTCTTGCGGCGCTGAGTAAAGACATGTGAAACTAAACGCGCAAGCGCTTTTTCATCTTTCGCCATAATCGGTTTAACGGCATAAGGCTCTAAACGGAATACCGCAGAGGTGACTTTTGGCGGCGGATTAAATGAGCCCGGTGGCACTTCAAATAAAAACGTCGGTTTGCAGAAATATTGAATCATCACCGATAAACGACCATATTCTTTAGTATTCGGTGAAGCGGTAATACGGTCCACGACTTCTTTTTGCAGCATGAAGTGCATGTCTTTGACTTTGTCGCCAAACTCCAAGAGATGAAACAGCAGCGGAGTCGAGATGTTATACGGCAAGTTGCCAACCACGCGCAGAGGACGGCCTTCGGCAAACAGCTCGGTAAAGTCATATTTCAGCGCGTCGGTTTCAACAATGGTCAAGCGCTCAGGATGCGGCACACGGCCCGGCAAACCTGCAGCTAAGTCACGGTCCAGCTCAACCACAGTTAGAGCATCACATTCACCAATTAAAGGCGATGTAAGCGCGGCAAGACCGGGACCAATTTCGACAATATTGTCACCAGTACGCGGATTTACCGAACGTACAATTTTGGCAATAACACGTTGATCATGTAAGAAATTCTGTCCAAACCGCTTACGCGTGTGATGCCCTTCATCTTTTGGGTTTAGGGCATTAATTTGATACATAAAATTCTCCGCATAGGTTTATTACAACGATTACTGACTTGATTCAAATTCACTCAAGCGAGCAAAAATTTCTTCGGACTTGGCCACATTATCCCGAGCCGCGTTAATTACACTGAGCAATGGCTCTCTTTGTTTCAACAAAGCCATTGTTTCAGATTTCATCATTTCTTCAGTTTCAGCCTGAATGGAGAGCAAACTTTCACGCATTTCAGCATTGTTTACGCGCTCTACACCGAGTTCGGGATTACCATTCAGTTGAGCCTTCAAAAAAATATTGAAAGTTTCAAAATCTGCTAAAAAGTCATCTAAATCGTCTGGATGAATAGAATTTACATCAGTTAACTTCAGCAAAGAACTCAACATTCGTCCCGCAATATAGACTTGATTTTTGGCAATCATTGCTTGAATAGCTGAATTGTTTGCTCTAGCCATCATATCAGCCAGAATGTTATATTCAGCTTGAATACCTGGAATGGTTTCACTTACAAGAAGTTGATATTCATATAGCGCACTCAGGCTATTTTGATGCTGTACAAGCAGATCAATATTAGCATTGATTGCCTGTCCATCTTGAAGCATTTTATCAGCTCCATCACGATTCGCATATTTTTTATGCACCGCGGTCAGCGCTTGATTAAATTTTTGCTGATTATGTTTAAAGCCATCCACAGCACCCGGTAATGCAAAACGTATAAATCCTTCCGTCTGTTTTGGAATTTGCAGCGATAATACTTTTAATTCACAAAAATGATGATCTGTAGCGAGCGTTGAACATGCTGACAGCATCAACGCTAACGCAATCCCAAAAAATGGGCGAATGATCGATTTCGCCCTAAGCATCTTGTTATTTTCCTGTTTTATTTTTGATAATTTTTTACTATTATTCATATAAAATTCAAACCTTTATTATTAAGTTTCGTTATTTTTCGCACGTGCTAATTCTAAAGCCAAATCAACCGCCACCTGTAAACTCGAACTTTTAGCAAGACCAGTTCCAGCCAGTGACAGTGCTGTGCCGTGATCCACTGAAGTCCGAATAAACGGTAAGCCCAAAGTGATATTGATGGCTTCGCCAAAGCCCTGCGACTTTAACACAGGCAAGCCCTGATCGTGATACATCGCCAAAACCGCATCGGCATCTTTTAAATTTTCAGGGGTAAATAAGGTATCGGCAGGTAAGCTCAGGCTCATATTCACCCCTTGAGCGCGATAACGCTCTAGCACCGGATTGATCACTTCAATCTCCTCCATGCCCAAATAGCCATCTTCACCCGCATGTGGGTTTAGACCGCACACCAAAATATGCGGATGATCTTTTTTAAATTTGGTTTTTAAGTCATGAATTAATATATCGATGACTTGATGCAAACGTTCTTGAGTAATGGCATCGGCTACATCACGAAGCGGTAAATGTGTAGTTGCCAATGCGACACGGAGCGTTTTGGTCGCAAGCATCATCACGACACGATCAACGCCTGCAAATTCTTGATAAAACTCCGTATGTCCGCTGAAATGGATACCGGCATCATTAATAATCGACTTTTGCACAGGTGCAGTTGCAACACCAACACTTTTGCCAGACATCGCATAATCTGCAGAACGCCGTAATTGCTCCAACACATAGGCTGCATTGTTCACATCTAACTGACCTGCGATGACAGATTTAGCCACAGGTACATGTTCCACATAAAGCTGACCTAGAGCTGCCGACGCTTCCTGCCCAACATAGTCAATCAGTTCAACTTCGAGCTTTAACTGTTGAGCACGCTTGATCAGCAAATCTTTATCAATAAGAACCACAATTGGCCTTTCATCTATTCGATTGGCTAAGCTCAAACAAATATCAGGTCCGATACCTGCGGGTTCACCGCTCGTGATATATAAAGGCAGCATGGGTCTATCCTGTGTGTGCAATAACATTATTATACTGTGTGATGCACATGACAGACCTAATTTTATTGACTAAAAATACCTGACAAAACTCAAAAATAAGCGCGTTGTACGACATTGTATGGAATGAAATCGAAAGCAAAACCTAAAATGTCAATGATCCAAATCAATGCAAATAAGAATCATAATGCCGCGCTGAACGACTGACACATGCTGCGGGTACTTCGTTATCAACCAAAAAGACATAACGCTCACAAGCAATAATCCAATCAACAGATAAACCAATAAATAACTAAGGAAAAATAAAGTGAGCATCATCAACAAAACGATGATCGCACCATCCGCCCCATGCAAATATACCAAATACAAAAAAGTTGGGCTTAAAATCAAGGTGCTACATAAGCCCATTAAATACCACCAATGTCGCAAAATAAGGGTTCAGATGTGTTTTTTAACAGATTAGAATTCGACATGATTTACTTTCATCCGCTTTTTTTATAATTTCTGGATTATCTACTGTTTATTGCTGAAGAAATATACTACAATACAGCGCTTGAAATTTTATATTTTCATTTGTGATTCTTCACGTATTCGTATAGAATCGCGTCTCCTTTTGTTTGGACAGCTTCCATAGTCCAAACCAACTATAATAGGTAGTGGTTTAATGAAAACTCTCAGCGCTAAGCCAGCTGAAGTTCAACACGACTGGTACGTTGTTGATGCTTCTGGCAAAACTTTAGGTCGCCTTGCGACTGAAATCGCTCGTCGTTTACGCGGTAAGCACAAAACTTCTTATACTCCTCACGTTGACACTGGTGACTACATCGTTGTTATCAATGCTGAGCAAGTTCAAGTGACTGGTAAAAAATCACTTGATAAGAAATATTATCGCCACACTGGTTTCCCTGGTGGTATTCGTGAAACTAATTTCGAAAAATTAGTTGCTCACAAACCAGAAGAAATCTTCGAACGTGCTGTAAAAGGCATGTTGCCAAAAGGTCCTCTTGGTTATGCAATGATCAAGAAAATGAAAGTGTACGCTGGTACTGAGCATCCACATACTGCTCAACAGCCACAAGTTTTGGACATCTAAGGGATACAGCACATGGCTACTAACTATGGTACAGGTCGCCGTAAGACCGCAACTGCACGTGTTTTCCTATCAGCTGGTACTGGTAAACTCGTAATCAACAACCGTTCTTTAGAACAATATTTCGGTCGTGAAACTGCTCGTATGGTTGTTAACCAACCACTTGAGCTTTTAGAAGCTACTGAGAAATATGACCTTTACATCACTGTTGCTGGTGGTGGTATCGGTGGTCAAGCAGGCGCTATCCGTCACGGTATTACTCGTGCATTGATCGCTTCTGACGAAACTCTTAAACCTGCTCTTCGTCAAGCTGGTTTCGTTACTCGTGATGCTCGTGAAGTTGAACGTAAGAAACTTGGTTTACGTAAAGCTCGTAAACGTCCTCAATTCTCTAAACGTTAATTCGTTTACCGAATCGGACAAAAAACCTTGGCTTATGCCAAGGTTTTTTTATGTCTTAATTTTTATGAAGATGATGCAAATAGAACAATGATCCGATAAACAAAGAGACTCAAACTCGCAATTAAGCATATAACCGACAGTGTTAGTGTAATTGTACAGATGGTCATTTTGCTTTTTTGTTCTGGGCTATCATCCTCTGCTCCATAATCAGAGGCATAACCTCCAGCGAGTGCCGTATAAAAGCCAATGCCCATAAAAATAACAGCAGCGAAAAATAATATTTTTTGTACAAGTGCAATGGTCATCATGCGGTGATGATCAGGTAAATGAATGACATGAAAATCTATCAGATAATATCAAATAAAACAAAACTGTAATTTTCGCTGTAGCGGCATTGATATTGCTAAAGTCTCCGTGATTTTACTGTCTAATTTTAGTATCCTATCTTATTCATTTCTCATCGTCTCGGATTATGTCAGTCGAAAATGCACCTCTCCAAGGGATTACGCTTTACAGTCATGCGGATGACTTTCGCTCACACTGGATACGCTATGTACTTGCAGAGAAGCAAATCAAACATAATTTAATTATTGCTGATGATGAAGACGAAGATCTTGCGAGTTTAAATCCCTACAATCAACTTCCGATGATGATTGAAAATGGCCTAAAACTCTATAACAGCAGTATTATTGCCGAATATCTGGATGACCGATATCGTCAAAATAAACTGTATGCAGATGCACCCATGCCTCGTGCAGAGCAACGTCAATATGTATGGCGCTTCGAACAAGATTGGTTAAAACTTGCCGATATTATGCTTCGCCATCCCGATACCCTCGATGAAAAAGCCAAGCAAAAAGCACAAAAACAATTACGTGATACACTTATTTCACTTACCCCCTTGTTTCAGCATTATCCTTATTTTATGTCTGAACAATTTAGCATGTTAGACTGTATGCTCGCACCTGTATTTCTGCGCCTAAAAGCCATGGGGATTGAGCTTCCCAAACAGCAATGCCGCCCTATATTTCTCTATTGCCAACGCATCTTTAGCCGTCCTGCATTTATCAAATCGATGACATTGCAGGAAAAAAATCGCTATAGCGAGCTTTTAGCAAAAAATTAATTTCCCATAAATATTCGAGTAAGCATTATGTCTGAACAGGAACTACAACTCACTCCAACGCGTCCATACTTAACACGGGCACTTTATGAATGGATTTGTGACAATCAACTTACACCGTACCTACTTGTCGATGCGACACAGAATGGTACGATGGTGCCAGTTCAATATATCCAAGATGGCCAAATTGTCCTGAATATCGCACCTCATGCAACGCATGCGCTACACATGAGCAATGAGACGATTACTTTCTCTGCACGCTTTGGTGGCGTTTCGCAAAACCTCTATATCCCCTTTTCTGCTGTTCTAGGTATCTATGCACGTGAAAATGGTCAAGGCATGTTCTTCGATCCTCAAGAATATGAAGGTATTCAGAATGATCAAAATGCTTTAAAATCAAACGACCAAGAACAACAAGAGCAGCCGAAGAAAAAACCAGGTTTAAGGTTGCTCGATTAAAGAATAAGGAAGCGAATAATGGCTTTTGATTTAGTACAATATTTTGTCGAACAAATAGAATCTCAAAAGCCTACGCTTTTAAGTCATTTAAATCGTGAAGAAAAACGTCAACATATACGTGAAATTAATGCATTAACTTTAGGTGAATTGATTCATCAGCTCCGCAATAATGCTCAAAAGGTTTATCAAGAAATTACTCATCCTGATGAACTCTATATTCAAGAAGTTTCACGCCATCTGACCACCAATCCATCGAATGCATCAATATTAGAACGCTCTGAACTTGAACACCTAACAACTGAAATTTTTCATTTACAATTAAATGAATTAAAGCAACTTCATGATACCGGCTCACACTCACCACAAAGCATTCAAGAATTACTCAATGGACAAATTGAACACCTTTCTGGTCAAGCGGATGATTGGGTTTGGTCAACAAACAACCTAACAGAGCTTCTTGGTTCTAAACCAAATCTTCAAGAAGAGATATCATTAGAGGCATCAATGAAGGAGTTCAATCAAATGGTTAATCAACAACATACACAAGAAGACGTAACAACTGAAGTACAAGTACCGACTTGGTCAAAAATTGTAGAGCCAGTAGTTGCAGTGGTGATTCTATGGATTTTGGCATCTGCGGCATGTAATATTTTTGCTTAATTGACTTCATTTCTCTAAATCTATGACCTGCTTTTTAAGCAGGTTTTTTTTAATCGAATATTTAGGATATTGATATTTTAAATATAAAATTTACCCGATAAAGGTAGCCAAATAATGATCCCAGGCAGTATCGTGGACAACCTATCCCTCTAAATTCTTAAAATATTTCTGCTCAAAGGCTTCTGGGCTTAACCAACCATTTGCAGAGTGCCTTCTCACTCGATTGTAGTAAATCTCAATATAGTCAAACAAGACAACATTGGCTTCTTTTCGGGTCAAAAATACACTGCCATGTACCACATGACCTTTAAATGTGTGAAAGAAGCTTTCTGTTACTGCATTATCCCATGAGCAATATACTGCGCAAGGCCTCGTCTAGACATGCTTTGGATGCAGTTATTCATCAATAATAGCGCTCTAAAATCACGACTACAGTGCTGTGAGCCTTGGTCAGAATGGACCATGATATTCGTTGGATACCCGCCCACAATTCAAATTATGCAGTCATTGGCTTATGTTAGCTTGGATGATTTCAGAAGAACTAAGCATACATGAAATTTTGGATAAGCCTTTCTATCATCCAACTTTAGAAGAAGGGTTAAGAACTGCATTAAAGCATGCACGACGTCAGTTAAAATAATTTTATCGTTTTAGGTCGATTTATAGCGTTGGATTTCCAACGCTTTATTTTCGCCCCCTTTTATCTTTTTTCCACGCATAAAAAAACACCCCCTGAGATATCAGGGGGTGTTTCGAATAATGAGCTGGCGATGACTTACTCTCACATGGGTAACCCCACACTACCATCAGCGCTAAGAGGTTTCACTTCTGAG
>NZ_VPDC01000014.1:0-118493 GCF_013417875.1 Acinetobacter sp. YH12219
AAAACCTTCAAAATTCTTGCTGAGCGATATCGCAATCGAGGCAAAAGACTAGCATTAAGATTCAATCTAATTGCTGGAATTTATAACTTGGAGCTGAGTGAAAAATGACTTATGAAAGAAATCTAATATTTGTATTATTCGATGTAAATTCTTTATTTGAGTTTCTGTGTATAAAAATATAATTGATTATTTTATAAATTTCTAAATATTTTTTATTATTAGTAAAGATGTATTGTGTACTAAGATTTTCCATGATTTCCAAAACTAATTTTCTTTGTACGCCTTCTCCAAGAACTAAATCATCTATTCTTTTCTCTGAATTTTTTGAGTTAAGGTCAAATAGTGTATCAGTTTTCGCTTCTCTTGAAATCTTTGCATGTATTTTTTCAAAATAATTAAAATTAATCATAAAGCTGTTCCAGTAATTAAAAATTTATATTTGATATACTCTTAAAAAACAATTTAAGTAATATCGATAACTGCTAAAGTGACCTTGCGTTAGCCTTTATTTCCAACAAAAGTTAGTTTTCTTCACTTTTTTTTAACAACTCTTCAATCATTTGAAAATATTTGTTGTTATTTTCAATACTCTGTTTTAATAATTCACGAAGATCATTTACTTCGTGTTCACTAGTAATAGGTTCTTCAAAACTTTGCTCCAAACGAGCGACAATATCCGCATTCATAGAGCGGTTCAGCTCTTTAGCAGATTCTGCAATTTTATCCTTTAGTTCTTGGGACATACGCATTTTGTATTCCACACCAAGATTTCTTCCCATATTTCAAACTCTGAAGTTGAATGATTTTTTTAAATAGTAATATCCCCAGCAGGGATTGACAAGTGGTTATTATAAGAATAAATTTAAAAACATCCCTAGCAGGGGTATAAAAACGCCCCGAATAATCTTGGCGGATCACGGGGCGAGTTACCAATCATTTTCGAGAACAATTGATATGAACAGTCTAACATTTAATGCAATGCAATTTCATCCAATACAAAGCAATGATGATCAAATTTGGATTACATCATCTGAACTCGCACGTGCTTTAGGATATGCGCGAGAAGATTCAGCGTCTCGTATTTATGATCGTAAGTCAGATGAATTTACTTCTGATATGACAAAAGTTGTCGCTAACCCTCAGACCGTCAATTTGACGGTACGGGTTTTTTCATTACGTGGCTGCCATCTCATCACATTCTTTGCCCGTACACCAGTCGCCAAAGAATTCCGCAAATGGGTACTCGACGTACTGGAAAAAGAAGTCCTGCAGCAGCAAATCGATACTCGAGTAAAAATCAACGCAGAGCAGCAAGTCGAACTTAAAGAAATCGTCGACCGACGTGCTCAAGGTGAACGCAAACTTCATGCAGAAATGTGGTCACGTCACAACAAACACTTCCGCATAACACGCTATAGTGATCTGTTGGCCATTCATTTCCAAGATGCAGTGAATTACCTAGAAACCCTAGAAGTTAAGTCAAAAGGGAACATCTATATAGATGAAAAACAATCCCTAGAAATGCTTTGCGTACATGCTCGATTCTTTCAGGCATGGTGGAACACGCATAGTCCAGCATTGGCCAAACTTAATCCATTACTGGTGACCATGTTAAACGACAATATGTTCTCTATGAGCAGTGCCATATCAAACGTAAGTAAAAATGTGGATTCATAATGCCAAACTATGATTACGACCACATGTTTGAATTACAGACCCTTTCACATGCAAGATACGGACTGCTCAAGTAAAAAATAAGCCACCTTCGTACGGTTTTTTTATATCAATGGATAACAAAAGGAAATGGCAAAAGTGCTTTGTACATCTTACGATATAAATGAAAAATCATTGATGAAATTTAGAATTTCACATGATTAAAAATGATCAATTTAAAAATGGCACATAGTGATGAAAAAATTAACTTTGTTAGGTTCAATAACTTTGGCTTTGTCTGCGGCGGTTTCGCCAAGTGTATCTGCTGCACCAGTAAAACCCATTCAGTTTGCAAAAGGTGCTATTGGTACTACAGTTGCAGGATCATTTAAAGGCTACGATGACATTCAGTATAGTTTGAATGCTAAGGCTGGACAAACTTTAAGCTATAAGCTGACAAGCAATCATGATTTAGCCCAAATTAATATATATGCTCCTGGTGATAAACCAGGAAAAACAGAAGCTTTAGTGATTGGATCTACAACAGGAGCATCTGGAAAATTCAAGCTGCCAGAATCAGGCAATTATTTGATTCAGATCTACCAAATGCGGAATACGGCACGGAATAATAGAACGGTTAATTATAAATTGCATGTTGAAGCAGTTCGCTAAACTTACTTTATCTGGATCTGGATAACTTAGAAAGTAACCGAAGAAAAACCAACCAGATGAAATTATATAAGTGATAAAAAATGTTCAAAAAACCACCAAAAAGTGGTTTTTTGAGTTTTGTATTAATTGGAAAATTATAAGAAATTAAGAAAAATGATATTGATAAATATAATGAATTTAGAATGAAGACATTAAATTGATCGTTTTCTTAATTTGATAAATTGCTTAATATTTAATTTAGTATCTAAAAATATGATAACATGTGCACATTCTAAACAGTGGCTTAGATTGAGTTAGCCTTTAATTTTCAATTTATGCACATGAATATTTTTAATATTTATCGTATAGAGCGAAATTACAATCGCCAGCACTCATCTTTACAAGCCTGTTTCTTCCGCAGTTAGCGGATATCTCTTTGATCAATTTTGATCTGTCTTACAAATAAAACGGAATAGGGAAGGTATGTCTTCATTGAAACCGTCATGGTATTCCAATGTGAATCCAAATGTGTTTATTAGCACAGTTGTTATTATCGGCATTTTCATTGCCATTGTATTTTTAGCTCCCAATGCTTTTGATCTAATTACTAAACAACTAAATCAATGGGTTACAAACTCATTCAGTTGGTTCTATGTGCTATCTGTAGCCATTTTTCTAATAGTGCTTATTTATATTGCTTGTTCAAATATGGGTAAAATTAAATTAGGTTTAGATCATAGCCAGCCCAAATATAGTAATAGTTCTTGGTTCGCTATGCTATTTACTGCTGGTATGGGTATTGGCTTAATGTTCTTCGGTGTCGCGGAGCCAGTGATGCACTATGTATCACCTCCAACTGGTGATCCTGAAACGATCCAATCAGCGCAGCAAGCCATGCGCGTAACCTTCTTCCACTGGGGACTTCATGCATGGGCAATCTACACCATCGTTGGCTTAGCGTTAGCTTACTTTGCTTATAGACACAATCTACCTCTAAAAATTCGCTCTGCGTTATATCCTCTCATTGGAAAGAGAATCTATGGTCCAATCGGTGATGGTGTAGATACCTTTGCGACGATCGGTACTGTATTTGGTGTCGCAACGACATTAGGTTTTGGTGTAACCCAAATTAATTCTGGCTTGAATTATCTATTTGGGATTGAATATTCAACGACGACACAGCTAATACTAATAGTCATTGTTACAGCTATGGCCTCTTTGTCCGTATTTATGGGCTTAGACAAGGGTATTAAACGATTATCAGAGATCAATTTAGGCTTAGCATTAACTCTCTTATTATTTGTATTTTTTGCTAGTTCAACAATATTTATATTGCAAGCGACTATACAAAATGCTGGTCAGTATTTTTCAAACTTATTTAACATGACCTTTAATTTATATGCCTATCAATCTGATGGTTGGATTGGTGGTTGGACCATTATGTACTGGGCATGGTGGATTTCATGGTCACCATTTGTAGGTATGTTCATTGCCCGTGTGTCTGAAGGCCGTACTATTCGTGAGTTTATTGTAGGTGTTTTACTTATTCCAACAGGGTTCACCTTGATTTGGATGGGAGTCATGGGGAATGCTGCACTCTATAGTATTTTAAACGAAGCGAACACCTCGCTGATTTCTGCAGTGCAACGAGATTCATCCGTTGCGTTATTTGAATATTTAGGGACCTTGCCATTCTCAGGCATTATGAGTTTTGTTGCGACTATACTGGTTATGCTTTTTTTTGTGACTTCAGCTGACTCTGGTGCACTTGTTACAGACTATTTAACAGCAAAATCGGAAAATTCTCCGACCTGGCAACGATTGTTTTGGACAACGTTAATGGCTGTACTTGCGATTGTTTTGTTGTTTGCAGGAGGTTTAGGAGCTTTGCAATCTGCAACAATGTTAAGTGCACTACCATTCACCTTCGTAATGCTTTTAATTTGCTGGGGCTTAGTCAAGGCTCTACATTTAGATGCAACCAAGATGCAAGCATTACAGGATGCGCGTATTACACCTAGAGCAATTCATAATCCAAGAAGTTGGCAGCAACGTTTAGGATTGATTATGCATTATCCGCATACACGTGAAGAAGTTGAACAATATATTGATACAACGGTAAGCCAGGCATTTTCAAATCTACAGAAAGAGTTTAAGCGTCGTCATTTAGATGTGACGGTAAACACGATAGATGATGGCTTGCAGCTTCGTGTAAACCATCAAGATGAGATTAACTTTATCTACCAAGTAGTTGTCCAAGAAAAAAATACACCAAGCTTTATGATTGATTCAGGAGAAATTACGCAAGATTATCAAGCTGAAGTATTTTTGAGGGAAGGTGGTCAAAATTATGACATCATCGAATGGACGCAAGAAGATATCTTGCAAGATGTCATTGATCAATATGAGCGTCATCTGCATTTTTTAAATTTAGTTCGAACTAAGAGCCAATAGATAAAAAACCGCCCAAATGGGCGGTTTTTATTAACATATGAGAGTTTTATAGGTAAAAATAACATATTGTTTAATAAATAGAATAATGAGGAAATTTGATATTTTGATAAAATTGTACAAATTTTGAAATAATTTAATTAAAATAAATTTGTATACTCGTCATATCCTAACCAAGCCTTTTAGATGCAAAAGCATACAACTCTGAAAAGTTTATAACTTACTGTAAATACTAAGGAATACAGTTTGATGCTTAACATTCCAATCCAATCCAAACTCGGTGGATTCTACTTTTTCTATAACACACCTGTGGGGTTTTTAAATCTAATATACTAATAATAAACAATGAGTTATAGTTGAAATAATAGGGTGTTTATAGCTTGAAAACTTGGCTTGTAGACTATTTGTAGACTGTTGTAAATGGTGTTTAAATTAAGCATCAATAATTTTAGATGCAACCATGAAACTAAATAAATCTAATGTTGACGCAATAACATTAACAGAAAAAGGTCAAAAAATTTATCGTGACCAGGATCTAATAGGTTTCGCTGTTCGCGCTACAACAAAAAGTAAATCTTACATTATCGAACGACGTTTTAATGGTGAACTCTTCCGAGTTACATTAGGCAAAACTTCAGACTTACCAGTCGCTGCAGCTCGGGCAAAGGCTCAGCTTATTTTAGCGCAGATCGCAAATGGCACCTACAAAGCAACTTTGAAGGGTGCAGTCAAAGATAATCCATTAGACATTACAGTAGCGGAAGCTTTAAACATTTATATCAGCCGAAATGATTTTAGACCTAAGACGATACGACAATATAAAAAATACTTTGATCTATATTTGGGTTGGTCAAATAGAAAGTTATTTGAAATTACCAAAGACGAGCTTTTGAATAAATTTTTAGAAGTCTCTGAAAAAAGTCCTTCTGCAGCAAATGGGTCAATATCTCTTTTGGGGACACTTTGGAAATATATGCACGTCGTTTATTCGACAGATGAAAAACCCATCCTGAAATCTAACCCTGTAGACGTCATTGCTGTAACAAAAGGGTGGAATGTACTTCAGCGTAGAGAAAAATATCTTCATAAGGATGTGATTTTTAAATATTACAATGCTGTGCTGAATTATCAGGATGAATTGAATTTAGAAAATACAGCTCGTTCAAATACCAATAGAGATATTATTTTATTCGCGATGTACACAGGCTGTAGACGCCAAGAGGTTTGTGGTCTCAGCTGGGCAGATGTTAATTTCAAGAATGGTACTGTGTTGTTCCGCGATACTAAAAATGGTACCGACCATCTTTTTCCAATAGGTGACCACTTACTGTCAATCCTAAAAGATCGATATTTACTAAGAGAAAATGATTGGGTTTTTCCTGCAACCAAAATGCCTACTTCTTCAAATGTTCATGCCACTAAGGTGGATACATTATTGAAGCGAGTTGGAGATGAAGTGGATTTTTATGTATCTATGCATGACTTCCGACGTACCTTTGCGACGATCTGCAACCTATTAAGGTTCAACATCTATGTAACGAAACGTCTTCTTAATCATACAGCTAAGCCAAGAATTGATGTAACTGGTGGTTATGTTCAAATTCCAATGGAAGAACTTCGTGCTTCAATGAATATGGTTGAGGCTGTATATCAAGGAAAAATTGATTGCTTCAATTATGAGAGCGTTTGGAGTGAGAGACTAAAACAAATAAAGGCAGGGTAACCCTGCCTTTATTTTATGCATATTGTGCTGTGGAATTTACTGTCTTGCTTTCCTCAAAAGCCAGCACATCTGACTTTTTATATGCAACACGTCGTCCAATCTTTTTAAATGGTAAGGCGTTTGATTCGCAGCGCATTTTTGCCAAAGTCCAAGGTGAGCAATCTAAATATAAAGCTACAACTTCTTGAGGGAAGTTTTGTTCCAATGGCGCGGCAATAAAGCGTTCCAATACTTCTTGACGGTCATTTTCATCAACTTTATTTAACGTTTTAAGAGCCATTAATTTCTCCATGTCGCTTCTTTAAATTTCGCATCAGTAAGCAGCTCTTCAATTTCACCAGCGCCTACATTGTTAAATATGTGAGTCATTTTTGCCCCGTATACAGTCAGTATTCGAGTCATTGATTAGTAGTTGAATTTCATTGGACAGTAAGCGTCCGCTGAACCCCATGCCTATTTTTTAATTTGAGTTGGATTTCCAGCGATGTGGCAGTAATTCTTCAATCTGAGTCACTTTATGTGTCGGCAACCTTTTCAGCACATCACTTAAATAGGCATAGGGATCCAGCCCATTCAGCTTTGCTGACTGGATTAATGTCATAATATTGGCTGCTCGCTGACCGCTGCGCAGCGAACCTGCAAATAACCAGTTCTTACGTCCCAACGCCCAGGGGCGCATCTGGTTTTCCACCCAGTTATTGCAAATCGGTAGATTGCCATCATCCAGATAGCGGCTTAAGGCTGGCCAACGCTTCAGAGTGTAATTGATGGCCTTGGCGGTAGGAGAACTCGATGGCACTGTCAGATGATGTTGGTTGAGCCATTCATATAGTTGTTGCATCACTGGTTGACTATGCTGTTGTCGGTATTCGCGGCGGTCTTCCGCTGTACCATCGGTCTTTTTCCTGAGTTCTGCTTCTATCGCATACAGTTTCTGAATCAGCACTAAGGCCTGTTCAGCGACCTGACTTTTCCCAGTTACATGCAGTTCATGGAATTTACGACGTGCATGGGCCATGCAGCCCACCTCTATGACCTGGCCTGATTTAAAGCGTGCTTTATAACCACTGTAATCATCACAGACTAGATAGCCCTGCCAGCCTTTCAAGAACTCTGCAGCATGCTGGCCTGAACGACTATCCTGAAAGTCATAGATCACCGCCTGAACTGGATTGTACTGTGTGGTGGCATAGGCCCAGACATAACCTTTCTTCGGTTTTTTATCATTCTCACCCATCCGCATGATGGTGACTGGTGTTTCATCTGCATGCAGCACCTGCTGTTGTAGTACCACCTCTTTTAAGGCATTGGCCAGAGGTTCCAGTTCCACACCGCAGCGACCTATCCAGTCAGATAAAGTTGATCTAGAAAGTTCGATTCCCGCCCGCTGATAGATCAGACGTTGACGGTACAGCGGCAAATGATCGGCATACTTCGATACCAGCACATGGCTGAGCAATTCAGGTGAAGCAATGCCTTTATCAATCACATAGGCGGGCATCGCTTGCTGAGTCAGAGTGTCACACTGATCACAGACCCATTTACCACGCACATGCTGTTCCTTATAGAACTGTGCCGGTCTGAAATGCAGTTTTTCACTGATATCTTCGCCGATACGACGTAACTGGCAGCCACAACTGCATTGGGTTGATGCAGGTTCATGCTCAATACGGATGGTGTGTAGATGATCTGGCAGCAGTCGACGTTTAGGTTTGTTGACTGTGGCTTTCTGTGTCGCTGCATGGGTTTTATCTGCATTTAATCGTTCTAATTCCAGATCAACGGCTGCGATATCTTCTTCGACCGCCTCATCCCACAGATGGATTTGTTTTGCGGTGAGATGTTCGTTTTTACTGCCGAATTTATGCTGTTTAAACAGCGCCAGTTCATGCTCGTATTTTTGATTGAGAATAGAAAGATGCTGAACTTTAGAATCTAATTGCTGATTGGTGACTTCAAGATGTTGAACTTTGGCATCTAATTGTTGATTTGATACTTCCAGATGTTGAACTTGAGCATCTAATTGTTGTTTATCTTCTGCGAGTTGTTGATGCTGCATCGCCAACTGCCGGGTGAATTCCAGCAGTTGTTCATGGGTCAGTTGGCTTAAATCTGGCAGCGTATTCATGACCGCAGTATGCCTGAGGTCATGAGAAGAATGAAATAGAACGTTTGGAGGATGGCAGAATAGCCGAGCTTGGTTTAGAGCATCGTGACCACCTGCTGTCGTCCAATGCGCTGCCAAGGCAAACCCTGGATTAATGCCTGTAACTGTTCCGGGTTGAGAGCTACGCTTTCACCCTGGTGAACTTTAGCCCAGTGGAATTTTCCCTGTTCCAAACGCCGGGCACACAGCCAGATGCCCAGTCCATCATGTACCAGCACTTTCATGCGATGGCCACGTTTATTACAGAACAGGTAAGCACAATGCGGTTTAATGTAGCCAAAGGCTCTCACCACCTGAGCCATGACAGTATCCATCCCTGCTCGCATATCCAGAGGTTGGGTAGAAAGCCAGATTTCATCGATACGGATCATGTTGCCAGCACCTTGAGTAATTCTGCCAAGGCAGGTATTTCTGATACTTGCCATTTCAAGCCAATTTCTGCTTTTGAGTGGGGTAAAGTAATTTGAACTTTTAACATGTCAGTAGGAGTAGGATCTAATGGTGCAGAGCAAGATAAGGCAATAAATGCAGGTTTATTCGGTAGTGGTGAGCGATCACTCCCTGGCTTAGCATCAATTAAGCGAATCCATTTGGATACAAGATTTGTATTCAATCCATGTTGCAAAGCGACTGAAGCAATTGAAACGTCCGGTGCTTTACAAGCCTGAACGATCTGCTGTTTAAATTCAGCACTGTATGTTCTTCGTTTTTTCGCAAGAGATGCGATGGATGTCTGATGATTTGTAGTCATAAATTTAAGTCCCCACTTGTTTCTAAGTGGGGACTAAATTAAGGCTTATAGGATGAATTCAGAAGGTGTGTTCAGCGGACGCTTACATTGGACAACCTCACTTGCTTGATTTTCAAGCTCGAAGCGGCGCTTTTTAACGTAGTCCATTAACTTTGGTTGAATTTCAGGACTACGTGCAGAAACATCAATTTCCAATGCATCTAATGCCGTTAAGTCTGGTGCATTTTGAATCTGAACCATCAGTGAAGGTGGAGTTTTAATTTCAGCTTCTGCAGGTGCAAGCTCACGTAAGCGCTTATGAATAGCATCCAATAATGGTTTGCGCTGTGCTTCAGTCCAGTTGCGTGTATAGCCGGTAAGGACGGTAGCTTCTTTAGGTGTTTGAGCATTTGTTGCACTGGTTATTAAATCTTTCAAAAGATTTTGATACTCGGCGTCTGCTGACTCACTAGCTAACTTTTTCTCTACTACTAACTTTTCAGCCTCAACCTGCAAACGTTTGAGTTCTTCTACACTTAAGTTGTTAGTCGTATGTTCTGGCTTAGGTGTATATTGCTCTGGATCTAGTTCAAGCAGCTTATCCTCAGTTAACTTACATAGGTGCTGAGTGTGTTCACGTTCTAAATGACCATTTGCCATAAACACCGGACGTAATGCCAAGACTGCTTCGTTGGTGGTACATGCATTAATTTGCATAGTGAACTTTTCAACCAGTTTCACTGGATCTGTTTCAATCTCTTCAACTGCAGGTTCAACCGATGTCTTTTCTTCAACATCATTTGATGTTTGAATTTGGCTATTTTCAGCTTCTGTAGCCGGTTCATTTTCCCAAGGCAATGATGTGTCAGAGACAGGTTCTTCTGTACTTAAAGAGCCACCACTTACCGAAATCAATGCCTGAGCATGAACTACCGCATTATCTTCATGTAGATGAACTAAACCACGAGTAAGTAATTCCAAGTCAGATTCTGAGTTTTTCCATTTGAATGATTTACTCAATTCAGTTATTAAAAGTGATGGGGCAAAACATGGTGTGCCTTTTGCTGGTGCTTCGGATATGGCTTCTGGAACTTGCATGGTACCAATGGTCATATATACGACAGCAATACGGAATTCATGATCAGGGTCAAAGTAAACAGTCGCAGGGAAATTACGAATGCTATCAAAATCTAAATCAGATCCAGTATGACGACACTCAATGTTTTGACCTGCAGCCATGGCAGCAAATGCTTCTTGTCCGTTTAAGATAATCATGAATTTACTCCCGCTTTAGCAATTTGATCTATTTCCTGTTTTACTTCTTGAATTTTCGATACATCGATCTGCATCAGTGAATCTATACCTAGATGTTCGCATACAGTTTTTGTATCTAATCCACGCTCATCGATGAAGGTTAATAGGTCATCACGTTGCGCATCTGATATGCCATTAAATTCAGGTGGACTAATCCATGTTTCTTTATGCTTATCAAAGGTACAATTCAGTTCTTTGGCTTTGAGTAGCATGGCTTGGCGCATGTTTTGGTAATACATATGGCTCTTATCAAGAGACTCAGTTAACTGGTTTAGATCACTGGCATATAGCGCTTCATCACAGCTTTGTTTCCAGTTTTCTAAGTCTTCAAGCGCTTTTGCGGAAGCCAATTGCGCAGGGGTTAATGTATTGATGTGTGCCTTAGCTGCTGAAATTAATTGTGCTAAAAACATCGGTTCTGTTTTTAAGTCAGGTACCCAAACTTCACCAGTTTCTCCACCAAGAGCACCTGAGTTTTTTGCATGGTGAGTGGGAGATGGTTTGAAGTTGATGACACGAGCATTTTTACCTTCACCAGTAGTGACAGTAGTCATATAACCCATCATATCTGCGATACGGTACAGCTCATTTCTATTCTTACCGCCTAAGTCAGGACGGTAGATGATCTGATCATTATTTTGGTCCTCAGAGGCGTGAGCAATAAAAACAACATCCTTACCCATGCTGATTAGAGTGTTCACATACTGCTTGAATGTTTGATTGGCCAAACCTTGGGCTTTAAGTTTTAAAGCGCCATCTTTCTGCCGGTTGTTAGGATGAAGTAGTAGGTGGGTTTTAATGCATTCAAGCATCGCGCCTACTGTATCAATAACGACAGTGTTGTAAGGTGCTAAGTCTTGAGTTGTAAGACCTGCAACGTCAGCCCATTGTTGAACTGGAATTACTGCACCACGACGAAGCTCACCGGTACGATGAGCACCACGGTCGAAGTCAAATGAAACAGCTTTATCTGCAGTAAAGCCTAAAGAGGATTTACCGAGGCCTGGATCTGCATAGATGTAAGTGATGATGGCACTGACATTTAGAGCTTGGTCTGCTGGAATAATGTTAATAGTCATCACACTTCTCCCAACAAACGGTTTTTAATCATGTGCTGCACCAACATTTCATTGATGTTGCGGTGGTCGTTGTAGTCCGTGAAGTCAGGGAAAGGATTGCCGTATTCATCGGAGATGTGATCTACAGATAACTGGGTGATTTCAGCCGTATCAAATTCACTACCGGGTACGCCGTAGCTGTCTTCAAATGGTTCAAAGTCAAAGCTTACGTCTAGAGTGAAGTTGTCTAAACGGATAACAGCATTACCTGAGTTTTTAGAAGTTAGCTCCATTGCAGCAACAGTAGTAAATTCAGGAATACTTTTGTGAAGCACCTGAGTGTTACTTAAAGCAGGCTTGTAGGCACATGCTAAAACACCGATTGTTACGGTTGCAGCGACAAGTGTTACCTTGAGGCTATTGAAAGGGGTTAAGGTTTTGTTCATACTTATCTCGCAGTTTGCAAAGCACATCGGGGGTAGAAGATCGATGTGCTTTTTTGTTGTTTGTGAGATAAATATTACCTAAAAGGTAATTTAATGCAATATAAAATTATCTTTTTTTATCTTTTTGGTTGTTTTTGCTTTGTGGTAGGCAAAAGAAAACCCACGCTAGGGGGGGTTAGATTCTTCGACTAGATTGACTTAACTACAACTGATCTTTAGCTTTTCTTTATAATAATACTCGGTTGTCTTATGATCTTTTAGTAGGCCTGGCTCGGTATAGTCTTTGGGCTGAAGCATCAATAGTGCTGGCATATAGTTGTTTGTGTATTCAGCTGGAAAATCCTTGCAAATTATCCGGATTTTTTCTCTTTGGGTTATATCTGGGTTATCAAGCTTAGCTAAATATTTTCCGAGTTGATCATCTGATTTTTCAAACTGGGTTTTGACAGCTTCATCAACTTTTGGTTCTTCCGTATTCTACTTTTGGCAGCCAGTGAGTGTCAAAGTGATGAGTAGTGTGCTTAGAATTGTAGTTTTCAAATTTTTGTATTGTTGTTATTGGTGGATGAATTATAAGGGGAAATAGGGGGAATAAAACCTACCGCTGAGATTTTATTTGATTTAATTAAAATTCTCAGCCTACTCAATATCCATAAGTAGATAAAGGAAGGCCACTTATAAAAGTGGCCATCTAAGGTGTGTGAGATCGAATTTCATTGTGTAAAAGTTGAAATATATGAGTTAAATTCTGTGAGATATTTCTCATAATTTTTTGTATTTAATAATTTTTTTGTATCTTGCAATGTGTAAATTTTGGAACAGGATTTTTTAAACTCGTCTATTAATGGGTGCTCCATTGCTCCTAAAAAAAGTTGAGTATCATTTGGCAGATCTTTTTTAAATGAATTTAAAATTCGTTGGTAATTTTCATTAGATTGTTCTTGCTGATTTGGAGTGTCTATAAATAATGGTGAAATAACTTCATCTGAATATTTAGATATTACTGAATATAGTGATAGATAGTACATTAGTAATGACCTAGCACTATCAGCCGCTCCACCATTTTTTTCATATTTTGAATATTGTTTAAAGCTCGGAATACTTTGATCTGGTATAGAAATAGAAAGTTTATTAGAGTAATGTTGTACTGCTTCCTTGAAAGAGCTGTTAATTGATTTTTTATCAATTAGATCTTCTATTTTTTTCAAGTCATCTTCAAGATTAGCAATGGAAATAGTATTTTCTCCAATGATTTCAATTTGTTTGGTAATAAATTTTTGTGATTTATCCTCAATTATCTGACTTGAATAGAAATTAATTGTATCTTCAAAATTGTTAAAAGAATGAATTTTATTGTCATACTCTAAAAGCTGATCATCTAATAACTGTATAGAATTTTCAATTTCACTAGCATCCTTTTCTTTTGCTTCAATTTCTAAATTTACTTCAGATAAAAGTGTATTAAGTTTATCCGCATCCAATAGTATATCTGTTCTATTTTCAAGATTATTGTTGTGATTAACACCACATAATGGGCATTCAACTACATCATCCAGACTTTCAACAGAAAAATAATAATCATTTTTTAATTCAGTAATATTGCTATTTATAAACTTAGATTGATTTTTTAACTCAATTAGATTTTCTTTAACTAACGTGAGTTGATCATATTTTTCTTTTCTAACATTAAGGCTGCTTTCGTATAATTTTTTTATTTCATTTAATTCATCAGTATTTGATAGGTTTGAATTATCTTTTTCTTGAGTTAGATCAAGATTAGGTAATGGCGATGTATCAATACTAATTGAACTATCCTTAGGTATTTCGTTTTCAAGAGCATTGATTTTATCAGTAAGCAATTCCTTTACAAGAGAAATTGAGTCTAAAACTTTTTCTTTTTTACTTTCGGCAGAGTGATTTAGTTTTTTGTATTCAGATATTTTTAACTTATAATTCATTATGTTGGAATTTGTATACCCCACATGGTATTCAAGAATAGGATGATGCCATCTCTCATAATGCCCTAGTTTATCCAAACTAGCGAAAGCTTTTCCCCATCCTTTAATTTGATCAATATAAAAGGAAATAAAGTAGTATGCTGGTGGAGCTATATCGTAAATATAATCATCGCCTCTCGTCTTAAGGATTGGGTTGAAATTTAATAACTCTGAGAATTTTTTTGAAAAATCTTTAAAGTTATCATAATAGAATTTTTTATTATCATTTGATAAGTAATACTCATTTTTTAATCTAGCAATCTGATAGTTCTTATCTGCAATACAAAATTCTATGAGGTAATTACATTGCAGATCTCTCCATCTTTTATCGTAAAATGGTTCCGCTCCAAAAGAGCTAAGGATACTTTTGATTAAGGAGCTTTTTCCAACACTATTTTTAGAGCTTGTTATTAGATTTATACCGTTCCCAAAAGTAAATTGATTCCCTGACTTTTCTGTAGTCGCCAAGATTGTAAGCTTCTTTAATATTAATTTTTTTGCCATTTTTAATTCCCCGTAAATTTCTAACCAATAAGCGAAAGTTCTTATCTTTCATTGTTTAATCTCTCAATTATGTAAAAGATCACAGTGCATTGAAAGTCAATTTCATCTATAAATTGATCAAATAACTCTTTTGGAGAATTACTTCTCATATAGTTGATTAACTCATCCGTATCTTCAGTTAAATTATAACCTTTATCGAAAATTGGCTTAAAATTTTTCTCCAAAAAAATGTTTTTTTGGCTTGTTGTGCTATTACTAATTAGGATATCTCTATATCTATTATGATATTTTAATCGTACTCTTGCTTTTAAGTTAAGCTCATCTAAAAAATCATTAATTTGTGTAGTATCAAGCGAAGGAGATATGACAACATTTTTGATTAAGTTATTTATTTTTTCAGAGGAAATGGCTTTTTTATCCACAGCTTCATCCCAATCCTTATAGTCACATACTTTTTCACCCTTTTTACAAATTTCATCAAATACAGATTGGTATATTGTTGTTGCATTAAAATTTGATTTTGGATGCTTTTCAGTTAGTACATCAGATATTCTTCCGATAACAGCATATCTCTGTGTTGCAGGTGGTAATTCTGGATCAATAAAGTTTAGATTTTTTGGAAGTTCTTCTAGAGACATTTCATTTATTAATTTATCTTTATATCCTTCTGTATCGTTAATATCATTTATATTAATTTTAGAAATTTTTGTTCCATCTTTTATTTTAAAATTATAACCACAACTTGCTACAAGGTTTAGATTTTTAATTCTGGAACTATATGTATGTGAGTTATTGTTCTCTAGTAACTTACCTAGGATTGAAGAGGTATTCTTGGAAGGACTTTTATACACTAAATCAGCTAAAGTATATTTCTCACCTGTTTCAATACATTTGACTTGGTTAAAATCAAAAAAAACTTCATCAAATTTTGTTGAATTTCCAATCACAATATCTTCATGTAGCTCTGGGAAAACAACATATTGAGAGTCATTTTTATAAAAATCAAAAATTGTAAAAATAGCCCAATTATATTGATATAAATATTTATGAAATGTTTGAGCACCAGAGTATTCTCTTTGTTGAGCATACAATGGGTTTGTTCCAGTACTCATATATTTGGGTCCTTTTATTACACGTCTCTATATAATCCAACAACCTTACCAACCAACTTACAACCATCCTCTAAAGCAATAGTTTTCTCTGGCCAGTCAGGATTCAAAGGTTGCAAATACATATTCCCACTTTCAACAATAAGCTTCTTAAACGTCGCTTCACTATCACCTTGGCAAGAAACAATAACTAAATCACCTGTTTTTAAATCTGTTATTTGAAAGTCAGGATTTACATAAATCTTATCGCCAGGCCTAAAGTCGGGGAGCATTGACTCTCCAACCACTTCCAAACCATAGCCATTCTTTCCGCATTTAGGATTTGGCGGTAACCATTCCTCAAACTGAGTACCTGCGGGTACGGAATCCACCGTAGTCCATGCACCGGCTTGTACCCAAGAAATTACTGGTACTAATTTTCCTATTAATGGGATTGGGTCTGACACATTCTTTTCAATATTTTGTGTGCCTTCTTGCGGTAAATCTAACCAACCATGTGGCTTACCAAAAGCCTCCTCGATTTCTCGGGCAACTTTATTACCAATACCTTTGATTGGATTTGTGCCTGCAAATTGGCTTGTTTGAGATTGTCCTTTCCCAATTTTGTCAGCAAAACTGGATACACCACCAACTTGATCAACAAGTAAGCGAGTGTTTTGGTATCTAATTGATTTGCTGTCCATAAATTTCCTGAAATTGTTGTGACACGTCACATTTGTTAATTGTAGTTTCATCACCAAAAAGGTAAACAAGAAAAAAGGTTGTATTTACATTACCTAAAAGGTAATATTTGGATTGATACGAGAGGATCAATCTATGAATTTCCGCGACTTTATTCTTAAGAAAAGCCCAGAAGATTTAGAAAAATATGCAAAAGATGCAGGAACAACAGTTGGTTATATAAAGTCACATTTGCTGTATGGATATAAAGAACCGCGTAAAACGCTGCGTAAAGCATTGTCTACAGCTAGTAATGGTGAGGTTTCTGAAATGGAAGTACTTCAACATTTTGGGTTATATCCTAATCAAATTCCTAATAACCAAAATGGTAATAACCCAGCCCTCCAATAACCACGTTCAAAGGACACCGATATGAACATATTGGACGCTGCTTACAACACAGTTCACGACTACCAAGGTGGAGCGAATGCATTAGCGCCACGAATGGGCATCAAAAGCCCAGCGGTGCTGAACAGTAAAGTGAATCCCAATACGGAAACACATCACATTACTTTGCTTGAGGCTTCAAAACTTATGGAGCTGACAGGGGATTACCGAATTCTGCAAAGACTGAATGCTCAACACGGAAAAGTGGCCATTAACTTGCCATGCATACCCGAATGCCGTGATACAGCGCTCACAGACCTAGTGTTGAGTATTGGAATGGGCGGTGGGGATATATGTGCGCAGTTCAAAGAAATGATGGCAGACGGTCGGATCACCCGAGGTGAAGCGATAGATATGTCAAAGGTCATTCACATGCTGCACGAAATTTTGGCAGAGCTAGAAATGCAAATAAACAAATGTGTCGAGCAATAAAAAAGCCTGATCTCGAACATCAGGCTTCCAATTCAATTTATGAGGCAAATCACAAATGAATATGAAACCAAATATACCACAAAACAATCACATGGCAAACGATGGGTTTCTTAATGGCGACGTCGTGGTCTTCACAGACCCAATCAAACCAGGCCATCTAATGACCGTACATAAAGTCCAAGGTGATGGCGTATTGCTAGATGGAAATCACAACTTTGCACTGAGCCATTTAGTGCGTCCGGCAACGGTTGCAGAGATCTTGGCCAAACGTCGTTTGACTGCTGCTGAACAAGCGCTTGCGGAGGTTCCATGATCACCAACAAGGCAATCAAAAAGCAGCCTGAGCATAAACACCTGCAAGGCGTTCAGAGTTGGTATAACCCAGCGCTACGCACGCTCAATGGTTTATTGGATATCCGAAAGGCCAACTTACGCAAGATCAATCGTGATGAAGCCAATGCTGCAGTCACACGTGATGAGTTTATCGAAATGCTAACCAATGAACATCGGATCTCGGCCTGGTATGCCGGTGAAATTATCTCAAGCTTACTGCGTTCAGAAATGATTTTGATGTTTGGACGTTTTATACAGATTAATGAAGGGGTGGGTGAGGTATGACACTTGATGATGTGATGAGTTTCATAAACGAAGCGGATGAAAGTGATCTTGAATCAATTGCTGAAGAATTGATGGATCGCGGTGTTGATTTCCATTGCTCTGAGTGTGAAAACCATGAGTGTGAATGCGATTGTGACGAATATGATGGTGATCATGAAAAAAATGAATTTATTCGCCATCTCATCAATAGAGCAAATCAATTTGGACTGCAAGACTTGCTTGATGAGCTGAAATATGAGGGCGACAGAGTAGGCGCTCTCTTAAATATTAAAGGTGGCGTGCTATGAAAAAAATCACCAAAATTAAGCAAGACATCACGGTTTCACCAGCACCGATTGAATCGATTATTTCTTTGCTTGATCCAGTAAAAATTTATTCAGCAAAAGAATTGGCGGCGATGCCATTGTCCCAAATGAACGCTGCTATTGAAGCTCAAGAATCATATTACATCTTGGAGCACACCACCCAAATGGGGGGGCGAGCTATTTCTATTCGTCGACAAATGCAAAATGGCGAGAAGCTTGTTCAGGTCAAAGAAAAGTCACGTGTACGATACAAGATAAACAACGAATTTGTAGAGCCTCGAATTATTCGCCAATTGGAGAAACGTGGCCTGGTCAAATTGGAGTGTGCTAAGTGAGCCATTATTCAACATTAAAAGGGCTTGGTAGAGCGATTGCGTACTTCCCACAGCTTGGTATTCACCTTGGTAACCCTTTGGCTGGTATTTTTCTAAGTCAGCTTATTTACTGGCACGATAAAACAGACAATGAATTAGGTGTATACAAGACATCTGAAGAGTGGTTGATGGAGACTGGCCTAACTTATAGACAGCAAGCAACCGCGCGCACACTGCTTAAAAATTTAGGTATTTTGAGTGAAACAGAGAAGCGTTTAGAGCATAAATTATACTTCAAATTAAACATTCAAGCGTTCGATTTATGGTTTGAGAACTGCATAAATTCCGATCAAATTAACATGGAAAAAGAGAGTAATTCCCGAACTGCGGATGATGCATTTCCCGAACGACGAATCCGCAATTCGGGGGAATACGAAAGCGCAATCCGCGGAGATACGGATGCGCAATTCGTTACTACAGAGAATACAACAAAGAATACAACAGATATAAACACACACAGTAACGCGCACGTTGAAAATCAAAACGTGGATTCGTGGACACCAGATCTTGAGCAGTTGGCATTCGCTTTGAAAACCACAAAATACTCACAACGAGTTTCTGAAATTCTAGGCATGGCAGATTTTCAATTCCATCTTGGGAACTTCAACGCTCACCACGAAAATAATCACCAGATCACGAACAACCAAAAACTTCGCAAGTTTGCACAATGGATTTTTCAGGAATTTGAAAAACAATTGGCTAAGACTGAGCGTGAAGCTAAAAAATCTACAGGCCGTATTCCTGAAAAACAAAATTCACGAAACGTAAACGATGCATGGGGTGAAGTTCAGCACTACGCACCTGCCAGTGACAACATTGAATTGGAGGATTTGGTATGAACGCATCAATCCTGAATACAAAAATTCAAATGAGTGCTGAGTTCTGTGAAGCTCACAAGGTTCAAAAAGTTCGAGTAGGACAAACAGCAATTTGCAAGCAATGCGCTTCAGAGATTTTAAACAAAGCTCACAAGGATCACGAGGTTGAAGTAAATCGCATGGTTCGTGAAAAGCATTTTGAGGGGGCTAAGTTACCAGCTCGTCATGCGAATAGCGGCTTCAAAGATTACATCGTAAAAAACATTGGTCAGCAGAACGCCAAGCAACACTGCACAGCATTCACAAAGGACTTCAAGCAAGGCGTTAACCGTAATCTGATCATGGTTGGTCGTACAGGCACAGGCAAAACACACTTGGCATGCGCTGTAGCTCGAAACATCTTGGAATCACGCAAATATGCTCGTTACATCACTTCGGAAGATATGGGTAATGAGATTGCAAATGCGTGGAAAAAGCCTGATGACACAGAATCAAACGCAATTCACCGATTCACTGAATATGACCTGTTAATTCTTGATGAATATGGCTTGCATGACCGTCATGAAAATCGGTTGCAGCTTGTACACAAAGTTTTATATGCGCGTTATGACGCTGCTAAGCCAACCATGTTGATTTCGAACATGACGATGGCTGAGTTGCAAAAGGATTTGGGTGACCGTTTATGGTCTCGTTTTCAGCATGATGGCCTGGTGATTGTTGAATGTAATTGGGCGGATCAGCGTGTAGGAGGTGGGGTGTGAGTTTTACTGTTCCAGAGAAATACAGAATTAAATCAGGACCATTGGCGAGCAGTGATAGCTATGGAAATAATGGTGCATTTTGGGTGAAGACCAAGAAATGTGTTTTCACTGTCATTGCTAGCGATCAAATGGGCTGGGAGCATGTCAGTGTTTCACTTCCGTCACGTTGTCCAACTTGGGAAGAGATGTGTTTCATCAAGTCCTTGTTTTGGAGTGAAGATGACTGCGTAATTCAGTATCACCCACCTAAAAGTGACTATGTGAACAACCATCCGTATTGCTTACACCTGTGGCGACCAATAGAACAATCGTTACCTACTCCACCAAGCTTTATGGTTGGTAAGGCAGGTGCAGCATGAACGAATTACTACAACAGCGTATCGAATCCGTGCAAGCAGGTCGAAATACAACTCATGCTCAGCTTGAAGCTAAACGCAGTCTACGTGAGCAGCTTGATAGTGATCTTGAGGCTTTCTTAAAAAACGGTGGAGCTGTTGAGCAATTACCTCGAGGCTTTTCAGGTGAATGCAGCAAAGGATGGAATGGCTCAAAACCAAAATCTCAAAAGACTATGCGTCAAGTGATGGCGAATTCTGTTGCGCAGACAGATAAAAAGCGTGCTCGTCAAAAAGAGGATCAGGCAGCCTTAGTAGAGATTAAGGCTTTGGATCAGTGGTGCAAAGAACGCAAAGGCCGTGGTGGTGATTTGTGTCGAGAGTTGAAAGTGGCTCATGCGTTCATATCGCAAATAACCAATCAAACTAGACCATGCTCAAAAGAGCGTTATGAGCAAATTAAGTTAGCAATGAAAGCGATTGAACAACGGGAGAAGGCAGCATGAACCTAACAATCGAACAAATGCGGGAAATTGTGGAGCGACATCGCAAACTTGGAACTCATTTTACTAAATTCAAATATTACTCAGCAGAAAAAGACGATTTCTTTTTGTCGCAATTGTCTACTGATTTTATCTGTGTCAACGACCTTCGCGCTGCCATCGCAGACCACGACCGCACCGACTTTGTAAGTGACATTGCTAATCATATAGCGCCGACGACGAAGGTGATTGAGGGATGAGTGAATTTAAGGACGTGAAGCCATACACACAAGCCGAGCTAGATCAGCAGGCGATTTGGGTGAATGAATTTGATCAATGGTGGGAAAACGAAGGTCAATACCAACGTGCAGGTGGTGGTCAATATGAGAGAACTTTTGCTTGGTGGGCTTGGTTGAATCGAGAGCAAAAGCAACAAGCCATCATTGATGAGCTAAAAGCCCAGCTCAACAACATAGAGGCTTGTTATATCGAGAAGAAGAAGCAGGTTGAGGACCAACAAAAGCGAATTGATGAATACAAGAAACTTACCACCAGTATAAGAAATGAATTTGATTTGTGGTCTAACGATAGCGAGTTTGCGGATGTTATCGAGGCTCAAATTGAGAATTTAGAAGCCCTGCGAGGTGATCATGAGTAATCAGGACTTAGAAAAAATTGGAATGATGTTTATTAACTGGATACAAGTACATCGAGACGCGTGTAACCGGTTTGAGGATTTCCGAAATTATTTTGATACCGAAAATCCTGATGCTCCGATTCATAGCAGAGAGGAATTAAACAAAGCATTTGCTATTCAGGAAGAAGCTTCGAATTTAGCGGCTGAATCCAAGAAGCGTTACAACACCTTGCTAGAAGAAGTGGATGTTTATCTGGCCCGAGAAAGAACAGATGTTCTAGGACGAGGTGCCAATGACTTACTCACTGATGCGCGTCAGAAAGCGGAAGATCAAATAAACAATGGTGCTCGCCTTACTAAGCACCAGATCGATTTGCGAGATGAGCATGAGTAAATTCCAACAAGAAGTAGTGGTGCTTCTGCTCTGCAATGTGATTCTTTTTGCTGAATTTAAAACGACTTGGCTTGGCTTTGTGATGATTTTTTTGACAGTAGCATTTGTGGTGATGATGTGGCGAGGTGCCAATGACTAAATACAACAACAAGAAGGTGATGCTTAACGGCATCACTTTCGATAGTCAGAAAGAAGCAAGGCGTTATCGGGATTTATCGCTGTTAGAGCGTGCAGGGGAGATTAAAAACTTAGAACTGCAAAAAGCATTCATATTGGCTGAGTCGGTAAAGTTTGAAAGTGAGCCAAGACGCAAGCCAGCAATCAAGTATGTCGCAGATTTTGTTTATCGGGAAAAGGGACAGCTGGTCGTTGAGGATGTCAAAAGCAAGATGACACGGAGTTTGCCAGTTTATCGCTTGAAGAAGCACTTAATGAAATCGGTTCATGGTTTAGAGATTAGAGAAATTTAGGGGATTGGGATGAATGCAGTAACAGAAAGATTTGAACCGTTTGAGTGGTTAACCAAAGGTATTACAGCGAAGTCACCAAACTTTGAACCACAGGCACATGGCACTGGGGAGAAGCCTTTGAATTATGAAGATCGTTTGGGTGCGATTGCGAGTATGGAGACGCAATTAGAAAAATCCGTAACGTCAATAATTATCTTTGGAATAAAGTCAGAAATTGATTATCGGTGTGTTCAATCTCATCTTGCTGCAATTATGCAAAGCAATGCGCTTACTGATGGGCGTAGAGAGCCAGAGAAAATCAAAATTTCCGAATTGGCGGATATGATGGCGCGCATGGTAATTGATTTTTCATTAAACCCAGAATTGGAAGCGAATTTCACAAAGCAAGGTCGATTGTATTATGCGGGCATACGCTCATGGCAGATGACATTGAAAGCGTATGATTGCACTTGGAAGCAATACGAAAACTTGATGGTAATAGCGCTTGAGTCAGCTATTGATAGTGCCGCAAAAGCAATCGAGGCATACCGAAAAAAAACTTACAAAGAGTCGAAAAATTAATGCTAGGAAAATTTTCCTGACTAAGGTATAGTTTTACTATACTGGTCGTATTACGCAGTTTCTGACCATGATTAAATTAAGCTCACTAAAAGGTGGGCTTTTTTAATGCCCTGAGAAATGTTTTTGTGTAAGCAATATCAGGGCACCCATGGCGGTTCCTATTAATTTCTAGTGGTTTTTAAATTGATTACCGCCACCCAATGCGCTTATGGCAGAAAGGATTATGCATCGGACTTCTATTCCGACTTATGTGGGTTCGAATCCTACTGGGCGCGCCAATATTCAGGAGATTCACATGCTCCAATTTTTAAAATGCTTATTCGGCTTTCATGGTGCGGTTGAGATTGACCACACGATCGATGGTGATGAGATAAAAGTTTGTCGTAGTTGTTTGAAAGAAGTTGAATAGCAAAAACCCCATTAAGAAATGGGGCCTGAGCAAGAATACATCGCCTGTGTTTTATTAAAAATTAAAAGGATCATATTTAGTATCCTTGATTTTTAGGCCCACTAAAACTGCTGACAAGGTGAGAAGCCCTGAAATTTCTAAAAAGAATATGTCATGTGAAATTGTTGCTAATACCAAACAAGCCACAGATACACAAATAAAAATGCCTAATACGGAATATAGAAAAGAGAGTTTCATGATGAGATATATATTCAAAAAATAAAGCGTGATCAAATTAACATAAAATTTAAGTTATTATTAACGTAAATTATACACAAACAATACACTTTAATCGAAACCTTAAATAGCCGAACGTATTACGGCACGCAAAGCCCCTCGCATTCTAGATGTTGAGGGGTTTTTCTTTTCTTATTTGGTGGTGGGTATGGCTTATATCGTAGTGGGTTTAGTTTCATTCTTATTTGGGTACGGGTTGTGCTTTAAGTGGTTTAAGAAAGACATTGTTGAAAGTAAGCCGATCGCATTTAACGAAGGTGTTTATGTAGCATCTAAAAAGAAGATTGAGCTATGACAGATAAAGTACAAGCAAAACATGACTTAGAAATTTGCATGAAGTGGTGCAATGTTTATCACCTAGATATTGGATAGCTAGCAGAAGGAGAATATATAAATCACAAATATAAATAAAATTGAAATAAAGTTAGGTAAATATTAATATATCTGATATAGTTTGTTTGATCGAATCCGTAAGCGGAACGGTAGTGTTTGAGTTGTTAACGGAATTGCGTATTCCCTCCATTCTGATGTTCAAGCATCAAATTCAAACAGTTAACGCATAGCATGAATTCGCATCATGCCGATCAAGGGAAGCCTGCAGCTATCCGTGGGTTTTCCTTAAATTTTATTTTTAAGATACTAATTTAATTTTTATATCTTTTTTAAATTTCACAGCTACTGTAAATATCATAAGTTTAAATATCTTCTTAAGTGAATTATCTCCAACCTTACAATTGGTTTTATCTTTAAATACTTTCTTGTTTGCAAAAGCTCATCACATGAGTGATTAAATGAACATTTCAAATGGGTGGACAACCGCCGCAGCAATCAATGGCGATGTTATACGTGTAAACATTATTCCATTAAACAAAATTCAAAGCACAATGAATGGACATACTTGGGTTGAAGTTGCAAAGCAAGTTGAACTTGAGTCAGGCAAAAAAATTGAACTGAATTTAGATGGTAAGTCTTTTTATACTGAATTGAATAAGCTTTATAAACTGTACTCTTAATTCGTCAACATTATTCAATACGTCACATAGAGTAAGATTTTTAATTTATTTTTTGTTTTTTACATTTTTAAACTAAGGGTATTTCGAATTTTTCTCTATCACAAAAAATCTATAAGGAAAAATATATGTCTAATTTAACTACTGGCACTGTGAAGTGGTTCAATGATGCAAAAGGTTTTGGTTTTATTGCCGCAGATAATGGTAATGAAGTTTTTGCACATTTTTCTCAAATTATGTCAAATGGTTTTAAAAGCTTAGCTGAAGGGCAACGGGTTCAGTTTTCACAATCTAAAGGACAACGCGGATTTCAGGCAAGTGAAATTGTAGCGATTGATAATTAATTATGAATACGCCATTAAATAAAGTAATGCTGGACGTAGTTGATCAACATGGTGCTGTTTATACAGTAGAAGCTATGTGTGAAAAATCAACTGACGAGCCAAATAGTTTCGGTGATTGTGTCCGTTATCTAAATATAGATGATGAAATAATTAAGCCTAGTTTTGATATGCATTTTTACAGTGATAAAACTGGGAAAATTTTTAAGTTGTCTTGATTTGACTAAGTAATTCAAAGAATCTCCTTCGGGAGGTTTTTTTATGGGTGAAATATGGAACCTGATGCATATAAAGCCCTAACCAACAAGATGCCTCCCAAAAAGAAACCACGTACCAGGCCATTACCTAAGGCCAGTGAAAAATACTTAGAAGCATTCGACCGACTAAAAGAAATATTAGACCGGATGGAAATGAAGTATGAGGAGTACTTTCATTTCAAAAGTACGAAACATTGGCGCTTTGATTTACACCTAATTGAACATCGCATGCTAATTGAAATAGCAACTGGTCCATGGTCTGGCGGTCGTAAGGCCAAACTTGCAACAAAAGCTTGGAGTATGGATCGCTATGACCATGCAGAAGAAATGGGGTATCGATTTCACCGGTTTGAACTTGCAGATATCAATATGGGGCGTGCAACGGCCTGGTTAAAAGCTTTAAAAAAAGATGAATTATTATAAGTTAGATATTTCAAAGCTTATTGTTTCAGGATGTTTGATTACTTTAACTTTCTCATAATATCCGTTAGTTTGGGATTTCAACCTTAACAATTATGAGAAGAAAGTCATGAATAAAAATTTTGAATTACATGTTTTAAGCCAGATTTATGATTTTCTAATAGAGCGAACTGAACATTCACATCAAGGTTTGCATAACAAGGTTCTTGAGTTTTTTAAAGAACTGAATTTAGGTAATGATGATGATTTTGAAATAGTCGATCCTAAAAAGATTGCGGGTAAATTCGGTGCAGTCAATTTCATTCACTTAATTAATGTCCCAAACTTTGATGATAAAGATAGATTTCTAAAGTGGGCATACACGCAGTTGAATCGGTAGTTAATACCAATATGATTTAAAGATATATTTTAAATGCATATTTGATTAAATAGCCCTATAATCCGCTGGCTCATATCAGCGCAAATGAATTGGGTGAAGCCTCACATGAATATGTGGGGCTTTTTTATGCTGATACCTTATATTTAATGCAGAATAAGTAATTTGAACTGTTTTGCATTTCGGCATAATTTGTTGAATTAAACGATTTTGCTCTTGATAGGTTACTTTTAAAATCCAATTTTCAACACACGAATAACATATGTATCAGGATGTTTTAGATTGATTGTTTATATTGGTATAGCTTGATTATTAATCAGATTAAACAAGCGTATTCATCATTAATATTTAAAACATCTAAGGATAAGTAATGACAAATTTAACAACTGGCACCGTCAAATGGTTCAACGAAGCTAAAGGCTATGGGTTCATTCTTAGTGATGCAGGAGAGGATCTTTTTGCACATTATAGTGAGGTCAAAATTGACGGTTTTAAGGTTTTACGTGAAGGCCAAAGAGTAGAGTTTGAAATCACGAATGGGAAAAAGGGAAAGCAAGCTAGTAATATCAACATTATTTAAATCTAATTTCTCTTAAAATGACCCGTCATTAATTGACGGGTTTTTGTCATTAATTGCCATTAAGTTTTAATATTGAAATGCTTAATTTAGGTGAAAATGACATTATAAGAGCAATAAAAAATGACCTTTACTAGAATGCAATTATTGATTGGTGGCTTAATCATAAGTGTCTTTATTTCCACAATATGGATCTACCACGAAAAGAAAAAACAACGTCGTGAAGAGATTCAAAAAATCATTATCGAAGCTAGAGCAGGATTAAGTCACGCTCAATAACAGGAGCTAAACTTATGGATCCCTTTAGACCATTCCCACCGACTGAACTTCTAGATCAGGCTGAGGAAGAAGACGCTATACGCCTTGCACCAGCACAAGAATTACTGGCCTGGGTGAAAGACAATTATCTAACTATGGGTGGCCAACTTCATAACCCAGACCATGATCATATCGCTGAGCTGCTACACGACAATGAAGAGTTTTTGGCATTTGCATGGGCATCTTCAGCGGCTATGGCCAAAAAGCGCATGGTACTGGGTCAATGTGAAAAAGTGATGTTTAACCAAGGCGGATGGAAGAAAGCCCGTCAAGAACAACAAATGCGAGACTGGTTTGGCTTCGTACCTCAGTACTTAATCACAATTGATGCGGCATTCTGTGAGCAAACCTCTGATCGTGAATTCTGCCGTTTGATAGAACACGAGCTATATCACATTGGTGTAGAGCGAGATGAAGATGGCGAGATCATTTATAGCGATGTGACTGGTTTACCAAAGCATTACTTAGCTGGCCATGATGTTGAAGTGTTCTTTGGTGAAATACGTCAGCATGGAATTGATAGCTCAGTACAACGATTATTGGATATTGCTAAAAATGCTCCATTTGTATCGGAGACAAGCATTGCAGCGTGTTGCGGAAACTGTGTGATTAACTGAGCCGAAAGGCTCTTTTTTTTGCCTATCTTGCTATACGTAGCTATACAAAGAGGTGTTTATGGCAGCACTAAAAGAGCCTGTAAAAATGTTTATTGTTCAGTCTCTTGCATGCTTTGAAACCCCTCAACAAGTAGTAGAAGCTGTAAAGCAAGATTATAAGATTGAAATTACCCGTCAACAGGTTGCACTTTATGACCCAACTAAAGTGGCTGGACGTAATCTAAGTAAAAAACTCAAGGATCTATTCAAGCGAACTCGCGAAGATTTTAGGAAAAATATCGAAGACATCGCGATTGCGAATAAGGCTTTTCGACTCATGGAACTTCAAAAGATGTATGAAGACTCAGGTCGAAATAAACGGGCTAAACAAAACCTACTAAAGCAAGCATTCCAAGAAACTGATGGTCGTATCACCAAGCAAGAGATTACGGGCAAAGGTGGCAATCCGATTGAAACTGAGCATAAACATGCACTACCGGCTTATACACCTGAGCAACTGGCAGGAATGAGCGCTCAGGAGCTTTCGCGTTTAGCAATTAATGGTAAATTATGAGTTATTCAATTGAGGAAATAGCACCGCTCATTAAAGAGTGGACCATAAACACTCGTTTACCCGAAGTAATAGCTGAAATGACCAGACGCTATTACTACCGAGCTTTAATTGAACAGAATGAATTAAGTCGCCAGGCCGAAATATACAAATGCAGTCAAGATCCGATTCATTGGTTTAATCATTGGGTCTGGACATACGATCCACGCGGTATGCCATTTGGTTTACCTGCCAACATCCCATTTGTGTTGCGGCCTGGTCAGGTTGATTTGGTTCATTGGCTATTAGAGCGAGAAAGTACCCAAACCCATGGACTGATTGAAAAGTCGCGAGATGAGGGAATGAGTTACGTACTACTCGGTTTCTATTTACACCGTTGGCTGTATGTAGATGGATTTGCCGGTGGAGTTGGAAGCCGTAAAGAGGATTTAGTCGATAAGAAAGGCGATCCAAAGACGCTATTACACAAATTCCGCGATATGTTTTCAAAACTCCCTGATTGGATGAGGCCTGAAGGTTTTGTGGCGAAAGTCCATGATAACTACCTTCGAATCATTAACCCTGATAATGGCTCAACTGTTACGGGTGAAGCCGGTGACAACATTGGTCGTGGTGGACGTACCACAATGTACTTTCTAGATGAATGGGCATTCGTAGAACGTCAGGAAGCGGTGGATGCTGCAATCTCGCAGAACACCAATGTACATATCAAAGGGTCAACTCCCAATGGTATTGGTGACCGCTTTTATCAGGATCGTTTCAGTGGTCGATATGCTGTATTCACAATGCCATGGCGCTTGAATCCAGATAAGAATTGGCAGGTTGAGCTGAGAGGCAAGTTGATCTACCCATGGTACGAAAAACAAGTGGCCACCTTAGATGATGTGGTATTAGCTCAGGAAGTAGATATTAACTATGCGGCATCGGTCGAAGGCGTCTTGATCCCATCAGCTTGGGTTCAATCTGCTATTGATGCTCATAAGAGACTCGATATACGCCCTTCAGGTGATCGAATTGGTGGCTTAGACGTTGCAGATGAGGGTAAGGATAAAAACTCATTTGCAGGACGTCATGGTGTTGTTTTGAATTATCTAGACACATGGTCTGGTAAGGGTGATGACATCTTTGGGACGACTCAGAAGGCAATTGATATCTGTTTGGATCTGAATATTCGAGCATTTCTCTATGATGCAGATGGCCTGGGCGCAGGTGTACGTGGTGATGCACGAGTCATTAATGAGCGCAATGAGGATCAAGGTATTGCTGAAATTCAAACTGATCCATTTAGAGGTTCAGGTTCAGTTCATGAGCCTGATGAAGAAATGGTAGAGGCTCGCAAGAATATTGATTTCTTTGCCAACCTTAAAGCCCAAATGTGGTGGTCGCTTCGTATGCGTTTCCAAAATACATACAGGGCATTGAATGGCATGGAATACGATCCTGATTCAATCATTTCACTGAGCTCTGATGATTTGAATGAGTCTGAGCTGAAAGCATTGACCGTGGAATTATCTCAGCCGACCTACACCAAAAATGGTGCAGGGAAGATATTAGTCAATAAACAACCTGCAGGTGCAGCTTCACCAAACAGAGCTGATAGCGTGATGATCTGCTTTAGTGATGTGCAAGAACAAGAGACTAAGCAACCTTATGTTGCTGGTAATCGAATCTTTTAATTAGGTGCTGACATGGCTAAGTCTAAAAAGGACAAAGAATCTAAGAAGGCTTTGTCCAAGGGGAGTCTGTACTCTCAAGAAGCTGTTTTTAATTTTCTAACCAATTTCGGCCGTCAGCCTGATAACGATGAAGTACTTCGTAAAGCTGGCATTTCTCGACACAAGCTACGTGTACTGTTAGATGACGATGAAATTGCCCAGGCCGTTGAAACACGCATTGATGCATTGCTTTCAACCCCATATCAGTTGGAACCTAGTGATTCTGCTGCTTCTAAAACGTTAAAGCTCATACTTGACGAATGGTACTGTGAAATTGCTACTGCATCTCTGAATGCTTTGTTCTTTGGTTATGCAGTACAAGAGGCGGTCTACGAGCTTAAACCCGAAGGTTATATTGGTTTGCAGTGGATTGGTGAAAAGCCAATGCAGTGGTTTGAACCTAAGAACGACGGACGTTTGATTTTACGCAAGGAAGGAAATTCTCAGGAACTTGTCGTTGATCAGATGTTTAAGTTTTTCCTTACACGTCGTAAAGCCACATATGAGCAGCCATACGGTAAAGCCATGTTGGCAACCCTATATTGGCTTTCATTCTTTAAACAAAACGGCTTTAAGTTTTGGGCTAAGTTTCTTGAACGCTTTGGTACCCCAATCCTAGTGGGTAAAGTTGGCAGTAAAATCACAACCGAAGCAATGAGTCATGCACTGTTAGATGCTCATGCTCAAAGTATTCTATCGATCGATGCCAAAGACAGCGTTGAGGTGCTATCTGCTCAAGGTGCAAATGGTACCGCAGGATCTGCCTTTGAGATGTTTAATAAGACATTGATACAGCAGATTCAAAAAGTTGTACTCGGTCAAACTCTTACCAGTGGTACTGATGGTAAAGGGAGTTATGGCCTGGGTAAGGTTCATGAAAATGTACGACTTGATAAGCTTAAATCTGATATTCGTTTAGTGACTCCAACTGTTCAGGCTGTAGTAAATGCTTTGTGTGTTCTGAATAATTGGGAACCGCACAAAATTAAGTTAGGCGAGAAAGAAAAAGTACTGAACGTCGAGCAGGCCACTCGCGATACACATTTAAAAAATGCAGGTGCAAACCTTTCAGATCAGTACTTCATTCGTGAATATGGTCTACAGGAAGGTGATTTAAAACCCGCTATAGATGCGTCTCAGCAGTTATTTTCAGCTTTACCTAAACGTGCATTTAGCTTTAAAGCCCAGGCCAATAAACTTTCAGCTGAACAGCAAAAAGTTGAGGAATTAACCGATGGCCAAAAGGATCTGCAGCTTTTAAGTAATGAGCAGATTAAGCAACTTGTTGCTGAGTCGGATAGTCCTGAAGGCTTGGCATTCAATTTAATGCAGTTGATTCCGTCTGTATCTGAATCTCAGTTTAAGGCCAATTTAGATCAGGCTTTATATGCTGCAGATGTATTGGGGTATGCGACAGCACAGGGTGGGAAGTGATGAATAAGAAATGTGATTCGTGTCGCCGTGGCTTTAATGGTCGAAATGGTAATGGCTACTCACCATGCAGTTGCAAAAAAGCTATTTATGCTACTCCAATGACGGCACTAGAGTGTGAAAATTTTAAAGCTGCCATGAAAAAGGATTTGAGTGAAAATCCTCTTTACTCAAAAAGAAGCCGTATTGAAGCTATTCCTGAGTTTGTGCCGCCACCTCCTCTGGTTGCTTGGAATAATTCTGAATATAAAACGATTTATCCATGGTTCTATCATGCCGCCATTTACTTTGTGTTGGGTTTAATAGTCGGGATTGTGGGGTGTTTATATGCAACCGGTTACATTCCTTGAAGCGCTTCAGTACGCGCATGACAAAAAGATTGTGCTACCTGATGAGTTTTACTCAATGGACTTAAAGACTAGGCAGATGGCTACTACGGTGAGTTTTCTATCGAGTCTTGAGCAAGTTGAGACGGTCATAAAGTCATTGAATAAGACTTTGGCCAATGGTGGAACGTTTAATGATTTTCAGAAGCTCGTTGCTGAGTCAGAGATCATACTATCTAAGCATTATCTAGATACCGTATTTCGTACCAATATCCAAAGTGCTTATGGTCATGGGCGATGGCAGCAGCAGAATCGAAATAAAGCCAAACGCCCTTATCTAATGTACTCGGCTATCGATGATAGTCGTGTACGTCCTGCACATTTGGCATTGAATCGAATTGTACTGCCGATTGATCATCCATTTTGGCTGACACATTACCCACCATTAGGCTTTCGTTGCCGTTGTACAGTCATCGCACTTACAGAAGCTCAGGCACTCAAATACGGTATTACACCGGATGATAAGTTGCCGGAAGTTGCTGAGGCCTTAGACTGGTCATCGCATCCTTTGCAATTTGGTGATTTGGAAGCATTGGTTGATAAAAAGATCAATGTGTCAGTACTAGATAAGGAATACCTCCTCGAGCAGAAAGAAGTCATCAAGGCTGAATGGACTGCATCGAATAAGCTTACGAGTCTATTAGCTCCTATGGATGATAAGACTCGGGACTTATTCAATACGGTGGCCAATGAAGTAATTCCATTAGATCCATCGATTCGACCAAGTGCTATTCGTACTTTCTTGGATTATGTACTAGGCAATGACCAGGCCATTACAGGTTATTTGAATAGTAAAACCTCATCCAAGGCTGCCCAAGTGCTTAAGCAATGGTTGGTTCAGGATATGGCAGCGATTCATTCAGTGGCCAAAAACTCCTCAGATGTTATTACAGGTGCAACCTCACTGGCTTACGCAGCTTCACTTGAAGTAGGCAAGGTGTTGACCTTGGATGCACCAATGCTTTTGGCAGGTCAGTCAAACATCATGATTCAGATTGAAAATGCTAATGGCCTGGGGATTGATCTTGAATTACTAAATGCCGGGGAAGGGATCTTGCTACCTTCGGGAATAACTTTTGAAGTTGTTTCGATAGAGATGGTTGAGGGGAAAATGGTTTACACACTGAAGGCATTGATAAATTAAATTGAAATTAACTAGAGACCGTCCGAAAGGGCGGTTTTTTTATGGAGCATGAAAATGCCAATAGATGAAAAACAGGATCACTACTGTTTTCGGTTGGGTGATTTAAGTGTTGATCCAGCTGAAGACGGAAAAAAGAAGCGAACCTTTTCAGGTATTGCGTATAGCGGTGAAGTTATTACGGATCACTGGTATTGGACTCGCGTCATCTTTGATTTGGACAGCATGCAAATTAAAGGGCGAATTCCTGCACTACTTGAGCATAGCTCTCGACAACGTGCAGGAGCTATCAATAGCCACACGATTAGCCATCAGGATGGTTTAGTTGTGCAAGGTGATCTGATGAGTAATGAGTTTGGTGCTCAGGTTGCTCAGGATTCTGACGATGGCTTTCCATGGCAGATGTCAGTTCGAATTGAGCCAGCAAAAACGGAAGAGGTGGCAGCCGATCAGACGGTCATCGTGAATGGCAAGACTTTGCAAGGACCAATCACAGTATTTCGTGGTGGTCGTATCCGCGAAGTTTCATTTTGCGCTTTAGGTGCAGATGAAAACACCATGGCTGTAGCTGCAAGCCATAATCCACAAACGTTTACCCCAACCCAAGAGGACACTAACGTGACCGAATTAGAACAAACCCAGGCCAAATTAAAGCAGGCTGAAACAGACCGCGATGCTGCACAAGCCGAACTTAAAAAGTTCAAAGCAGATAAGCGTGAAGATGACATTAAAAGCTTAGAAACAGCAATGAATAAACAATTCAGCGCTGAAGAAAAGAAATCCTACACCGATATGGATGACGCTGCTTTTGCATTTATGTCTCAACAGTTAATGCAATTCTCTGCAGGTAATCAACCACCAGTTGGTCAGCAGCAACAGCAAAACAATACGGTACCACTGCAATTTGCACACTTGTTTAGCCATCAGGCCACAGGTGGTCAGGGTGATCAACAAGGGCAAGGCAATCAGCAGGGTACAGCCCTAGACCAAGCTTTTAGTAAGTTCGCAGCCTCTCAGGAGCAAAAATAATGGGAACCATTACTCAAACAATCACGACTACACAGCTTGTAGTGGGTGATGGCGTTCGTACAGAAAACGCCAAAGTAAAAACGGCTACCGCATACAAACGTGGTGATTTGCTGAAGGTGGGGGCAAATAATGTTGCTGACCATCCCGAAATTGCGCTTGAAGTCGTGGGTGATTGGAATGCGATTGCGATTTCTGACTTTACTGCAGAGCAGGCAACTTACCATGCAGCCAATGGCCTGGAAATGCCAATTTACGTACAAGGTGCATTTGATATTGCTGTTGTGACTGTGAATGGCACGCCATTAACGGAAGCTCAATATGACGCAGTACGTGCCCAAGCTTTAATCAACAAAATCGAACTTCGTAAAGTCGTGGGGAAATAATCAATGAGTCAGTCGTTTACTTTTCAAAATGCACCAGTTGAACTACTGGATGTACCTCAGTTGGTACTATTAACGGATACTACTCAAAAGGTGGACACATGGTTGATGGATCGTTTCTTCCCTCAGCGTGTGTCGTACACTAAAACAGAAGTACCTGTAGGTGAGTTAAATACCGCAACTCCGCTTGCGCCATTTGTTACACCGACAGCTGCGGGCCGTCAAATTAAGGTTGGTGAATCTGGCAACGTGAAATTTGTTAAACCGGCTTATTTAAAGCCGATGATGACGGTCATGCCAAGTGATGTGCAAAATACTGCGCTAATCACTCAGCTGCGTAAATTTGGTGTCATTGCAACAGGTTCAAATCGTTTAAGCGATGCAGATCTTCTATTGATTGATCAGGCTCAAAAGGCTTTATACCTGCGCCAGTCCATTGAAAATCGAAAGTTGCTGATTGCTCGTGATGTATTGCTCTATGGTAAGACAACATTCGCTTCTGCTGACTTCCCAATGTATGAAGTGGATTATGAGCGTAATGCTGCCTGTACTTTTGCACCATTAATCAAATGGGGGCAAGTGGGTGCAACGCCTGTGAAAGATATTCAATCGATGATTGATCTATCTGTAGAACATTCAGGTACGTCTCCAAACATGGCACTGACCACATCGAAGGTCTACAACACACTAATCAAAGATCCTGAGTTCAAGGAGAAGTTCATTGCGCCTTATGCAGGCATTAGTGTTCCTCTTACCCCAACGTTTGATCAAATCGATAAGCCACAATTCCGTGGTACGGTCGACAACATTGAAATTTGGACGTATGACGTTCAACACAGTATTGGTGGCGGTACACCAGATCGTTTTATTCCAGAAGACTTCTTCGGTCTAATCTCTGATGCTAATGGGTGGATTGCTCACTGTGCTATCCAAAACGTAGAAGCTTTTGGCCAAGCTCTAGAGTTCTATCTAAGCCAATGGCAAGAAAAGAACCCTTCAAGCATCCAAATGCTTGCTGAATCATCTCCATTGGCGATTCCAAACAATAAGAATGGCCTGGTAGGCGGTCGCGGGTTCGTATAAGGAAAATTATTATGACGAAGTATATTGCAAAGCAGTCGCTTGGGCATTTCCGTCCAGGCCAAGAAATCACAGGGCTTGAAGCTAAACAACTTCAGGCCCTTTTAGCATCTGGGGCGATTGAAGAATATCAAGAACCTTTAGCACCTGAGGCCGATGGTGCAGCCGCTCGCTTAGCAGAGCTTGAAAAAGCCAATACTGATCTTCTTACAGCAAATAAGCTGATGACTGATGAAAAGGTCAAATCAGATCAGGAGAATGGCGAGCTTAAAGCGAAGGTTGCAGAGCTTGAAAAAGCATTAGCTGCACCTGAAACTGCCATAAAAAAAGCAACTGCTGAAGCGAAGAAGGCTGCTACAGAAGCCAAGTAGGTGATCCATGTATGCGACTAAATCTGACTTAGTGGCGCGATTTGGTGATGAGTTGGAGCAATTGTTAATGATGCTACCCAATGTCACCGCTGTAGATGATGCCATTCAGGACGCGACAGAGGAAATTAACGGTCACATAGGTGGCCGTTATTCTTTGCCGTTACCCAATGTGCCAAGTAACTTGAAACGTATGGCATGTGATATTGCACGCTATCGCTTGTATTTCCAGCAACCAACGGAAGAAGTCCGAAAGCGCTATGAGGATGCAATCTCATTCTTAAAGCGCGTGGCTGAAAACAAGGCGCATTTACAGATCCAGTCTGAGGAATCGGACGAGATTATTGATGATGAGCCTACAAAGAAGCCAAGTACTTTACCTATTGGTAGTACTTATCGTGGTGGGGTATTTGGTGACGATGTCTTAAATATGATGCCTAGCATCAAGTGAGGCTGATATGTCAGGCGTAGCAATTACCATTGAGGCAGATGGTGAGTCTGCCGTTATGCAGGCTTTGGAACGTTTATCAAATTTCGATCAAAGCAAACCAAAGCTCTTTGATGCTATTGGTCATTCGGTTGTGAGCAATATTCGCAACCGGTGGACCAATGGTGAGGGCTTGGAAGGTAAGTGGCGTTTATCAGGTCGGGTTGCCCGTAAAGGTGGTACCACTTTGCGTGATACATCAAGGCTTATGAATTCTATTACTCATAATGTACTAGGTGGTGGTGTTGAAATTGGAACTGACGTGGAATATGGCGCTATTCATCACTTCGGTGGCGAAATCTACTATGAAGCGCGTATGCGTCGCACCTACTTTCGACAAAATCAACGCACCGGCCTGGTTGGCAATAAGTTTGTACGTAAAGCGCGTTCCAATTTTATGCAGGAAAGCATGAGTAAGGCCTACAAGGTGAATATGCCGCGTAGACCATTCCTAGGCCTAACCGAAAGCGATGAATTGCAAGTGATGGATTTAATTGTGGAGCATTTAACAAATGACGGATGAAGATAATTTCTTTGCTGTGCGAAGTGAAATTGAAGAAAAGCTAAAAGAAATTCCTGATTTCAAGGAGATCTATACACCGGCTAATTCTGCAAAAGTAACAGAGCTGTCACAGGTCACCCCGAATGCTCAAATATATTACCGACGCGTCCGAAAGTCAGATGATGTTGGGCGATCTGCAATGATGAGTTTAGGGCAGCAATGGGAAGTCACAATTTGCGAACGTCATGCCGCTTCACAGCAAAAAGATGGCTCGGCCGTATTAGATCGTGTAGGCAAGTTAACGATGAAAGTATTAAAGCTTTTATCCGGTTGGAAGCCTGCATCCAGTAATCGTCCATTAAGTATGGTCGCGATCGAAGAAGATTATTCACCAACGTGTGTATATATCACCTTGGTGTTTGAATCAAAAATGTTTGTATAGGAGCCATTCATGGCAAAACAATATAAAGCCCGGCAACCAGTCGGGCGTTTTAATTCAGGGGATATCGTTGGTGGTTTAAACGAATCTCAAATTCAGGATCTACTTCAGCGTGGTGTGATTGAATTGGATAAAAAGCCTACCCAGGCCAAAGCAACTCAAGCCAAAAAAGAAGAGGTGAAAACCGATGGCTAAAAATTATATCTCACTGCAGGGCAAATTCTATTTGTCAGAAATTGCCAATGGTGTCGCAGGTGCTATGCGTCATATCGGTAACGTGCCTGAATTTGAACTTGAAATCACAACTGATCAGGTTGAGCACACAGAAAGCACATCCGGTCAGCGTACAACAGACTTTGTGCTAACCAAGACCACAGGTGTTAACTTCTCGGGGCAACTTGAAGAAGTGGATGATGCCAACCTTCAGTACATCCTTTCTGGTATGAAGTCAGAAGTTGCAAGCGATACGGTGACAGATCAAGCACTTGGTACCGTGAAAGTCGGTGAAGAAATTAAGCTCAATGGTTACAGTTTATCTGCTGTTGCATTTACTGCAGGTTCAACAGCTATTGATGAATCGAAATATGAGCTTGATGCTGTGTTTGGTACCGTCATCTTTAAAGAGGCGATTGCTGAACCGATCACGGCCACTTATACCACTGGTGCAGTAAGTCATACCACCATTGCTAGTGATTTCAACAAAGAATATGAATTGTTCTTTAAAGGGATTAACACCGCAACCGGTGACAATATGGCTGTTCGCTTATGGCGTACCAAAAAATCACCAGAAACCACCTTCCCATTGATTCATGAAGACCTTGGCCAATATGAAATTTCGGGTCAAGCCTTATCTGATGTGACGAAGGGAGCGGATGCAACACTTGGTCTATATGGCCATGTTGTGACAATTCCGGCAGCTGTCTAGCCCATACAGGCACAAAGAACTCCACGGCGCATTAGCGTCTTTTTTTGTGCCCATAAAAAGCAAAAGCCCAGCGACTGCAATCGCTGGGCTTTTTTTATTTCCAATACTTTAATAAGGATTAGAAAAAAACTTGTATGAATGATTTTATCACAAACTTAAATGGGTTGTTGAAAATGACAGCAGATATTTCGATATGGCGATTAGTATTTTTGTTATTGGCTGTGATAGTTTGCATTCTTGCTTGGCAATCACCGCAGTTTTTTAAAGCTTATCTTGAGTATAAAAAACACAAGGGCGGTGATAATGAATGAGTTTTTTTTAGTAAATAATCGAAGCATTACGATTGGCGATATTAATATTCGCCAACTGTGCATGCATAACTTTGACGAATGGGGCCTGGCAGCGCAAGCCGTTAAAGGTTATTTAAAAGGTCATTCAGATGAAATTAATGGCGAGCTTCTGAAGGCGCACACAAGCCACGTTTTTACATTGCTGAGTAAATCCACACACCTAGATGAAACAGCGCTTATTTCGATGGCTGAGGCGTCAGAATCATTATTGATTCAGCTTGTTGGCGCAATGATTAAAGTGAATGATGCATTCTTTAGTGAAAAAGAGTCAAAACGCAAATCTAGGCGAAAGTCACAGAGTAAAAATGCGGATCAGGCCAATTGGTTTGATAGTTTCCAACTGCTTATTGAGTCTGGTCATCACTCCGCAGACATAATGCAAATGAGCTACGGTGCTTTCACCAACTATCTAAAAGCAGCTCAAAAGCAACGATCACAAAACCTCTTAACAAATACACATCTAATGCGTGCAGCACAGCATGCGAAAGATAAAGCTTATGCAAAACTAACAGATGAGCTGAAACCGAGTGAAGATTAAGCATTGTTATGTGTAATTGATCACGCTAATATCCAGTAAATACTTAAAACACTGGGGGATATAGTGAAAAAACTACTTGTTGCTGCAACATTGATGACTGCATTTTCATTTGCCAATGCAAATTTAACCAACGCTGGCATTAATGGTGAGCGTGTTCGTGTGGGTGATACTTACGGGCAGATCGTTGGAAAACTTGGTCAGCCATCTTCTACATACGACTTCACTAAAAATGTGAATGGCAAAGAAACACCGGTGCGCGAAGTGTCATACAACAGCGATGGTAAGACCTACACGATTACTATTGAGAATGGCAAAGTGACAAGTATTAAGACTTCGCGTTGAGGGTTTGATTGTGAATATTAAGGTTTTGATTGTAGCTGCTGTATTAATTGTTGGTGGGTTGTTTTACTTCGTTAATCAGAGCAATAAGGCAGATGTAGAGCGACTAAAGCAAGCTGAGATTGCACACCAACAGAAGCTCGAGAAGGAAAAAGCTGCGGAACTAAATGAGCAATATGGTGGCTCCCCAATTAAAGAAGAAACTATTAATAAGATTGTTGATGCCAAGATGGAAAAAACAGTGGAGGTTACTCCACAGCAAGCACAAGAGTTAAATAAAATTATTCTTGAGTGGGCGGATGCAGCAACAGTAGCAGGTGCTACAAGTAGAATTGCTTTATCGCAACCAGTGGCAAAAATGCAGGAAATTAAAAGAGGTATTTCTTCAAAAAAGTATCAGGGGTGTGTTGAGTCTACACGCTTATTATATATGGATGCCATGTCAACAAATATTAATGCTTATCTGGAGTTTATGAAGGGTAAAGAATATGAGTTTCAAGCAGCATCACTATTAACAGACTATCAAAAGCAATTGGAAATGGCTGAAAGAGAGAAGAAAAATTGCACAATATTGCAATAATAAAAAAGCACCCTAAGGTGCTTTTTGTATATTTGATACATACCCACCATTGAGTGGGTTTTTTATTGCTAGAAATTTGAGGTTCGCCATGTCTGGAAAAAATCTAACTTTTAAATTAGTGATGGATGCTGATACCAAGACATTTATTACCAACATGAACCAGTCGGAAAAGGCTGCTAGAGGTGCGCTTGATGCAATTAGAACCGGCTCAGCCAACATGGTTGCTGATACTGGTAGCGCCGCAAAGGAGGTTGGTGAGCTTGGAACGCAATCACAAGAGGCAGCTCAACAAGTTAATAAGCTTGATCGAGAGCTTGGAGAAACAAATAAGGAATTACAACAAACAGAATCATTTACTCAGCAAGCATCAAATGAAATACAGGGTTTAAAAACTGGTTTCACTGCTTTAACCGGTGCGCTTGCCGCTCTTGGTATTGGCACTTCTGCAATGGAAATTGCTCAGACTGCGGATGAGTATAAGAATTTATCTGGACGTATTAATATCGCAATTGGTGAACATGGCAATCTACAAAAAGCCATGGATGATGTAAAAAACGTAGCAATTGCGACTAATTCAAATTTAACTGCTACAGGTGACTTGTATTCTCGACTAACCAAGATTGGTCAGGAAATAAAATGGCCTCAAGAGCAGGCTTTGGCTCTTACCGAAACTATTAATAAAGCAATTCAAGTGGGTGGTGGATCGGCGGCATCTAATGAAGCAGCTATTACACAGTTAAATCAGGCCTTAGGTTCTGGTGTTCTACGTGGTGATGAATTTAACTCCATAATGGAGCAGTCACCACGTTTAGCGCAGGCTTTAGCAGATGGTTTAGGTGTAACAACTGGTAAGCTTCGTGAACTAGCAGGCGAAGGAAAGCTCACAACAGATGTTGTGACAAAAGCCCTTCTAAGTCAGGCCGAAGTAATCAACACTGAGTATGCAAAGTTTCCAGCAACAATAGGGGCTTCAATTGAAAACCTTAAAACAGCATGGACTGTATATATTGGTGAGGCGGATGCGGCTACCGGTGCAAGTGAGAAGGTTGTTAATGCAATCAAATATGTTGCTGAAAACCTAGATACCATTGTTTCAACATTAACTTTAGCCGGACAAGCTTTCATTGCTTATAAAGCATTAAATATTGCAAGCGTGTTCCTTGATAAAGCAGCAGGTGTGAGAGCAGCTTCTACTGCAATTGCACAAGAAACAACGGTGGTGGTTGCAAATACACAAGCTCAAATTGCGAATGCAGCAGCCACGCGAGGTGCAGCTGCAGCCAAAACCCAGCTTGCCACCAATTCAGCGGCTGCAAGCACATCGATGGCCGCTACTGGTGGTTCAGTTATGACTTTAATTAGTCGGCTGGGTGCTTTAGGTGTGGCGATTACTGCTGTGGGTGTGTTAGTGGGTGCAGTCGCGGTTCCAATTGGTACTGCACTCGGAGAGGGTTTTGCTAAGCTTAAAGGGTATGGTAAGGCGTTTGAAGATCTTGAAAATCAAATTGCTTTAGAAACAGCAAGAGCAAAAGTCTCAGCTGAAATTAAAGAGGAGCAGGCAGCTGCAGCTGAAAAAGCACGAGACAAAACCTATCAACTAACAGAAGAATGTAAAAAATTAATTGCGCAGTTTGATGAGTTAATCAAAAAAGGTGAACCAACCAAAGAGGCTTTGGAGAAAATATCCAATGCTATGAAATTTGATTCAACTAAAGGGATTAATGATTCAGTAACTGCACTAATTCTTCTACAAGAACAAGGCAAAATTACAAGTGAGGAATTACAACTCAGCTTAAGCCAGGCCTTAGACGGTAAAGATCTCTTGGTATTCGAAACAAATGCCAAGGCTGCATTTGCTGGAACATCTAAGGAAGCAGAAAAAACAGCCGCATTAACTGAAGCTGTAATGAAGGCCTCATTAGAGCGCACGGGGCTTAGCACAGAGCAACTGCAAGGTAAGTTTTCACTTGCATTTCAATCGGCCAGTAATGATGTGCAGGTTGTGCTTAACAATCTTGATGCTTATAAGGCAAAGGGTATCGATACTGGTCTTGCATTATCTGCAAACCTTAATAAAGCAATTGATACGGCTCAAACACGCGCTGAATTGGATTATGCGAAAAGCAAACTGATTGAACTTGAAAAACAAGGCTTAATTACTGGCGAGCAGGTCGCTCTTGGCTTAACTAAGATTGAGCAAAAAGCCAAACAATTGCCGGTAGCATTAAATCCAGTTCAAGCAGCTTTTAGTGCACTTGGGATACAAACTAAAGAGCAATTAAACGATGCTGCAACAAGTGCTCAACGTAATTTTGATGTGGTGAGTAAAAGTGGTCAGGCAGCAGCAGATGGTATTCAGCAGGCATACAAGTTAATGCTGGATGCAACCATTGCTACTGGTGATAAAGCCAAAATTGCTATAGCTCAAGCAAAGGCCGCAAGCCTTGGCCTGGAGGTCCAACTCGATGCAACTGGAAAAGCCACTGTTTCTAAACTCGGTGAGATTCAGCAAGCTGCAATTGCAACTCAGCGCACTATGAGTCAGGTTTCTAGAGCTGAAACGCCAAGTAACCCAACAGGGGTTTCAGACGGTCTTGCTGGCCAAGACTTCTGGGAAGAATTCAAAGCTGAACGCGCCAAGATCAATGAGGCTACCAAAGCGCGGATGGCGCTGGTTAATGGCAAAGGAGGCGGCAACTTTTCACAGCTTACTGTCAATCCTGCAGTGTCCGCGATGGCACCATCTGTGGAGCCTGTAGACATTAATACCGAACCGCTGGAAGCAACATCATTCGGTACGGTTCAAGTGGATCTGCGTACAGATAGCGGAACCAAGCCAGTGCAAGTCATGGCTGGCAGCGAACAGAACCTGCTGGACGCCTTGGCTGAAATGAAAAAACGATCTTAAGGGCCCACCGATTGGTGGGTTTTTTTACATTCAAGGAAAAGCATGAAACTGCAGAAATTGACTGGCGCTGGATATGTGCCGGAAGGCGAAGCTATTGAGCTGAGTGATGAGCTGCTTTGGGTAGACGAATTCAGTTGGTCCAAGGTGGCATCGAATGACAGTGAATACACCATTGCCGGCGCACTCATTGTTGAACAAAGCGAAAAACTGGCGGGTCGCCCAATCACGCTGGAGCGTCCAGATGACAAAACTGGTTGGGCTAAGCGCGGTATCGTAAAGACATTGCATGAGTGGGCAAACTTAAAAGGCCAGCGTTTTCGCTTGACCTTTGAGCGCGGCGGCAGCCGAAGTTTCACAGTGATGTTTAAAACTTCACAGCCGCTCAAGTCTGAACCAGTGAAAGGCTTTGTAGGCACAAATAGCGATGATGAGCTGTGGTTCTGTAATTTAAATTTTATTGAGGTTGACTGATGGCTGAGATTAAAAGCGGCGATATTAAGTTAATGAAGTCACAAGTGCTGCTAGACACACCGGACGGCGGTGGGCAAATGACGGCCAATGAAATTATTGACGGGCAGTCTAATAACCTATTTCCAGATGTCGATGAAATGGATCGCTTGTATGGGCGTGTTGGACTACGTAAGTTTTTCCCAGCGATTAAAACCCCAATGACACCGACAGCATTCGGTGTGCATGTGATTATTTCGCGCATGCCTGCCGATCCGAATGTTTCAGTGAATTTGTTTACCACTAAGAATTGGTTTGATCGCCGTACAAATGCGCAGAATCAAGTTGAACAATATTTGGCGCGTGATGTGAAGTGGGAAGGTCATTTACTTGAACTTCAATTGCAAGGCCAGCGTTCTTTCCAAATTTCCCTGAACGAAAACAGTCAGAACATTCCAGCGCAGGGCAAAACCGTTGTTTTGATTGCTAATGAAAATAAGGCTACTGAAAAAGTTCAATTTGTACGTGTAACTGAGATTGTGGCCAATGAGGTGCGTGAGTTTGAAATCAGCGGCCGCGTCGTGAAGCGCCGTATTGTAACGTGCGGTATTTCAGATGCATTACGCAATGATTTTGAAGGCCAGACAGTACAGCAATTTCTCAACGGTAACACACCGATTGCTTTTGTACGTGATACTCGTGTTGCAGATGCTACAAACTACTACGGCATTAAAAAACTGGTGCAGGATATTCAGCTGGGATCAACCAAGATTCAAGTTGATTCTATTTATTCTCAGCTGGTGCCGAGCGCGCAAACTGAAACACCGCTTTCAGAAATTGATGCAGCAGGGCAATTGAATTCTTTGGTTGCTGGACGTGGCACACCATTAACCAAACAATATTCGATTACGGTCAGTAGTTCACAGGGCTTTTATTTGGGTTCTGCTGTATTGCCTAAAAGCGTGTCATTTACGTTATTTGGTAGTGCAATTACGGATGTTGGTGGCGAGCTAAAAAATAGTGCTGGCACCGTCGTTGGAACAATCGATTATCAAAATGGTTTGATCAGCTGGAATGCTAATGCGGGAACTGGTGCAACCACACTGAATTTAAGTTTTACGCCTGCTGCTTCACCGAGCTTTCCACAAGAATCAGCATTGATTTATGTGACCGCTGAAAACCGTGGTTATAACTGGCTTCGCAATATTCTGCCTTTGCCAGCACCCGCATCATTACAAGCATCCTACGTGGCCCAAGGCAAGGTTTACACTTTACGTGATAATGGTGCAGGGCAATTACGTGGTGCAGATTCAGCCTATGGTTCAGGAACCATTAATTATGAAACTGGCGCAATGGTGATGACTACGGGTGCTTTGCCAGATGCCAATACTGCAATCCTGCTGACATGGGGGAATAAGGTTTCAGTATTTGAGCGTGCAAGTTTGTCGATTAAAAAGGCCTACATCGAGTTTGATTCTGGCACTGATTTTGTACCGGGTACTTTAACCGTGAATTGGCTGCTGAATGGTGTAGAAAAGTCTGCTGTCGATGATGGTGTTGGTAACTTTACAGGCGATGCAACAGGCATAATTAACTACGCTGACGGCATTGCGAAAATGATGCCGGCATTATTGCCTAATGGCGGCACTACGCTGAATTTATCTGCTCAAAAGGGCGATAAGCTTGCAGAAACAGTTTCCGTGGTACCGAGCAATGGTGCTGTTAATTTTGTGCTTGAAAATGGCAGTCAGGCACTGATTCCAAAATCGATTCGTGTGCGCGTACCGGTGCGCTCAGAAGATGGAAAATACAGCGGTGAAGTCGATTTATATGACAAGCCGATTAATGCGACAACAGGTCGATTGGTTACAGCGTCTGGTATACAGCAAGGCAATGTGAATTATGCAACCCGCACATTCAGCATTGCGCCGTCATCCAGTGTTGATTCGTACAGCTATGAGCTTGAGGCCGAAGTTCGTCAAAAAAATATGCTGAGCTCACAGGTTAGTTACGACATTGCACCGCGTAAAGACGTGGTGCGCCAGACAATCACAATCAAGAAAGAGCATTCACTGAATTTAAGTAATGTTGTGACTGCGATTTCAATTGCTGTTTCATATCGCGATACATCAGCCGCGCAATCGCTTACTGATGAAATTGTTATGTCTACGCTTAAGCTTGATTTAACTGAAGGTTTTGCTGAGCAGATTCTTTCTGGATCTGTGCGTTTCACCCTGGGAGGCTCTACATACATTGACCGCATGGGATCAATTTACCGCAATCCATCCGTGACAACAGGTTCGGGTACGATTGCAGGTCAAATCCACTACGGCAACGGCAATATTGAATTAACTGGATGGGATGCGGGCGCTGCAAACAGCCCAGCGCTTGAAAGCTTGGTCACGCAGATTGAACCGAGTACGACGAATCAGGTTTCATTCCGTGCACCGATGTTGCCGCTGCGTCCGCAGTCACTGACATTGACTGCAACCAAGGTAGAAGGTGGGCAAATCAATGTAATGCCCGATGCGGATGGCTATGTAGATACTACAGACTGCGAAGGATATTTCAATTTCGATCAGGCGGTTGGCCAGTTTGTATTTCGCAACAAAGTTCAGATTACTTCTGCCAACCGTCCAGAAATAGAAGCTCAGCCGTGGTATGACGTGGGCATGGAGTTTACGGAAAATGGCGTAACGTACATTAATACGCCAGTGTTTGTGCTGCCTGAGACGATCCGCTTTAGCGCAGTGGCATTCAGCTATTTGCCACTGAATGCTGATCTACTGGGTCTTGATCCAGTGCGTCTGCCAAGTGATGGGCGTGTACCGATTTTCCGCCGAGGTGACATTGCTGTGATTCACAATACCCAGCGGATCAATGTTGATTCAGCTGTGGCGCTAGCAACTTTCAATGTTGGGCGCACACGTTTGTCATACATTAAATTGTATGACAGCACGGGGCTGCCCGTGGATCAGAATATGTATCAAAGTGATCCTGATTTGGGTGATGTAACGTTCCTTGGCACTTTCGATGCATCAGCATATCAGCTGCCTATTGTTGCAGAGCATCGCATTGAAGATGCAGGAATGTGCCTTGATGTTCAGATCAACGGTGAGCTAACGCTGAATATCCCAATCTCTCATGCATACAGCGCTGGGCAGACCTTTGTGTCTTCCGCAATGATTGTCGGGGATATGCAAGCGCGAGCACATACCGTATTCAGTCAAGCATCTTGGTCGAATACGTGGAGTGATGAGCGTGAAGGCAGTGCAATCAATGCGCAATACAATGAGGTGCTTTATCCAATTGAAGTCTCAAACAAGTCTGCCAATGAAGAAAACTGGGCTTTAATTTTTACGTCAGCTACAGAGTTCCGAATCGTGGGTAAAAATTTGGGTCAAATAGGAACGGGCAATACTTCTGCAGATACAGCGCCGCCAAATCCAATTGATGGCAGTCCATATTTCAAAATTAAGGCATTGGGATTTGGTGCTGGATGGAGTGCTGGCAATGTTCTGCGCTTTAACACCGCCGCAGCGAATTATCCTATCTGGGCTGCACGAACAGTGAAGCAAGGGCAATCAACCGTTATAGATGATTCATTTCAACTGCAAGTGCGCTGCGGTGTTGACCGAGTTTAGAAAATTTCATAAGACCGCTTCTGCGGTCATTTTTTTGTGAGAAAGAAATGATTAAGCAAACTCAAACCAAGATGTTTGATTTCTCTGATGCTGATTTAGATTTCTGCGCTGGATCTAAAAATAAATTTCCTACAGCATTTAAAAAGATGTTGGCGCAAGGATATAACGGCAAAGTAGTGTCAAGTGTTTCGGTTGTCGGCGACCAAGTGACTCTAGATTATGGTGTTAACCATGGCTATGCTGCTGATCGCGTTTTATCAATCAATACCCCTGGATTAGTTGGCGAGTTCTATATTGATAGTGTGACGTCTAATACAGTCACATTGACTGTTCCTGGTGCATTAACTGGGATTGCCGGTGGTTTTACAACAAAAGTTGCACCGCTGGGCTGGGAGCTTGTTTATGAGTTAGATAATATTCAAATATATGCGATGCGGCAGCTTGATGACACTGTGCGCTATGTGCGTTTCTGTTTTCAGAATAATGCTGCACACAGAAATGCGATTGCTGTTTGTGTCGGTAAAACTTTTGATGCTGAAACAGGATTTATTAATGATCCACTTGCATTACAAAGCACAGCGGCGGTTGCTACCCCTAATATTGCCAACCTCCCTCGATGGGATGGAGATGCTGCAGGTTCGACATACAATAATTACACATACGCTCAAGGTTTATCACTTTTCGGCAAAGCGATGGTTGTTGGAAGCTTGTATCACATAGCATTACTTATGTGCTCTGGTGAAACGTATCCGCTAAATGTGTACGGTATTTTTGCTGCTCACTGTCATGAGTACGAGGCTCTTGATTATCCAGTGCTTCTTGCTAAAAATAATCGGTCAGGCACTTCATCTTCAAGTGGGGTTTCCTACGGCAACTTGAGCGGTTCCAGCGGTTATGGTCATGCATCGGTTGGTAATATACTAGTTCGTTTTTATGGTTCAAGTGTTGCGACACAAACACCGGGGCCACAATTTACCCCCGCATCCAATGCTTCCGTGCTTAGTTCAAATATCGATAATTTTGATACCACAACTGCAAAGCCTCTTGATGTGTTTGAAGCGGCAACCGGGCAGTATCTGGGCGGGTGTTATGGTGTATATGAATGCATGTTTAGCGGTGATTCCAAAACACCGGCGATTTCAAAGACAACACTCCCTCTCGTCATGACAGATATAGATTTTAATAATCAAATTATCATCTATAACGCCAGAGATTCCAGTAAAAGCAGCACAACATTTTTAGGATTTCCAATTGAGGAGATTAAAGTTGGCTATTAAATTGATGCGTATTTTTTTGGGTGGATACACCCCAAGTGCTGAAAAAATGGAAGAAAAAGGCTATTTGATTCGCCGCCTGATTCGTCCTTTAATTTTAGTTTCCAACTCTAATCACGGACTAGGACAAATAAAAGGCATTACGACAGAAGATGATGCTGATAGTACAAGACTCTTCCCGAACGCACAGGTCTGCGTTTTCAAGAAAAGCACGCGTGAACTGCTCTGGGAAACCAAGTCAAAAGCTAATGGCGATTATCACATTAGAAACATTGCGGTTGGGCTTGAATGCTTTGTTGTGGCCTTTGATCCAACCCGCGAATACAACGCAGTCATTGAAGATGCAGTGGTGGCAAAATGAGTATTTCTTTTAGTAATGCGGTTAAGTCAGATCGCTTGCAAGCTTTTACACGTGCACTCGACGCTGGCAGCGCCGGCGGAAAAATCAAATTATATGGCGGAGCTCAGCCACCAGCTGGTACAACACATTCACAACAGCTGTTGTGTGAACTAACTTTACCAAAGCCAAGCGCATCGGGCGTTACAGATGGAATACTTACGATTGCTGCACCATTTTCTGGTATGGCGCTTCTGGATGGTACGGTAACTTGGTGCCGGCTAACGGATGCTGCTGGTTTGTGGGTTGCTGACTGTAATGCAGGTGGCTCGGAATCAACTGCAGTATTTCGTATCCAGAATGTGAATGGTGAAGTGTTCGCTGGCGGCCAAGTGATTGTGAGTCAGGCACAGCTTAAAGAGGTGTAAGCATGTGGATGAAAAAAACGCCCATAATCTAGTTTTAGGCTTTAGTAAAAAGTTAGAGCAAAAAGATTCACATAATTTAGTTTTAAAGTTTGGAGAAAGCGGCATATCAAAAGATGTGACCGCTTTTTTTGCAGTCAGTATTCCATCGCCTTTACTGAGTATCACAGCAGATATTTTTCAGACGGGCAATGCGCTGGTACACATATCAGTAAATATTCCTCAGCCAGTTTTTGAAATAACGGCTGAGAGTACAGCGATTCCACCAGCGAATGCAGTACTTGCTGCAGAGGTGTCTGCGCCAGTTTTAAGTGTTGATGCGAAATATACGCTGTCATCTGTATCTGAATTTTATGCAGAGATAGCAGCACCATTGCTCAGTTTTACTGCTGACTATGATTTCAATGTTTTGCGATATACAACTGCAGGTATCAGCACTGATTATCAATTTACCAATCCTGTTGCAGGCTTAACATATGCAGCGCATCAAGCATCAAATTTTTATAAAGATCAGTTTGGCTTAAATCATCAGCTTGCTCAAAAACTAGATGCAGCTGGCGGCGATGTCTATCAGAACGTGGCTCAGTTTAAAGATCAGATAAATTTTAAATGTGAGCAAACGGGTGCTGCTCAAGTAACCAGCGGTGATGCTTATCAAAGCAATATGTTGCGCAGAAATTCAAGTAAGCAGATTTGGCAGGAAACCGATGCGCATACATTGGTTGCTGCTGATCGCTATGACTACAACGTAGCAAAAAGTCGGTCTAATTTGAGCTGGTGGCAGCAGGCAATTCAAAAAGGCATTACATGCGGATTTGGGTTTAATGCATCTGTTTGGCTGCAAGTCATAGAACGTCTGCGCTATCAGCAGACAGTAAGTCCCAAAACTGGCGCCTGGGTTGAGCCGCCGGCACCCGAGCTAAACTCGGATTATGCGGGTAGCTCAGAACTGCATTTTTGCTGCAAGAAAGCTGCCGTTGATCCGCTGAATGTTGTTCTGAATTTCACGCATGAACGATGCAAACCTGGTCAACCTGAGCAACTGGATAATAAAAAGGTTTATTTCATTATGAATGAGGGATATCTAAAGCGTGTCAGTGATGGTGCGTCGATTGAAGTGAAAAGCCTAAATCTATCAATCGACCGTGATTCTTGGTGTTGGAGCTTCAGTGCATCATTACCGTTTACTGAAGAATTAAAAGTAAATACTGATGATGAATACATTGAAGTTGAACTGGGTTTGAATGGCTTTATCTGGCGCTTCTTAATTGAATCTAATACTAGTAATCAGCAATTTGCCAGCACGGATATTCAAATCAAGGGGCGTTCGGTGACTGCGATGCTAGCAGAGGAAGCAGGAACCCGCAGCTACAATCAAACAATTGCCGCATCATCTGTGCAATTAGCGCAGGCAGAATTGCAGCGAATTACTTTAGATTCACCGTTTAGTCTTCAGTGGTCATTGGTAGATGAGCTGGGCTGGAATGTGCCGGCAAATGCTTGGTCCTATGCTGAATTGACACCAATTAAAGCTATTCAGGAAATTGCTGAAGGTGCGGGCGGGTTTGTTTCATCTCACATGAAAGACCGTAAGCTGCTGATCCAGCCGCGCTATGCCTATGCTCCATGGGAATGGGCAGGGCTTACGCCTGACGTATCCATTCCATTCAATTTGGTGTTGCAGCGCACGCGGGAGAAAGACTTTAAGCCAAACTATAACGCTGTAACCGTGGCTGCTGAACACCAGGGCATTCAAGCTATTGTTAAGCGCGAAGGCACAGCAGGCGACAAAATGGCGCCGACAGCGGTCACGCCTTTTATCAACTCAGAACAGCCTGCGCGAACCATGGCCAGAGCAGAGCTTTCAAAATACGGCAAGAAGCGGATATACCAGGACACAATTCCGCTGCATCCGAATATCGGAGTTATTCTTCCGAGCCAAATTATTAGTATGCAGGACAGGGATTTAGGCACGTGGAATGGCCATAGCTACGGCACATCAATTTCAGCCAGCTGGAGCAGCGATGCCGGCCTTAAAATCAGGCAAACATTTACGGTGGAGCGCTATATTGCATGAAAAATATTTGGAAGCAATTCATAGATGATGTGCTGCCTAGTCAGCCGATGAATTTAGGGGAAGTCACCGCAGTTTATGGCAATGGCCAATATTCAGTAGGTCTGATCGGCGGTGGCTCAATACGCGCTGTTTCAGATAGCAACTTGAGCACAGGAGATAAAGTCAAAATTGTCGGCAGTCGTATCGAATCCAAAGCGCCCGATCTGCCGATCTATCAACTTGAAATTTAATCAACAGCATCCTAAAGGGTGCTTTTTTTTGCCTATAAATTAGGGGAATTTAATGGAGCCTGTCTCTACAAGTGGTTTCGCAGCTTTTTTAAAATTTTATGGTGCTGCAGTTGCAGTTACATTGGCCATCTGCTTGGTTGCAACAGTCGTCATTATGATGCGTCTACCGCGTTCACCACAGGAATGGGCTGTTGGCTTAATCTGTACTGTCGTTTCGAGTCTGACTGGTGGTGCATTCATTATCGTGAAATGGGGCTTACATGAATGGGTAACTGATATTTGGGGAATGATTGCCTTAGGCGGTTTCTTCTTTATTTGTGGTTTACCCGGTTGGGCTATTGTGCGTTGGACCTTTAACTTCATCAATAAGCAAGAAGGTAAAACTATTGTTGAAGTTGTGAAAGAGCTGAAAGATGCGAGAAATGATCTTAGAAAATAATCAAAAATTTTAAAAAGTAAAAAGCCCGTGATTCGCAGTCATGGGCTTTTTTGTTTCCCACAAATTGACAAGAAATAAGTGAGAACATTAGTGAATTTTAACACCAAACCCGATATCAGCATAGAGGGAAAAATGAGCGAAAAAGATACAGGAAAAGTAGCCATCATTATGGCGTGGGGTAAGTCTATTTCACTGGTGGTTGGTAGTCTTACAGGCGCAATAGTCGCCATAACAGCATTAATGAAATGGATTGTGTGATATGGCAGTATGGCGATTTATAGCAATTCTTTTCACGATCAATGTCTGTACATTTATTTCGAGAATGTGAATCGGCTACTGAGAGGTTGGTTTTATTACATACGCACCGAAAGGTGCTTTTTTTATGCCTAAAGAAAAACCCCAGTGTTAGAGCACTGAGGTCTTTTGATTCCAACCCACAACGCAGACTTGAGGATCAGAACATATATGAATCTTAACCTAGATTTAAAGGTTGATAAAGCAGTGAATAAAATTTCTGAAAGCAAAACGCTAAGGATTTGGACATACATAATTGCTTGTTTTGTGGTATTGGGCTTAATTGTATGGCAGACCGCACCAATATTGAATGCAATTGCCACACTTGTTGAAGTCCTGAAATAAAAGTCAGACTTCAAGTGTCGGTTTCTTTTTGCCCACAAAATTAGTATCTTGTTCTAAATTATAAATTTGGGGTTGGGTGTGAAATCCAAACTATTTGTTTTTATAACCTTATTTTCTTACTCAATAGCTCATGCTGATTTAATAGATAAACATACTAAAGTGCTTAAAGAAGGAGCGTACTACCCAGAACCAATAACAACCAATTCTGATGTAGAGAGCGATCCAGAATTAAAAAACAAAATATGTTCTGCGGTTTTTAGATTTGCGGAAAACTCCTTTAAAGCAAGACAAAGTGGTGCTAGCGCAGAGGAAATGTTCTCTGTAATTCGTGAGAAGGATGAGCCTTCAGTAAAAAAAGCTATGCAATCAATAATTGTTGATAGTTTCAAATACCCAATAATTATGTATAGCGAAGATGGGTTAATTTCTGCCGCATCTGAGTATGCAAGCCAGTTTTACATCGACTGCATGGATTAACTTTAAACGATACAAAAAACCGCCCATTGAGGTGGTTTTTTTATGCCTGAATTTTAGGAAATAGTTCCACATTTAAGTGTGAGCTTGGGCCGATATAGTGGCCTAGAAAAGCAAAAAGCCCATGACGGCAATCACGGGCTTTTTAAATCTCAACCCACCGACAAAAGTAAGAGGAGAAACATTTCGTATGGATGATGTTATCAAATTGGCTAATTTCTGTCTAATGGAGTTAAGGAAAATGTCAGCATGGCGATTTATAGCAATTCTTTTCACGATCAATGTCTGTACATTTATTTCGAGAATGTGAATCGGCTACTGAGAGGTTGGTTTTATTACATACGCACCGAAAGGTGCTTTTTTTATGCCTAAAGAAAAACCCCAGTGTTAGAGCACTGAGGTCTTTTGATTCCAACCCACAACGCAGACTTGAGGATCAGAACATATATGAATCTTAACCTAGATTTAAAGGTTGATAAAGCAGTGAATAAAATTTCTGAAAGCAAAACGCTAAGGATTTGGACATACATAATTGCTTGTTTTGTGGTATTGGGCTTAATTGTATGGCAGACCGCACCAATATTGAATGCAATTGCCACACTTGTTGAAGTCCTGAAATAAAAGTCAGACTTCAAGTGTCGGTTTCTTTTTGCCCACAAAATTAGTATCTTGTTCTAAATTATAAATTTGGGGTTGGGTGTGAAATCCAAACTATTTGTTTTTATAACCTTATTTTCTTACTCAATAGCTCATGCTGATTTAATAGATAAACATACTAAAGTGCTTAAAGAAGGAGCGTACTACCCAGAACCAATAACAACCAATTCTGATGTAGAGAGCGATCCAGAATTAAAAAACAAAATATGTTCTGCGGTTTTTAGATTTGCGGAAAACTCCTTTAAAGCAAGACAAAGTGGTGCTAGCGCAGAGGAAATGTTCTCTGTAATTCGTGAGAAGGATGAGCCTTCAGTAAAAAAAGCTATGCAATCAATAATTGTTGATAGTTTCAAATACCCAATAATTATGTATAGCGAAGATGGGTTAATTTCTGCCGCATCTGAGTATGCAAGCCAGTTTTACATCGACTGCATGGATTAACTTTAAACGATACAAAAAACCGCCCATTGAGGTGGTTTTTTTATGCCTGAATTTTAGGAAATAGTTCCACATTTAAGTGTGAGCTTGGGCCGATATAGTGGCCTAGAAAAGCAAAAAGCCCATGACGGCAATCACGGGCTTTTTAAATCTCAACCCACCGACAAAAGTAAGAGGAGAAACATTTCGTATGGATGATGTTATCAAATTGGCTAATTTCTGTCTAATGGAGTTAAGGAAAATGTCAGCATGGCGATTTATAGCAATTATTTTTACGATCATTGTCTGTACATATATTTGGAGAATGTAAATCGGCTCTGATAGTCCATTTCTATTACATAAGCACCGAAAGGTGCTTTTTTTATGCCTAAAGAAAAACCCCAGTGTTAGAGCACTGGGGTTTTTTTCATATCAACCTAAAGGAAAGGAGACATGATCAATCTATGTTCGAATATTCTAAACCAATAGTGGAGCTTATAAAAGTGTCTATTGAAAAACATGGATTATGGCAAACTATTTTTGCCTTCTTGGTATTATTTTCCATTCCAATTCTATTTTGGAAATTGCCTGAAATTATCTTAGCTATCAAATCTTAAACCGACTTCTTTTAAAGGTCATTTTTTTATTGTCTGTGCGCCATAAGGCGCTTTTTTATACCCAAAGAAAACCCCGATGAGGCAAACATCAGGGTTTTGTTTTTCCCCAATCCACAGAGCGAGAAAAGAGGAAAAGGATGTATGCCTGAAAGTATAACAGTGATTATTAAATTTGTAGAGGCAATCATGGATAAATATGGTTTCTGGAAGGTAACACTCATCGTCATATTAATGATACTGGCATGGAAATCCCCTGAATTGGTATCAGCAATCAAAGCTTAAGCCGACCCAATACAAGGTCGGTTTTTTATTGTCAGTGTATGCGTCATAAGGCGCTTTTTTTATGCCTAAAGGAAAGTGAAATGAGTAAAAAATTAACAACAGCACAAATTGCAACCCAAGCAAAATTGCTAGGGGTTGAAACTGCAGCATTGCGGGCTGTGATAGAAGTTGAATGTAAAGGATCAGGCTTTAATGCTGACAACACACCAGTGATTCTATTTGAGCGTCATGTGATGCGGCAGCGCTTGATTGCCAATGGCCAAGCAAAGACAGTGGAACTTATGATGGTCAAGCGACCGGATCTATGCAGTAAAAGTACAGGTGGATATGGTCTGTATTCAGCTCAACACGGTCGCTTAAATGCTGCAGCACAATATCATCGGGCTTCAGCCTTAGAGTCGGCGAGTTGGGGGATTGGGCAGGTCATGGGCTATCACTGGAAGGCTTTAGGATATGCATCTCTACAAGCATTTATAAATGCCATGTATAAAGATGAAGCCTCGCAACTTGATGCTATGTGTCGATACATTCAAGTGAATGGCCTGGTCAATGCATTAAAAAATAAAGATTGGAAAGCCTTTGCACGTGGCTATAACGGGGTCGCATACGCTAAAAACTCTTATGATGTGAAACTGGCCAATGCTTACAAAAAGTGGTCAGTTCAATAAATTCTATTTTAGATTTCTATACATATTTTCCAATGTGGTGTATATTGTATATATATGCTATACGAATGGATGCTGAAGCTTGATTAAGAGTTTTAAACATAAAGGTCTTCAGGCTTTCTTCCAAACTGGTACAACAGCAGGTATTCAAGCAGCACATTCTTCTAAATTACGTTTAATACTTGCTGCATTACATGCCGCATCTACAGTAAATGATTTGAGAACACCGCCCAATTGGCGCTTACATAAGCTGAATGGGAATTTGCAAGATCAATGGTCGTTAACTGTAAACGGTAATTGGCGGGTAATTTTTAAATTTGAAGATGGTGATGTCTACATCGTGGATTATCTGGACTATCACTAGGCTTTCAGCTCAGGAGTACTAATCATGAATATGATGTTTAATGCACCTCATCCAGGGGAAATGCTTCGCGAGTATATTGGTGAAACCCCAGTGACTGAGGCTGCTCTTGCATTAGGTGTAACGCGGGCCAATCTATCTCGTATTTTAAATGGCCATACAGGTATTTCTGCAGACATGGCTATCCGTTTAAGTGAGGCTTTGGAAACTTCTCCAGAGTTTTGGTTGAATTTGCAGATGCAGCATGACTTATGGAATGCAAGTCAGCGCCAGCGACCAGTCATAAAGAAATTGGTTCAGGATTTTGCATAAGTAGAGCGCCGTGAGGCGCTATACTAATAATCAATATGAATTTCTTGTTCGTTTTGAGACTTCATTTCACAAAGCCTGCGTGCCCATAATGGCTTTATTCCTTCATTAAGAAACATGAAACCTGCTATAAATAAAATAAGACTGTATAGAATTATAAGAGTGACATTACCGAAGGATATTTTTTGCAATAATAAAGCTTGTTGCTTTGTGTTTAATAAAGAGTAGTAAAAGTATGGTAATGCAGCAAGAAAACTAAAAAATAAGTAAATCAGTAATCCGACGAACCAATTCAGATGAATCCGCCAAGCAGGGAATCTTCCATCAAACTTTGGCAATTGTTTTAGATTATCCCATGTTAATAAGCTTTTTGTTGATTTATATCTTTGAATTGCTATTCCAACTTCCTCTCTAGTAAGTAAATAATGTGCCATTTGTTTAGAGCATGTTGAATCACCAATAGTCGCTTGTAATTGTATTTCTGAAAGATATTGGGCAAGCGTTGATTTTAAGTCATTATTACCATCGTAAAGGTCCGCGATTTCAATTTCCGTTTTAAGTTTATCGATTAAGCGTTTTTTAGAAATATCTCTTAGTTCAAAAAAGAAATAGATTAGATCTCGGCCTTTATATGCAACTAGAATAAATACAAATAAAACAATTACGAATGGTGAGGGATTCTCTATAAAGAATTTTGTTGTTTCTAAAGCTTCTGGAACCATATCTATACCTTATCTTTTCTTCTTCAGGCACTTCTTCCCATTTCCACCCGGCAGGCAATCACAGGCCTGGCCATCGCCGTCGCGGTCTAAGCTTTTCCAGCCTGTTTGTCCTGATTTTTTCCTTTGTTCATACCATTTCTGTGCTTGCTGTTGAGTACTAAAGTCAGCGCACTTTTTTGCATAAACTTGGATAGAAGTGAACCCCAAAACGAAAATGAGTAAAAATTTCATAAATTATTTTAAAGTCAGTGTATTAGACGAAGTTTAACGACTTTTAGTTTGTTTGTTCAATGAATCTAGGTAGAAAGTATTATTAAAAGTGATTGCATTTAGTAAGAACAATTTAAGTCAAAAAATGTTAGTTGACAAAAATTAAAATTGAACCTAGATTTAGAGTTCTTTTTGACCTGTAACTAATTTATATTTAAAATAATTTATGAAGCTTTTATCAAGAAATAAACGAGATTATCTAAAGAGAATTCAGCGATTTCGGGAGCTTCGAAGAATAAAACTTAATTCTTTAAGAAATCGAAAGAAAGAAAATTATAGAAGAGCTTCAAAAATTGATAAGCCTAAGGTTGTCATTGATTTAAAATTAGCAAGTCAAATTGCTTTATTGAACCCTAAGTCTAGAAAAAGACTTAGAAAAATTACTAAAAAATTTCGAGAATACTACTTTAGGAAAGATGTTTGCCTACGTTTGAATTTTAAAGATACTAAATTAATGTACTCAGACGGCACGTTGTATCTTTTAGCAGAACTTGAGACATTGACTTTAATTAATCCAGATATAACCTTTAAGATTATCCCATCTGATGAAAAAATTGTGAACCAAGTATTGGAACAGACGGGAATATTGAAACTATTAAAGCAGTCCATTAAGTTTGATGATGATGAATTTGATGAGTCTGTTAAGTATTGGAATTATTCTTCGGGACACAATTCGGAAATTGATTCAGCGGATTCCATGCTTGATGATTTCGATGAAATCCTTTCTGAGGATACGAGCAAAAATATTTTTACATCTTTGACGGAAGCTTTGACGAATTGCCACCACCATGCTTATGAAGAAAAAAGAATTCCGACGGAATCGAAAAGTATAAAAAAATGGTGGTTATTTTCACAAGAAAGAGATGGAGTTCTTACTGTGTGTGTTTGTGATTTAGGTATAGGTATTCCTAGGTCTTTGACGCGTAATGCTCCAAATGTTAAAGAAGATTGGTTTACTCGACTCAAAGGATTTATTACAGAAAATAAAGGTAAATATGATAAGGATAGTGCAGCTATCAAGGCTGCAATCGAAATTGGAAATACAAGGACCAACTTACCAAATAGAGGTAAAGGGCTGAATCAAATCATAAACAAAATTAATACTATGTGTGAGCACAGAGCATCTATTGCAATTTACAGCAATAAAGGATCATATATAATTAATAGAGGTTTCGTGACTGATCTTCCGACAACTGATATCATTAATGGGATAGCAATTCCGTATACAGAGTCTATCGAAGGAACTGTTATTGTATGGCATATACCTTTAGATAAGCAAAATCAAGATGAAGCTTTGGTAACGTCAGATGAGTAAAAGTGTTATGAGAATTAATGTAGCGAAAGATTTTTCTAAAAATCCTTCAGGTCGTTATGTCAAAGATGGAAAAACTTCTGGCGAAGTTTTTCTTAAAAATTTACTTTTGCCAGCAGTCAAGACTCATGATCTTGTAGAAATTAATTTTGACGGTGTAAGAGGTTATGGTTCTTCATTTTTAGAAGAAGCATTTGGTGGATTTATTCGTGAGACAAAAATGACTTTAGTTGAATTTTTTAATAAAGTTAAAATTATTACGAAAGATCCTCTTTTACAGCTAGAAATACAAGGCTATTTAGAAGATGAAGTTAATCGTTTGAGTGTTTTAAAGCACTAAAATGGTCAATATTGTTAAAGATGTAATTCTACCTTTTTTACCTTCAGCCTTAACAATTGTTGGTTGGTGGATTGTTGCTAATAGGGATAGCAGTTCAAAGAAGAATGCTATCCATAATAAAAGAGTTGAATCTGCATCTAAGTTGATTGATAAAATTTTATTAGATGCAAAGAAGTTTTATTCTTTACTTGGATCAGATGTGGAAGCACAAGGAATAGGCTCTTTACTTACTAGTGACTTTAAAAAATTAAGTTCAATAATAACTTTAATTACGAAAGAGCTTAGTGATGCTGAAAAACAGTCTTTATCAGTAGCGTTTATTGAATACAAGAAGATGGTAACTGGTGGTCAGTTTGAAACAGTTTCACGCCCAATTATAAGTACATCTAACCAGTTATATTTTGATATAGATGCAACCTATAATGACTTGTATATCGAATTGGAAAAAATGTACTTAATTTAAATAAATCTAATAAAAGCACCTTAAGGTGCTTTTATTAAGTTCTTAATATAAGGTTGTAAACTCTCAATAATTTTTTCTGCTTTTAAATGACAGTTTTGTTCATGAGATAGTGATATATCATGAAATTGATTTGCATAAGCAACTGCTTTATTAAAGACTCTATGGAATTCTCTTTCCCTAGAATAGCTTATGGCTCTATCCATTATGTGCCCAAAAGATACGCGAACTGATTCAGGTTTATACATTTCATAGTCATAAATTTTTTTAATTTGATCTGGAGTGAAATTTAATTCAATGATTATATCAATTTCTTCGCCTGTCATTGGATTTATTGCATAAAGTATTTGGTTAGTCTCACCTAAATAATTATTAGACATACAGGCAACAATTCGTTGAAAACCAAAATATTCAATGTAAGCTAAGATTTGTCCAGTTTCTTTAATCGCATTTATATATATACAGTGAAATGGCAGGCCCAACTCACGATTTTTCACTAAATCGTTATTACAATCATAATATCCGAAGTTGGGCTCCCCACGATTAGTTAGAAAATCAATTGCTAAGTTACAGTCAAATGGATTAATACCACCAGAAGCAGCTAACGCTAATGCTGATTTTATTGTAGATCGTCCAGATTTTTCTGCATCAAATGAAAAATTATGTACTATGGGTTCATCAAGATAAAAATCTTTAACAGCTATTTGTTCCTTTAATGGTTTAATTGATTCTTCTTTTAATTTATATTTTTTTTGAACTCCCTCCAACATTCGCTGTGCTTCATCAGGAGTTCTTGCTTGGATTGAGATATCGAAACCCTTTTCTTCTTTTGCAATTACATTCAAGCTTGGATTTAATGGCTGGAATGTGCCATCTTCAAATTGTTTGTACTCTATTCCGCTTATAGTCTTCACTCTTAATGGCGGAACATCACCTCGGTCTTTTTTTATTCCAAACATAGTACAAAATGGAGCAAAATTTTTTGCAAGCTCTGAATCCCAGTTTTCCCCAGTTTTGTTATTACATTCATTGCAAATAAAATTACGAATCTTTTTCCTACCTCCAATTGAATTAGGAATGATGTGTTCATTAGTATTATTTTCTTCTGTTATTTGTGTTAGACATAGTGCACATTTAAATTCAGACATTATTCACTTCCCAAATATAAATTAATTTTTTCAAATTAATTTATATTTAACACTAAAACTAACTTAACTTAGATTTCATCACTTTTTTTTGAAGTGTCGACATAATGATCTTCCACCACGAGCCAACCTAAACCTTTCTTACCATTATCAACGATGTTTAGATGATTATTGCCTTGAGCGACAATTACATCTTTAGTTAGAAATTGAAGAGCTTTCCAGATGGATGAACGGCTTAAAGTTTCAAGTGCAAGCTCAATATCAACCTTCAAATCACTCAGTGATTGGGTGTAATCTAAATCTAGTGTATTCAGTAGTTTCCCGTAAATCACACGCTTCTTCCCATCATGCAATGGAAGAATTCTTATATCAGCTTGGGAATTGGTGTTAATCGCTGATGCTACAAAACTATCTTCTAGACGGGCAACCATTTCCGCACTTTGCGAGCGATTATGATTTTCAGCCGATTCTTCTATTTGCTTTTTTAATTCAGGTGGTACACGCAATCTAACTATGGTGTGATCAGCTTGATTACTCATTAAAACCTCAATGCCACAAAGTGTGGTAAATATTTTGTGTTAAGTATTTACATTACCACAAAGTGTGGCTATAGTTATTCAAATGCCACAAAGTGGGGCATCTATAAGGGTTGATATGAAAGAAAAAGTTGTGTACGTAAAGGCGCGCTTACAAAGCGATTTGCATGAAAAGCTTAAAACTCACGGTAAAGAAGATAAACGCTCAATGAACTATCTTATTAATAAGGCTGTTGAGCAATTTTTGAAACAACAAGAGAATGCGAAGGTATGAAATTAGCAGACAACAAAAAAGCCCGAACTTTGGACGGCAAGGGCTTTAGTGTAGTCAAATCAGCGAGATATGAACTATGGGCAGTTTAACATTAAGTTTTAACGAAGTAAATTTTTCACCGATGGTACAAGATGGTCAAACATATTTAACATCAAAAGAATTGGCGACAGCTTTAGGATATGCGGACACTAGATCTGTTACTAAGATCTTTAATCGTTATGCAGATGAGTTTACGCTAAAAATGACTAAAATTATTGAATCTTCCGAGGTGGCCAATTTGAGCACCTCGAATTTAACAATAAAGACTCGTATCTTTTCTCTACGTGGTTGTCATCTAATTGCTATGTTTGCCCGTACACCAGTCGCCAAAGAATTCCGCAAATGGGTACTCGACGTACTGGAAAAAGAAGTCCTGCAGCAGAAAATCGATACTCGAGTAAAAATAAACGCAGAGCAGCAAGCTGAACTCAAAGAGATCGTAGACCGACGTGCTCAAGGCGAACGTAAACTCCATGCAGAAATGTGGTCACGTCACAACAAACACTTCCGCATCTCACGCTATAGCGATCTGTTGGCCATTCATTTCCAAGATTCAGTGAATTACCTAGAAACTCTAGAAATTAAGTCAAAAGGCAGTATCTATATAGATGAAAAACAATCCCTAGAAATGCTCTGCGTGCATGCTCGATTCTTTCAAGCGTGGTGGAATACACATAGCCCAGCATTGGCCAAACTCAATCCATTACTGGTGACCATGCTTAACGACAATATGTTCTCTATGAGCAGTGCTATATCAGACGTGAGTAAAAAATGCGGATTCAAAATGCCACATTATGATTACGACCACATGTTTGAGCTACAAACTCTACCGCATGCAAGATATAGATTGCTCAAGTGAAAAAATAGACCGCCTTCGGGCGGTTTTTCTTTTGTGCGAAAAACAGTGATAATATAGTGAAAATTAATGAGTTTTTAAAGCAGTCTACAAAAAATCAAAAAAAATATTTTTTTGCAATTTGTAGACTCATTTGTAGACTGTTGAGCTACAAATACAGCCAAATGACTGCAACCTTATACAACCATTAAAATTTTTAAGTGTTTGAAAATACAAGTGAATACAACCAAATGCAATCAATTCCAATCCAAACAAAACTAGGTGGATTCTACTTTTTCTATTATTCAATAGTGGGTACATTCATGCCGTATTGGAGTTTGTATTTAGAGGATCAAGGGTTTAATTATCAAGAAATAGGTGTTTTATCTTCGATTGCAATTGTGACACGTTTTTTTGCGCCATTTATTTGGGGGTGGATTGCAGATAAATCCGGAAAGCGCATGCTTTTAGTTCGAATCGCAACATGGATGGAAGCCTGTATTTGGTTTCTGATTTTTATAATTCCAAACAGTTTTCAGTCTGTTGCATTACTCATGTTGGTATTCAGTTTCTTTCAAAATGCCATTTTAGCTCAGTTTGAAGGGGTAACTTTATTTTGGTTGGCTGAGCGTCGTGCAGAACTTTATGGAAAAGTCAGAAAATGGGGATCAGTTGGTTTCATTGTTGGTGTATTTGGAATAGGGGCTTTGCTAGAAATAATACCTGTTTCAATGCTGCCTATCATGTTGTTATGCATTGCATTTCTCGCATTTATTTGGTCATTTACGATTAAAGAGCCCGCTACTGCACCATCTTCACAGAAAAAACTTGAACCACTTTGGCCTATCTTAAAACGACCAGTTGTAGCTAGTTTTTTTATCATTGAATTTTTTCTACTTTTTTCGCATGCGCCGTTTTATAGTTTTTATAGCAATTACCTTAAGCAGGCTGATTTTTCGACGAGCCAAATCGGTTTTTTATGGTCTGTAGGAGTCATTGCAGAAATCATTATGTTTGCCTATGCCAATGTCTTTTTTAATCGATATTCTTGGCGCAATTTAGTGCTCATTTGTCTGGGGCTAACAGGGATGCGATGGTTGATTGTAGGTTTATATCCGAAGGTGTTTATCACTCAATTTGCAGCGCAAACGATTCATGCCTTTAGTTTTGGATTATTCCACTTAATCGCGATGCGGATCATTTTTCAAAATTTTACTGCGAGTCAACAAGGGCGTGGTCAAGCGCTATACAGTACCATGTGGGGCTTAGGTGTTGCGAGTGGCAGTATTTTAGCAGGCCGATATTGGGACATGCTTTCGGGACCCGTTATTTTTATGATCGCAGGACTGGTGGTTATACCTGCCATGTTTTTGGTCGTGGGCTTGCCTAAAACGATCCAAAAGCAAGCTTAAAACAATTCAGTATTTTGATAAATCTCAATGAACTAAAATCACCTGATTACGGCCGAGCTCTTTGGCTTGATATAAGGCCTGATCGGCTTGATTTATCATACTTTGCAAACTTGGAGCATTGGGCAAAGACTGATGAATCAGACCTATACTCACCGTAATATAAATCGTATTTTTTTTATCAATGAAAATAGGCGTAGTTTCAACGACTTTTCGGATACGCTCAGCAATACCTTGAGCTTCAGCTGCTGCAATGTTCGTGAGTAATACACTAAACTCTTCACCACCAATACGTGCAAATAAATCAGTTTCACGTAAATTCTTACGCACAACGCTCGAAAATTCTTGTAAAACTTGGTCACCGACATAATGCCCATATTGATCATTTAATTTTTTAAAATGATCAATATCCATCATGATAATGGAAAAGTTAAGCTGAATTTGGTTTTGTAGGTAAAGCTCACCTTGCTCGAAAAAATATCGACGATTCATCGCATGCGTTAAACTATCATGATTTGCAAGGTATAAAACTTCTTTATACAGTTCGTGCCGATTGCGGCTAATAATACAAAGAATTAATGGAGCGATTATCAGCATGGCAAGGCCAATGCGTACAGAAATGGCTGTAGACAAGTAGGTGAGTGATGAATCATGTAAATAGAAGGCATTTAAATTGTAATAGGTCGCTAAAATGACTACGGCATTAATCAGAGATAGGGTAAATAATCGATAGGTTAAAGCTGCCCAAATCAGAGCCGCTAAAGGGTAGAGAATTGCGCCCGGACCAGTAGTCACTGTCGTTAAAAATACGCAGAAGATAACCGCAATAGCTGGAAATATCTTGTTGATTTGAAAGCTTTGATTGCGTCGGTCTTTGCAATACAGTTTAAGATCGGCCAGTTTAGGAAATGACAGAATAAGCGGTAAAACAATGAGAGCATTTAATATTTCGGTAATCCACCACATACCAAAATCAATCGACAATCGATCGGTCGACATAAACGTGTTGGGGATATAAGGCACAGTGAAAATAGCAAAAAGAGCACCTGCAAGGCATCCACCACAGGCGATGATGACAATCATGGTCAGAAAGGTGAAACCTTTATTATAGTTTTGATAGTTCACCTGAAAATATCGCATAAAAAATAACGATACCATGCTGTTGGTTAAATTTGAAAAAGTGAGAAATAAAGTGAGTTGGAAATAATTGCCCGTCACTAAATCTGCGAGCATATAACCGGTAAATGCACCTAACCATCCTCCCAGATTACTCAGTTTAGGGAACCTTAAGAATAATGCTAATAGCACTGCATTGGCAGGCCAAAAAATCGCTAAATAGCTTAATGGGCGGGTGAAAATACCGATTAAGCAGCAGCAAAGAATAACTGCAGCGACTATGACAAAAGCCATGCTGTGGCTTGCATTAAGCGTAGCAAGACTATTCGAATGCAGTTTCATTAGCTTATGTAAGCCTAGGTTAAATATGGGAGAATTCGTTTTTTTCGTATATTAAACGATAAAAAAGATTTTATATTATTTTATTGTAAATAGTGTGATTTGTTTGGCATTTAGCTGATTTGTAGTTTCGTTAACCGAGATTGATTTTTTGGATAAATAGGAAAAATGATTGTTATGAAAATGTGATAAACCGCGGATTTGTAAAAAAATGTGTTACTTTAAGAGCATGATTTATATGACTGATTAAATGTATGAAAATAGCATATCTTACAGTTTTACTCATGTTGAGTTCATCGTTGGTGATGGCGGCAGATAATAAGAATACAACTCAAAATTCAGAGGCTAAAAATCAAGTTGAAGCGGTGAATAGCTTTAGGGTGACAACACGTTCTGAATTGGTCGGCTTATGGGGTATGGAAATTCCGACCAATAAAAAGTGCGTTGAATATTATAATTTTAAGAGCAATAATGATGTTGTGATCAAAAGCGGTGAAGAGTGGTCATCTGGGGTATATGACTATCAACCTGCGCAAGATCCGAATGTGCAAATTCCAGCACTGATTTTACAAGTGAAATATGACAATAATCAGATGGATTGTTCGGGCAATATTCAAGATCAAACCGGCGAAATTTCACAGTACTTTGTAAAGTGGAAAAGTCCATCTGTTATTAATTTCTGTGCCAATGATCAGGGTCAACAGTGTTTTGCGACATTGCGTCGAGTTTTACCTTAAGTATGACTATAGATCTTTCTTATGAAAATAAAAAAACCACTCATTTGAGTGGTTTTTTTGACGCTGAAGATTTATTTATCTTCATGTCCTTCGACTTTCTTTAATAGATGCTTTTCAAGATAGTGAATATCCATTGCTTGTTCGCAGAAATTTTTATCTTGAAGAATCAAATCTTTATGTAGCGGAATATTGGTTTTCACGCCAGTTAAGATAATCTCTTCCAGAGCTTGTTTCATGCGCGCAATAGAGGTTTCACGATCTTTACCATGCGCAATGAGTTTTGCGATCATTGAATCATAGTATGGTGGGATGCTATATCCTTGATAGATATGAGAATCTAATCGGATACCTGCGCCACCCGGTGCATAAAAATGGTCGATTTTACCCGGTGAAGGCATAAATGTAGATGGATCTTCTGCATTAATACGACATTCAATCGCATGACCTTTAAGTTGAATATCTTCTTGTTGAAGATCCAAACCTAAGCCAGCAGCAATGCGTAATTGTTGCTCGATAATATCCACACCAGTTACTTGCTCAGTAACAGGATGTTCTACTTGTACACGAGTATTCATTTCAATAAAGAAGAATTCACCTTCTTCAAATAAGAACTCAAATGTACCAGCACCACGGTATTGCATCAATTTACAAGCATTTACACATGCTTCAAGAATATGCGCACGTGCTTCTTCAGGTAAACCCGGTGCAGGCGCTTCTTCAAGCACTTTTTGATGGCGACGTTGCAATGAACAGTCACGATCATAAAGGTGAATTGCATGGCCATTACCATCTGCAAGAACTTGCACTTCGACATGGCGTGGCTTTTGAAGGAAACGTTCCATATAAACGGTGTCGTCACCAAACCACATTTCCGCATCACGTTGAGCGGCTTGTACAGATTCGAGTAGCGTGTCTACACGTTCAACGATACGCATACCACGACCACCACCACCTGAGGCAGCTTTTACAATCAATGGGAAGCCAATTTCTTTGGCTTCTGCCAATGCATTGTGAATCGTTACAGCATGGTCACAACCCGGAACTGTTGGTACGCCAGCTTTTTTCATCGCAATAATGGCAGAAACTTTGTTCCCCATTAAGCGAATGTGTTCAGGACGCGGACCGATAAAGATAAAACCTGAGTTTTCTACAATTTCTGCAAACTCAGCGTTTTCAGATAAGAAACCATAACCTGGATGGATGGCATCTGCACCGGTGATTTCAGCCGCTGTAATAATGGCAGGGATATTGAGATAACTTTCGCTGCTGGCACCTGGTCCAATACACACTGCTTCGTCACAGAAGCGTAAGTGCATTAGGTCTTTGTCGGCATCGGAATAAATCCCTACGGTTTTAATTCCTAAAGTTTTGCAAGCGCGGGTGATGCGGAGCGCAATCTCACCACGGTTTGCAATTAAAACTTTTTGCAACATTGTGATTCCCCGTGGTCTTAAGCGCGATAGCGGAATAATGGTTGACCGAATTGGATCACTTCGCCATTTTTAACCAAAATTTCTTCAATTACACCGCTTTGAGTTGCTTCAATTGGGTTCATGATTTTCATTGCTTCGATGATACCGAGTGTTTCACCAGCAGATACAGTTTGACCAACTTTCACAAATGGTGCTTCACCTGGATTTGGCGCAGCATAGAACACACCAACCATAGGAGACGGCTCAACAGCACCACGTGGTGAACGAGGTGCAGCAGGCGCAGCGGCAGGAGCAGCCATAGCAGGCGCAGCGGCAGCAACTACTGGATTGCGACGAGTTAGAGCAATCGATTGATCGCCTTCTTTAACTTCAATCGCCTGTAAGTCAGATTCAATCATCAAATCGATGAGTTTCTTGATTTTACGGATATCCATGAACAGTATTCCTAATTAAGATTGAGAAGTTGGTTGAATTTTTTCGATGGCGAAGTCTAGTGCTGCGGCATAACCTTTTGCACCTAAACCACAAATAACGCCAACGGCTTTATCAGATAGATAGGAGTGATGTCTAAATGCTTCGCGAGCGTGGACATTTGATAGATGTACTTCGATAAACGGAATGGCTACACCAAGAAGGGCATCACGCACAGCAACCGAAGTATGTGTTAGGGCTGCTGGATTAATAATGATGAATTGAACGCCTTCTTGTTGCGCTTGATGAATTCGGTCGACGACAGCGCCTTCCCAATTACTTTGGAAAGTGTCGAGAGAAATGGAAGCGTTTTGAGCCTGTGAAATCAGTTTTTGGTTGATATCTTCAAGTGTCAGATAGCCGTAAACTTCGGGTTCACGTTTTCCTAGTAAGTTGAGATTCGGTCCATGAATGACCAAAATGGTCGAGCTCATTCAGCCTGCTCCAATAAAAAGTTGCAAATTTACTTTGCAAGATACCTGCAAAGTTTGCTCATTATGGCATAAAATTCCACATTTTTTTTATAATTTCTTTGAATTGACGTGAAAAGCATGTGCCGAGAATGGGCTATATAATGCGAACTTTGCAGAGAATTGGCAATGTTAAAAAATTACATTTTTATCATTATATTGTAGGACATCATTTTAAACCCAATTGGCTAAAACTGTTGATATCTTTTGTGTAAACTTGCTTTATCGTGGTGCATTCGTGTAGCAATAACCAGTATAAATGATTTGAAAGGTGAGATGGCTTGTACATTTGTCTTATAGATCGTCAGTTGAACTGCCTACGCATGCATAGTCGTAAAGATAGTATTTATTCAGCGTATTAAAAATTCTAAGGTTTAACTTATTTCACGCGTAAAGGAATCTAAATTGTTCTCAGTTTTCAATCGAGTTATTTGAAAGAATAAATCAGGTTTGTGTGCTAAGTATATAAAAATTAAAAGATAGTTACTTTTTCTATGGTTTATAAAGCATATTTCTAGGCCAATGAAATTTTTTTCATAGATGATAGGGCTCAAGCTAGATATTTTGTTTGCCTTAGCGAATTAAATATTCTGTGGGAGCATTTCCTTATAAGTAGGCAGCTTTAGATATGATGAACATTTATTGCCTAGCTAAGTCATACTTTATAGACCTATATATAAGCGTATTAACCATCCTGTGTATTTTCTAGTCAGTGTTTTGAATCTATGAAACGTGCAAGGCATTGACGATTTCTTTCATAAATCATGTAAGTTTGGAAAATCGGGTATTTGTCCAAATTTGCACAGGCATTGGCAAAAGTTAAATCTGTGGTGGTAAAGAAGCTTGCTGTTTGAATGTTGATTCTATTTTTTTTCGTCTATTTCTGTGTTTGAGCGGTATATGTCTTAAATTAAGTTTCCTTTATTCCTGTTTATACCTTTACATGGAATCTACAGCATTGAGTCTTTTGTTATAAATGAATTGATAAAACAAGGCACGAATGCTTTCGCACGGAAAAAATTTATCTATATAAGTGTAATTCACGGTAGAATGCCCGAAACCTATATGGCCTGAGAACAAACATGGCAAAACATACGCAAAATTCATCACCTTTGGCAGAACTGATTGCAGAACAAAAACTTTTATGTGAAGAAGTGGGTTCTGCATATGTAGAAGTGCAGGGCGATGATGTAATTGCTGTGGCTGTCCATACCTTAAATAAAGATCCAATAGTCGGTATTCGTAAGCCTGCAGAAGGTGATGAAAATGTCAGTTGGTATATTTATGGCGGGGAGCTTGAAGGCGCAGATAACTTTGAAACAATGACTGTGCGTAAACTGCAAGATGTCGTGCCTGAAGTGCTACCGTATTTAGCTTTGGATGTAGGTTATCGTTTTATGATCGATGCTGATGATTATGAAGATGTCTGGAAAGAAGGTGATGAGGCTTAATTTATGCATTCTCCATTGATGTATAAACTTTATGTCTTTATTTTCTCTGTGTTTACTTCTTCTGTAATACATGCAAATGTGAAAGAAGCCGTTACTCCACAACTGACTCAAGCTGAATATAATGCTCAGATACAAGCATATACTGAGCAAATTAATTCAACCAAAGCCATTTTAGATGACCCTGCATCTACTGCAACGGGTCAGCAGCAAACTCAAGCGTTTTGTTTAAGATTGAATGCATATCGACAGATTTTAGAAATTTCTCAGCAAAACTCAGCTCTTGAAATGGCCAATCTAATGCGAGTGGCTTCACAGCACTATTTACAACAACAGCAACAGAGTATGCAGTCATCTGGCTTAAACGAAAGTGCATTTTGTTCGAGTCCTACAAAATAATTTAGGTTTAAATTTCTCTTCTAAAACTTTTGGGCTCTCGTCTAACTTTCTTTCATTTTGTTCTATTTTTCATAATTCGAAATGGTCTAATATTTCAAAATTATTACAGCATAATTCACTATAGGTGCAGTTTCTAATAATCTTAGAAGTTGAAAATGTAGATTGTCAGAAAATGATATAAAATATGCTTAAAATGATAAGTCCATCACATTATTATAATCAGGTTAGAACGATTTATATGCAACAAACATCCCTGGTCCTGTTGCATAGATCAGTACTAATACATCAACTTGTTAATGTCGTTCTCTTTTGGCCACTGAATAAGTGGCTATTTTTTTTGTGAAAAATTAAATGCTTAATTGGGTGATAAATCTAATGTAGGTAACTTTTACATAATTCTTGATTTACTATCCACACACATTGACTCATATACGACATTCTTTTCGAGTAAGATAATCAAATGATTTAAGCACTTTGAATTTTTATCGATTTCCTTTCAGTATGAGTGATGGATAAATAGACAAATATTGCGAGTATGATAAGATGATTGAACACATTATTTTTGATGTTTGAGGAGTTGTTACATGACAGCTTATACTTCAGTAATGAAAGCAAGCCAATATGAGGACGATATGATCCCGAGCCTTGCTATCCATGCATTTCGCCATGCTTTTGAACAAGCAAGTGCGTCATCCACTGTGGTTTATGTAAAAGGTCTACAACTGGTTCAACGTCTGCAAAATGGTCAAGAAGTACAAATAAAAGATGTATCAGCCGACTTTGTGCAAGTGGATGATCTACCAAAAATTTTAAAACGAAAAAAGAAAATAGAGGAAATTGTTTAATACATGCCTCCACAACCTCGCATTAGAATGTTCGCGGGTCCAAATGGTTCAGGTAAAAGCACAGTTAAAGAATATTTATTGCCCCATCATATTGGGGCATATTTAAATGCGGATGAACTCGAAGCTCAACTGAAACATTCACACCGGCTCAATTTGTTGGATTACCATCCCGCTTTAAAATCCGAAGCACTAATTGACTTTCTATATACGAAAAAGCGTCCCGCTGATGGAGAATTTATTCCGCTATTAGCACGAAAACCTCAGATATTAGATCCGTGGAAAATTGAATTTCATCCAGATCAGATTGATTCATATCTTTGTGCAAGAATTATCGATTACATCCGTTTGCAGTTTTTAGAACTAAAAATTAGTTTTACCTTTGAAACGGTGATGTCCCATATTTCCAAAGTAGAATTTCTACGCGAAGCAAAAAGAAAAGGCTTTCGAACCTATCTGTATTATGTTTCCACTATTGATCCTGTTATCAATATTTCACGTGTTCAGTACCGAGTGAAAACGGGTGGACATGGTGTTCCAGAACAAAAAATTCGCGAACGTTATTATCGAAGTATGGATTTGTTAATGCAGGCGGTAGAAGCAACGGATCGTAGTTATTTATTTGATAACTCTGCCGATGGACAGCATGCTTCTTTCATTGCGGAAATTGAACAAGCTGAAATTTTAAAGATGAATTCAGGTATTCAGCGTTTACCTTGGTGGTTTGTAGATAAGGTGCTTAAAGAGTTTGAACCAAATTAATATCAACTGAACGTAATAGAAAACAACATAACAGGCTGAACTTATGCAGAATAATGACTATGAATTACAACAACATTCAAACTCATCTCCATTAGATCAAACTCATCTTGATCAAGCCATTGAGCAGCAAGCTGAACAAGAACAGCAAAAAAATAATACATCATCTGATCCTTTATCTTCTCTAGATTTGACTGACTTAGCTGAAATTGGTTCGAATATTATAGAATTGGGTTCAGATGCTTTAACATGGGTGAGCGATGCACTCAGCGATATCAGTATTGATCTATAAATTATCTATTATTTCAATTAACTTCATAATAAACAGCCTTTATTGAAAAATCTCCGAGGAAATATTTCGTGATTTTTCAAGTTTATAAATTAATTCTAAATAAAACTAATCAAACACTCTTGAAGCGTTAAATTTTTCAATCAGGAAAAGGCAAGTCAGAACGAATATTTAGACTGGAGCGCTTGCATCTTTTTCAAAATAACATATTATAAAAACATATAATGTTTTAAGGCTGATGAATATGCATCCCTTTCTAACCGCTTTTCTCGGTGGGACCTTATTGGGCCTGGCCGCAGTTGGCTACCTATACGTACATGGTCGAATCGCCGGTATCAGTGGTTTAATTGCGCAAATGTTGAATCCTCAAACGATTTTAAAAACACCTGCGATATGGTTTTTAGCGGGACTTTTTATTGTGCCTTTTATCTACGGGAAAATGACCTCTGTGACAATTGAACTGGATGCAAGCCCATGGATGATGATCATTGCCGGGGTATTGGTTGGATTCGGAACGCGATTAGGTTCAGGTTGTACAAGCGGACATGGCATTTGCGGTATTAGTCGTCTTTCTAAGCGTTCATTCGTTGCAACTGCTAGTTTTATGTTGGCAGGGATTATCACAGTTTATGTAATGAGACATGTAATCGGAGCTTAATGATGAAAAATATATTGGCTTTTATTTTTGGTGGAATTTTCTCATTAGGTTTAATGATTTCTGGCATGTCTAATCCAGAAAAGGTCTTAAGTTTCCTTGATATAACAGGGCAGTGGGATGCGAGTTTAGCTTTTGTGATGATGGGAGCCATTGCAGTTGCATTTATTCCATTTCAAATGGCCGTTCGTCAATCAAAACCGACAACCTTTGATGGGACGGCGATTGAATTACCGAGTAATAATCAAATTGATGCAAAACTCATCATGGGGAGTGTTATCTTTGGAATAGGTTGGGGAATTGCAGGAATCTGTCCAGCGCCAGCCTTTACTTTGATTGGACTTGGCTACTATCAAGCAATTTATTTTGTTGTGGCGATGTTTGCAGGCGTCTATCTACATCGAAAATTTGCGGGAGCAAATTAATGTCAAACCGTGCACAGGTACAACCTTTTTTTGATGAAAATACCAATACATTCAGTTATGTGGTATCTGATCTACAAACAAAACGATGTGCGATTATAGACAGTGTATTGGATTATGATGCTGCTTCTGCAACTACTCAAACGAAGCATGCAGATTTGATTGTTCGCTATATTCAAGAAAATAGCCTAAGCGTAGAATGGATTTTAGAAACGCATGTGCACGCAGATCACTTAACGGCATCACAATATTTAAAACAGGTTCTTGGTGGCAAAATTGCGATGAGCCATAACATCAAGATTGTGCAGGAAACATTCAGCGCCATTTATAATTTTGATGTGAAATATTTTAATTCACATCAGTCTTTTGATTATTTATTTGCAGATCATGAAGCATTTAAAATCGGCGAGTTAAATGCGTATAACATTCCAACGCCTGGACATACACCTGCTTGTCTGAGCTATGTGGTTGGTGATGATGCTGTGTTTGTCGGTGATACCTTATTTATGCCTGATTATGGCACAGCACGCTGTGATTTTCCCAAGGGCAGTGCAGCAGTATTATTCGATTCAGTACAAAAGATTTATCAGTTAGCACCTGAAATGCGCTTGTTTTTATGCCATGACTATTTACCAGAAAATCGGTCAGAATACTGCTGTGAAAGCAGTGTACATGCACAAAAGGAGCAGAATATTCATATTCACGTTGGTACGAAAAAAGAAGATTTTGTCACAATGCGAACTCAGCGTGATGCAAATTTGGCTATGCCAAAACTGATTTTACCTGCAATACAAATCAATATGGATGCAGGTAAATTTCCAAAACCAGAAGGGAATGGTATTCGCTATTTAAAAATTCCTTTTAATCACTTTAAATCTGCAAATTAAAGACAAAAATCCTTTAGGTTGAATGTAGCTCGCTATTTCATTTTATTAAATAGCCTAAGCAAATTAAATAGTTGTTACATAAAATAGCCTAAGTGTGATTAATAAATTTTAACGGTCATTTGATTTCATTCCATCAACTAGGCATCATAATGCCAATTTAACATAGTATTCAGAAATGATCCTAAATTACGAATATCATCAAAAATTAGAAGGCGAAACGCATCCACTAGTCTTTATTCACGGTTTATTTGGCAGCCTGAGCAACTTAGGGATGCTTGCTAGAGCTTTTCAAAATTCACATTCAGTGATTCAGCTCGATTTACGAAATCATGGTAAATCACATCAAAGTACAGAAATGAATTATCGTGAAATGGCAAACGATGTACTTGAGACATTAGATGTAATTGGCATCGATAAGTTTTCAGTGATTGGCCATTCCATGGGAGGAAAGGTCGCAATGCAATTGGCTTTAATCTCAGAGCGGGTAGTGCAACTTGTTGTATTGGATATCGCGCCCTTTGCATATCAAGAACGTCATCATGATGAAATTTTTACAGCTTTGATTGCTGTACAAAATGCACAAATTCAATCTAGACAACAAGCGGTTGAAATTATGCGTGAGTATATTCATTCAGATATGGTGATACAGTTTCTACTCAAGTCGTTTAGTAAAGGACAATGGTTGTTTAATGTAGATGCGTTGTATAAACAGTATGACCAAATTATTGGTTGGGAAAATATCGGAAATATTTGGCAACAGCCTGTATTGTTCCTCAAAGGTGGACAGTCACCTTATATTTCAAAAGCAGAACATATCAATGCGATAGAACACCAATTTCCACATGCGAAAATTGTAGAAATAGAAGGTGCAGGCCATTGGTTACATGCAGAAAAAACAACTGAAGTTATAGAGCAAATACAAAATTATTTAGATTAATACGGTGTGCCTTCAATTATATTTTGCAGGCACAACATCGAAATACTACTCAATCGAAATGTTATTGGCTTGAAGCTGACCTTCAGAGGTGAGTAATGCCGCCATCTCTGCAGTTTTTTTCAGGCCTGGCATACGATATTCTGTATGACCATAATCTTGAATAGATTTCCAGCGTCCACCCCATGTTAAACCGACAGACTCAGCGGCTTGACCATAAAGTTGATAACCACGCATAGCCCAAGGATCTCGCTCAGTAATGACCACTTTGCCATTGCGTTTAAAGGCGACATCGGCTGCTAAACCAAACTGATGATAACTTTGGAAACCACGCGCACGAGTGGTATTTTTATTGGTGGCTAAATTATTTTGACGCTCTGGACTACGATAACCTTCAAGCAAAACCATTTCATAACCATGTTGTTCACGCATGATTTTGAACACCATCAATAAACGCTGCTTATAACGTGGGTTCATTTTATGCCATTTACGATCTGCTGAAGGCACATCTGTAGAGTATGAATGCGTATGGATATCTTGAACTTCTGGGTTAAAGCTTGAAGCCATAACAGATGGCTGCTCAATCATTGCCGCTTCTTCAGCGATTGCTTCTTGAACAAGATATTCTTCGACTTCAGGAGGCGCATCTAAAACTTGTCCATCGAGCATGGCGTAAATTTGTGGATCGACTTTACGTAAATAATCAGCTTCTACTTTACTTGCAGTAATCGGGCGAGTAAAAGCAAATAATAAAATACTGGCAAACAGTAAAAAGCCTGCAAATAAAATCCACCATTGTTGTAAATGCCAGTGTGATTGAATCTGTTGTGGTGCTGCTGCATAGTTCAGTTCATAAGCAAAATTTTTGGCGTGCTGAATTCTTTTTTTACTTTGTGGAATGATTTGAAAGAAAAAATCCTGAACTTTAATTCTGAGTTCATAAGAAAAACAAAGCACTGTCACCAGTGCTAAGACAAAGAAACAACTAACCAAAAAGATGATCATGGGGAAACTGTAGCGCTCACAGTCGCATTCGCCGTGTTTGTTGCAGCAACCACTTTCGGACGTTTTGTTTCAGAAATTTGCGTTCCGCCCATCGGCTCTTCAAAGTGCTCATCTTCTTTTGCTGCTTTTGTAGATGGCTCTGTAGGCTTGGTCACCTTGGCTGTTGTTGGTGCAGCTTTTGGTTTTGCTAATGTAGCTGGAATATGTTGTTTAACTGTTGTTGTAGCAGCTACAACGGGACGCTGTGGTTGGGTAATTTCAAAAGGTGAACGGTTATTCGCTACAGCTTGAACAGGCTGAGTTACCTTAGTCGTATTGCCATGATTGAAAGCAGTAGCTAAATCATTCGAATATAAACCACTATCCTGATCTTTTTCTTCAGTTGCATGAACGGTTTGCGGTGCTTTTTCAGCTGAAGCTTGCTCATTTTCGTTTTGACGGGGTACAGCGGATGCCTCAGTTTCAGCTTTATCTTCAGTTGGGGCAGAAGTTGTCATTTCTGCATTTGCAGGCTGATCGTCAGAACTTAGATAAAAATATCCCAGGCCAACAACAATAATCACCGCTGCACCAACAAGAAAGCCGATAGCAGCATGAGCTAAAGGCGGTAAATTATTTTTTTGAGTCGACTGTAAAATTCTAACGTTATTCGATTTTTCGTTTGCCATGGTGTCTAAGTCTTATGGTAAATGAATGGTGATATAAGCCTGTTCCGATGGGGCAGTTATGACGTTTTGATATTGTGATAACGCCTGATTATTTTGGCTAGATAACATATATCTCAGTCCACCAAATGCTAATACAGCAAACAAAGCCCAAAAGATAATGATCCAAAAAAATGGTAATTCACGGTGAATAATGTTTTTAATTTGATCCGGCAATGCAGCGAAAGGCGAAAACGCCTTTTTACCTTTCATATAATCAATTTCATCGCCAACACGTGCAACGAGTGAATTGAGCATTTCAATCGATTCAAGTCGGTATTTACCGTGAAAACCAAGGAGCATGCAGTAATGATAAACTTCAAGTGCGGCTAAGCGATCTTTATTCTTAGAACGAATTTGCTCTAAATTTTCAAAAAAGCGATAACCCGCAAGTTGTGAACCAAAAAGACTTAATTGCAGTGGATTCATCATCCAATTGTTTTGTAAATCAAAAAAACGTGCATCTTGTTGGGTGACAATAGTTTCATCTAATAAAGCGCAATAGGCATATTTTGCGTCCGTGATATCTTCATTGCTGAATTGAAGCTTACGGGCTTGGCTTTCAAATCGGTTTAATAGATCCATAATTTTTGTCCTGAAACTTTCAGGGCTGGATGGAACATATTGATTTTTGAGTAAGAACACGATGTAAAAACCATCATGTAGTAGATCAACTAAATTGGTTGAACTGTTGATTTTCGGTTCAGCACTTGGTTTTGAAGAGCCTAATCCAATTTGACCATCGTCAAAAAGTGAAGGGGCATTATTTGAAATATTCATGATTGCTCCTTAACCATTCATCACTGCAATAAGTTCAATCGAGATATCTTGGAAGCCAGCTGGTATGTAAACGCAGATCGATTCAGAATCAAGCATACGCTGATACAAATCATTATTTGGCTCAACTTCAAAATAACTCACACCTGAACGAACTGGAATTGCTGTTGGCACTTGCATCATATGTTGCAATGGAACAGCAGGTAATGCCGCCATGACACGCTGTTCAACATCGACAGTATTGCCGACTTTAAAGCGCAGCGGTACATAAGAAATAATGTCATGTGTAGGCATCACACTACTTGAAACAGCTAAATACAGGCGCGAATCGCGAGTAATTTTGTCACTTTCAAGACTGCCCACCCAGTAGGATTGACGGGTTTCTTTCAAGTTAATACTGATATATCGATTTGAAATAATCGTATCGAGCAACTCACGTAAAATCACATCTAATTGAGCAAAACTTTCTTGCAAATTATGATGTTGATACTGTGGAAGCCGATCTACTTCATAAGCTGTAGAGAAGGTGAGTAAGGAACCTGTCAGACGCAATAATTCAAAATACAAACGTTCAGGATGAATCAGTGGATATTGCAATAAATGATTTAAGGTCGCATGCGCAGTATTCAGCGCATTAACCAACCAAAATGAAACGATATCACCAGAACGGAATTCAATTAACTTTTGTTCGTTTTCACGATTATTCGATTGAATGGTTTTAATTTTAGCTTTGATAATATTGAGCGTTCGTTTAAGCCCGGTAATCAGTGAATCACACGAACTAATATGTAATATTGGTGGGATAAATTGATAATCTAAAACAAAATTACCTGAACTTTGGCGCTTAATTCGGCCTATAGGCATGTAAAGAAAACCATCAAGATTGTGCTGTGGTTCTTGGCCTAATTCAAAGATTTTGAACTCTGCACGGCGGCGTAATAAAGTGATTTCAGCAGCCGTTGCATCTGTAAACAAATCATGAGTTTCAGTCAAATGTGAATGATAGCGACTCGATTGGGTATTTTCTTCAAAATTGACGTTTCGTTTATTCGGTTGAACGATTGGTAATGCTAAATAAATTTGCATTTCACCGCGTAAATTTAATGAATCAAGTAGTACAGGCTCAGGTAATAAGTCTTGTGCAGGTGCTTGATAAATCTCGCCATCTTGCCAAATCATTTCAACTTTATTCAAAGCCAAAGTATTGGTACTGAGTTGTGATTCATCAAAATTTAAACTTTGAATACCATAAGCGAACGGTATCGTTGCGCGAACCGTATGGTTTAAACGCTGTTCATGATAAGCATCTTGTAATTGAAAGTGTTGTGGGCGTAAAAATAATCCTTCGCCCCATAAAATTTTTTCTGCTTTAAACATTGTTTTTACCAGTCGCTATTCGATTCATTGCTTTGTTGCTGAACACCTAACATTTCTTGTACAGCTTCAAGAGGGTTTTCATCCTTAATCACATGGGTTAACCATTCATGCAGTGGCATTTGTGACCATTTAATGGTTTTTTGCAGCATATAACTAACAGGGCTATGCGGCTCATTCACTTGAAAATAGTCAGCAATATCTTGCAAGACTTTCATGGCTTGTTCACGATTTTCAAGATGATTTTGCACTTGAGGTTTAAATTGCTGTGTATGCTGTTGTTGTATTATTTGCATATCATTCTGCACGGAAGTTACAGTGGAAAGTGTCTGGCTTTCAATTGGAGAATTTGATTGAACCTGTTCAGCGCTCGATGAATTGATAAAAGCATCTGCTTTATAGATTTTTTTTAAGCTCAAGTGAATCATTTCGATTTGAGAGTCAATGCCAGCAAAGCTTGGCGCATCTAAACCCATCAAATCATCAAGAGTCGTTTTTAAGTTTTCCCAATGGTTTAAAATATCTAAAAACTGTTGGTAATACTGGTATTGAATTGATTTTGACGTATTGAACAAGGCATGTTCAAACTGTTCCATACCATTAAAAGACTCTTCTTGATCATCATCTTCATGGTTGGATTTACGTCTTTGGTTTTGAACATGAAGTAGTCGATCATAGTCGGATAGGGAATAAGCTGCCGCGCCATGAACGATTGAAACTGATTTAATTAATGTTGGGATTTGATTAATTATCCCTTGTAATAAACCTAGACGTTGATCAAGGTCATCATCTTCAATTTCAGGATGAAGTTGTAGCCAAAAGTCTTGCAAACTTTTTTGTGTAAGTTCAATCCCTTTGGCAATCCCTTCAAAACCATGAATGTGGGTCCACGCTTCAAGCAACCAACCATATAAGCGAATATCTTTAGTTTGTTCGCGAAGTAGATCTGACGATTTTTGGTGCACAAAGCCCCAATCTGCTTGTTTCGGTTCTGCGATCCAGTCGCCTTGATCCAAGAGTGGGTCATCTTGTGTTTTAGCTTTTTTAATTGCATGAAAATCATTGGAAAATGAAAAATCACTACCGCAAGGTAAATCATCCGTAATCGGTTGCAATAAAGCGTCGAGCTCTAAACTCATATTCTACATCGTTCCTAGCTTATGCTTCTAAGGTTTTAGTCTTTTTGCTGCTGCGTTTTTTCGCAGGTTTACTTTTAGGATCTAAAACATAAATAATTTCATCGTCTTTGACATCGATTTCAATGACCGATGGAATCTTTTGCTCACTCATTGCCATGAGTAATTCAGTGGCTAAAGCAGGCAAGACCGTCGCATTTAAAATGTTGTCGACATTACGCGCACCACTATCGACCTCAGTACAGCGACTTAATAATAATTCGACTAAATCATCGGTATAGCGTGTTTGCGTACCATATTGTTTTTCAATACGCGCGGTGATTTTGCCTAATTTATGCTGAATAATGCGTACGAGCAGATCATCGTGCAATGGGAAATACGGCACGATACGCATACGACCTAAAAATGCCGGCTTAAATTGTTTATATAAAGCTGGTTTTAATACATCTAAAAGTTCTTCTGCTGACGGCCATTCTTCTACTGGCTGATTTAAACAGGCCTGCATAATGGCACTAGAGCCTGCATTTGAAGTCAATAAGATCGTAGTATTTTTAAAGTCAATGACACGACCTTCGCCATCTTCCAAAGTACCTTTATCGAATACTTGGTAGAATAATTCTTGAACATCGCTGTGTGCTTTTTCAATCTCATCAAGTAAAACCACACTATATGGGTTACGGCGAACTGCTTCTGTCAGTACGCCACCTTGGCCATAACCGACATAGCCTGGAGGAGCACCTTTTAAAGACGACACGGTATGTGCTTCTTGATATTCAGACATGTTAATGGTGATTAAATGAGACTCACCACCATATAACTCGTTTGCTAACGCAAGTGCAGTTTCGGTTTTACCCACACCACTTGGGCCAACCAGCATGAAAACGCCTTGAGGTTTATTTGGATCTTCCAATTTTGCTTTGGAGGTTTTAATGCCTTGTACCAGTTGATGTAGTGCATAATCTTGACCCATCACACGTTGTTCTAACTGTGTTTCAAGCTTCAAAATTTGCTGAATTTCATCATTCACCATTTTTCCAACTGGGATACCGGTCCAGTCTGAAATGATTTCATTAATAATTTGTGCATTCACACGTTCAAAAACCAGCGGCGTTTGACCTTGTAAAGTTGCCAGTTGGTTACGAATATTGCTTAAAGTTTCAATATTTTCTGGTTTTTGCTCGGACTCTTGTTCAAGCGTTTTAATCTGTTGAACGATTTCGAGTTCTATTTTCCACTGCGTTTCTGTCGACTGAATTTCTTGTTCAAGCGCGGATATTTGTGTTTTTACACTTTCAATGCGTTCGTGGTGAATAGGAATATTCTTATGTTCATTTTCAAGAATCGCCAATTCAAGCTTCAAATTATGTAATTGAGCATGAAGTTGATCCAATTTTACAGGTTGTGCATTTTGCGTTAACGCAACACGCGCAGAAGCCGTATCTAAGACACTAATCGCTTTATCAGGCAATTGACGGCCAGTGATATAACGGTGTGATGCATGGACTGCAGTAACGATAGCTTCATCGTCAATTTGTAAATTGAAATGTTTTGCCATCACGGGAATCATGGCACGCAGCATATCGATTGCGACTTCTTCAGTCGGTTCTTCAACCTGAATTACTTGGAAGCGTCGGCTTAATGCGGCATCTTTTTCAAAATACTGCTTATATTCAGCCCATGTGGTTGCGGCAATGGTTCTTAACTCACCACGTGCAAGCGCCGGTTTTAACAGGTTTGCTGCATCATTTTGACCTGCTTGACCACCCGCACCAATCAACGTGTGTGCTTCATCAATAAATAAAATGATTGGATGTGCAGAGGCTTGAACTTCATGAATGACTTGTTTTAAGCGATTTTCGAATTCACCTTTAACACTGGCACCCGCTTGTAGTAAGCCCATATCTAAAGTATGAATGCTGACATTTTTTAAAGCATCTGGAACTTGGTTGGTTGCAATTTTTAATGCAAGACCTTCAACAACGGCCGTTTTACCAACACCAGGCTCACCCGTTAAAATCGGATTGTTTTGACGACGACGCATCAAAATATCGAGCATTAAGCGGATTTCAAACTCACGACCAATCACAGGATCAATGCCACCATTTTTAGCTTTTTCAGTAAGATTAATGGTGTATTGGTCTAGAGCTGGTGTTTTAACTGGCGTAGTTACATTCGTTTGTACTGCTGATTTTTCATCAAGTGATGCTGTTGCTAAATCTTCATTTTCAATGCTTTTTAGGCAAAGATCTAAAAATTTATGTTTAATCGTATCGATAGGTAATAAATCGAATAGAGAAGAAGCTCTTGCTGCGATTTGGTATAAATCTGGCGCGGTAAGCAGTGCAACAAGTAAATGACCACTACGAATTTGTGGATTTTGTTCAGCAGATGCTAATAACCAAGCTTGTTCAAGTAAGCGCACAATGGATTGGGCAAAAATCGGGGTGCGCGTATTTCCTTTTGGAAGTTGAGCGATACTTTCTTTGAGGTCATCTGCCAAACCGTCTGCAGAAACTTTGTATTTTTCTAAGAGTATTTGAAGGTCATTTTTATTGTTATAGGTTAATAATTCGAGTAAAAAATGTTCAATTTCGATTTCATAATTTTGCTGTGAAATACATGTATTGGCTGACTTTTCGAGTGAAATGCGGGCGTGAGGTGAAAGTTTAGTAATTAAAACTTTTAAATTATTCATAAATAACTCATCAAATTTAGAATCCACAGTACGAAATTTTACAAGTTTGACTGTGATCTCTTTTTTCTTGCTATAAAAATAAAAACTTTAAAATCAACACCTTATATATTATTAGTGTCTTGCTTTAGGCGATATAATACAGATTAAATAAAAAAAGGAAAAAGATTTTTTTATAAAATGAAACAAAAAAAAACAAATAGTCGACAAACTTTGGAGTATTTGGCACATTTTTGTATTGACTCTATGTGCTTATTTTTTGTTAAATCTGCAGCATATTTTTAATTTTGATAAATGAAGAGAAAACCCACGGGAAAATAAGTGGTGATTTCTCCACATAAATTAAGTTTTAGCACGTAGAAATACAGAGGCAATTTTGAATAAATTTAGTGTTTTATTACCTATAATTTTAGCAGCCAGTTTAACACAAACCGTTTTTGCAAAAGATAAAGCGGCATTTGTGAAAAAATCCTGTTTAAAGGATTATCCACTGGCAGTAGGTGATACAGATCCAGAGATTATTGGTTTTTATAATCAGTTATGTGACAAGAAAAATAAGAAAAATGAGAACTTAAAAAATGAAATTTTTGTAGATATTGCCAAAAAATATCAAGCTAATGGTTACAATTTAAAAGCATTGCAAGCGGTCAATCTGCTGCGAGAAAAGAACTATCAGTCGCCTGAACTTACTGATGTCACTTTTTTAGCAGGTATCGCTATTTCTTATAATGCGCTGAATCATATGCGGAGTAATGAAAATCGTACTCTAGATGAACAGACCTATTCTCCTGCCAAAGTGTTGTCGGATAATATTCGTTATATTCAGCCGACGATTGATAAATCTACGTCTGCTGCAGCAGATGTTCGTGAAAAAAGTACAGAATCATCGAGCAATGTGAAATCTAAACAGACAACACCAGCTAAAAAACGAACCAATACAGCGTCTACCAAGCCTAAACAAACGACTACAGCTGCAAGCAAAAAGAAAACCACCACGACAGCAAAACCGCAGACTACAGCGAAAAAACCTGCTACTGGTGGTTCACCTTTCGATACATTGAAGAATAAATAACAAGGAAAAGCACTCATGGCAAAACGTGAAAGTGTACAGAAAAAACTTCAACGAATTCGTCCTCCTCGTGTTCAATTGACTTACGATGTTGAAGTTGGCGACGGTAAAGAAATTAAAGAGTTACCATTCGTTGTTGGGGTGTTAGGTGATTTCTCTGCGGCATCTGAAGTAGAGAAAACTAAATTAAAAGACAAGAAATTCATTAATGTTGATTTAGATAATATTGATGAGGTAATGGAGTCTTTAGCGCCACGTGCTAATTTTCAAGTTGAGAATACCTTGACTGAAGACGGTGGAAAAATGTCGGTAGATCTTACCTTTAAGAGCATGGCCGATTTCACTCCAGAGCAAGTTGTACAACAGGTTGATCCATTACAAAAGTTAGTTGCCGCGCGTGAGCGTCTGTCTGACTTGCGTAATAAAATTTCAAATAATGAACGCTTAGAAGATTTACTGGATGAAGTGTTACATAACACTGATCAAATTCGTAAGTTGAGTGTGGAGGCAGAAAATGAGTAATTTTAATACTGCAACTGCTGCAAACCTTGAAGCAACTGAAGAATATTCGCTTTTAGATTCAATTGTTGAACAAAGTCGTATTGCGCGTACAGATCAAGAACATGATCGTGCAAAAAGTCTGATCGGTGAACTTGCCAAAGAAGTCATGGCAGGTACCATCACCGTTTCGGACAATATGACTTTATCAATTGATAAGCGTATTGCTGAAATTGATGCGTTGATTTCATCTCAGTTAAGTAAAATCATGCACCATGCTGAATTTCAAAAAATTGAATCGACATGGCGTGGTTTGTATTATTTCTGCCAAGAAACACCTTCAAACTCTTTAACAAAAATTCGTATGTTAAATACGACGAAAAAAGAGCTGATTAAAGATTTCCAAGGTGCGACAGATTTTGACCAAAGCACGTTGTTCAAAAAAATCTATGAAGAAGAATATGGATCGTTCGGTGGTGCGCCTTATGCAACATTGATTGGTGATTTTGAGTTTGACCGTACACCTTCTGACATGTACTTGCTTGAGCAAATTTCACATGTCGCGGCGGCTGCACATGCACCGTTTATTTCGGCAGCAAGCCCGAATATGTTGGGTCTAGAATCTTTCACTGATATTGATCGTCCACGCGATGTGTCTAAAATCTTTGAAACTGCTGAATATGTACAATGGCGTTCATTCCGTGAAAGTGATGATGCACGTTATGTTGCATTGACAATGCCACGTGTATTGGGTCGTTTGCCATATGATCCAAAAGAAGGTATTGCCACTGAAGGATTTAACTTCGTTGAAGAAGTTTCAGGCGAAAACCATAATGAATATTTATGGATGAACGCGGCTTATGCCTTTGGTACACGTTTAACCAATGCTTTTGATATGCATGGTTGGTGTGCTGCGATTCGTGGTGTAGAAGGTGGTGGTTTAGTTGAAGGTTTGCCTGTCCATACGTTCAAAACCAATGATGGTGAAGTGGTCTTTAAATGCCCAACTGAAATTGCCATTACAGACCGTCGTGAAAAAGAACTGAGTGATCTTGGTTTTATTCCGTTGGTACACTGCAAAAATACGGATTATGCAGCATTTTTCGGTGCGCAATCGACGCAAAAACCTAAAAAATATGATAGCGATACAGCAAATGCCAACTCTGCATTGTCTAGCCAGATCCAATACATCATGGCAGTTTCACGTATTGCACATTATTTAAAAGCAATGATGCGTGACAAAGTGGGTAGTTTTGCATCAGCGGGTAATGTTGAGACCTTCTTAAATGAATGGTTGTCGCAATATGTATTACTCGATGATGGTGCATCTCAAGAAGCTAAAGCTCAGTATCCATTGCGTGAAGCTTCTGTAAAAGTTGTAGAAAATCCAGCTTTGCCTGGTCACTACAAATCTGTGGTTTTCTTAAGACCACATTTCCAGTTGGATGAGTTGTCTGTTTCATTACGACTTGTGACCGAGTTACCTCAGTCCTCAAATTAATTTTGGGTCAACACTATAATAACTTTAAATAAATAGGTATTCAGAACAATGAAAGATATATACATTCAATTTCGTGGTAAGTACAAAGTAGACGGCGAATCTCGTGATGCAGAGCACAAGAGTTGGTTAGAAGTAAACTCTTGGACGCATAACATCCGTCAACCTAAATCTGCGACTTCTTCAAGTGTGGGTGGTCACACTGCAGAACGTGTAGAACATTCTGATATGGTTTTTGTTAAAGATTTAGACGCGACAAGCCCTAAACTTTGGGAAGCATGTTCAGCAGGTTATACATTTGATGAAGTTCAAATTGATTTCTACCGTGCGAATGGCGATAAACGTATTAAATATCTTCAAATCAAACTGAAACATGTGTTGGTTTCTAGTGTGACTCCAACTGTAAATGATGAAGGTGTTCCGCACGAATCATTTGGTTTGAAATATGCTGCAGTAGAGTGGACATATAACCAACAAGATATTAACGGTACTGCGAAAGGTGCTGTTACTAAGAAGTGGTCATTATCTAACAACACTGCTTCATACGCGGCGTAATAGATGGATTCAGATAGAGGCTAACTTGGGTAGCCTCTATTTTCATTTTTTTAAATATTTATAAGAAGATATGAATCTCGATCAGCTTTATCCTTATGGTTTTAGAACGACATTATTTGACCGTTTATTACCAGCAGATGCTCAGCAGACTCAAGGTCTGTCTTTGCAAGAACTTCGTGAATCTGTTGCCTCCGATTTAGAGGATCTCCTCAATAGTCGGGTGGCAAAGTTAGATGAACTGATTGATGACTTTCCATTAGCAAAAAAATCTATTTTGCAATTTGGCATTATCGATTTTGTTGGCTTATCGACAGCAAATCCATCGGATCGCGACAAAATTTGCCAGTCAATTGAGCAATCGATTGCTGCACATGAACCGCGTTTAAAACAGATTCGGGTCGAAATGCTTATGGATGGCCATAATATGGGGGCGCTATGTTTAAGTATTCAGGCTTATTTAAATATTCATCCCCTATATGAGCCAGTTATTTTTGATGCTTTATTAAAACCAACAACACAACAATATGTTATTTCTCCAAGAGCTTAATGAAGTGGGTTATCTGTGATTGAAGAGCTGTTACCGTATTACGAAAAACAACTACAGGAATTTGGACAACAGTCCCGTGAATTTGCCAGTAAATACCCCAAAATCGCCCAGCGTTTGTCTTTAAACCAAGAACAAATAGATGACCCGCATATTGAGCGTTTAATTCAAGCATTTTCTCTAATTTCTGCACGGATTGATAAAAAACTTGCAGATAGTTATGACGTTTTTACCCGTTCAATTTTTGAGGTGATGTTTCCTCAATATTTAAAACCATTTCCTGCATGTTCTGTGGTGAGCTTCGAAGATATAAATAAAATTAAGCAATTAACAGATCGACACGTTATTCCAAAGGCGACCAGTCTAAAAGCCAAAAGTACGCGTGGTGTTCAATGTGAATATCAGACGGTACAAGAAGTCACATTATTACCGATTCAATTAAAACAGCTCAATTTCAAAACTCATCCATCGGCACATATGCATTTAAATCAAAATGCTACATTGAGCTTAGGATTTGAAATTTTTTCGAATAAGCGCGCTTTACTCAAAAATGAAACTTTGCCGATATTTTTAGACGCTATTTCTAATTTTCCTTTACAGGTTTTAGATAGTATTTTTAAATCGACTACGAGTTTTTCGATTCGTGTGGGGCAGCACATTTTTGATATTGCCAATCCATTTGAAATTATGGGCTTTGATGAAGTTCAAAGTGTTCTACCTATCGATCAGCATACGCATCATGCATATCGTTTATTGATGGAATATTTTTGTGTTCCTGAAAAATTCAATTTTTTAAATCTAAATTTAGATTTCATTAAGTTTTTAAGTTTAGAACACAGTGAATTTGAAGTTCAAATGCACTTTAAACTCAATTTAAATGATCAAGCGGCGATTCGAAATTATTCAGAATTAAATGCGGCAAATTTTAAATTGTTTGCTACACCAATTGTTAATCTTTTCAATAAACAAGCAGAGCCGCAAAAGATTAATCATAAGCGAATGGAATATCCATTGGTGACAGATGCACACCATCCTGAATATTTTCAGGCCTATAGCATTTTAAAAATGAATATGGTGCGTGAAAAAAGTAACCAAGATGAAGTGTATTATCCGGTACTGCCTTTTTTTGCAATGAGTCATTATCATCAGGATAAAGTCCAGTTTTTTTATAGTTTAAATCCGCAGCAGATGAAGAATAAACATCAGGAATTAAACTATTCAATCATATCTCGTGCTTTAGACCCACATAGTACTCAGTCCGATTTTATTAGTACTGAACTTTTGTGTAGTAATCGTGAGTTACCTTACGAAAGTTATAATAAAGATCAGAATGCATTAACTCTGAATGATAGTAATTTGGCCCGTCGTGCCCTGATGCTCAAACGACCGTCGTTACCGTATTATTTTGAGCAAAATAAACAAGAACAGTGGCGGGTCATTTCACATTTATCTTTGAATAATATGTCTTTAATGAAAGGCGATACGGTCTCTCATATTAAAGAACTTTTGGAATTGTATAATTTACCTAAATCGAAAGAAAACCAAATTATTATCGACTCCATAAAAAATATTCAGTTTTCTACTACGCAGAAACTTGTGGATAGTAAACCATTTCCATTATTTGTCAGAGGTTTAAAAGTACAGCTCGATATCGATGCGGATATATTTAGAGGACATAGCCTATATATATTTAGTCAATTGCTGGCCCATATCTTTAATTTAAAAGTCAATATGAACAGCTTTGTCGATGTCTCGGTTTTTGATGCAAATAGTCAACAGGAGTTATACCAATGCGTGCAGAACGTTGGTGGCAAGAAAGCTCTGTAATTGACGGACTTTTCCAAGAACCGAAAGCCTACGAGTTTGTTCAAGCTACTCGTTTGTTAAGACATGCACCTTATGGAGCAGCTCAAGTCCATTGGGCCAATGACTTTGAGTTTAATAGTTCACTTAATTTGAACTTCCCGAACACTGAAATTGAAAGTTTAGAGTTCAACGATGAGAAAGTTGAACTGACAAATTTAATGGTGGGTTTAACGGGTATTCAAGGTGCATTACCTTATAGCTATACCAATAAGATTAAGCTCAGCGGGCGACATCAGCGACACGAAACACAAAAGTTTTTAGGGCTGTTTAATCATAAATTAACAGCACATTATGTTGATGCCAGTTTAAATTATCATTTACCTATTCGTTATGAAATCGAGCAGGATAATCACTATCTTGATATTTTACATGCATTAAATGGTTATATCAGTAGCCAGCATGATCAGCCAGATTTAGATGATTATTTTGCTGAATTCTCAGGTTTAATGCAGGGGCAAAACAATACAGCTTATGCATTAAAAACCATGCTGAATTGTATCTTTAAGCAGAAATTTGATATTCGAGAATTTATCCCTGAAACTTTTGTATTTGAAGAAGATCAGAGAACATGTTTAGGTGGATCTCAGCCGAGCTTATTGGGGCTGAATACTTTTTGTGGTGAGAAGATTCAACAGATTGACGAAAAAATTGAAATCGTGATTGGACCTTTAAATCATGAAGATTATTTAACATTTTTACCGAATCAGGCACGCAGCCTAAAATTAAAACAAATGATTCAAACTTGGTGCAGTCCAACATTAATGGTGGATGTGCGCTTAATTTTACAAAAAGAAGAAATAAAACCGGTGTGTTTAAATTCTTTGAGCGGAATTGGTTTAGCTCAGGGAGCATTTTTACAGCCGAATAAACAGGTCGATAATACAGAAACCTGTTATGCCTTAATGGGGAATTTATAATAATGCTGAAATTAATAATTGGTACCTTTAGTACGCTTTTTGTTTTGTGTACTGCTTTCGTGATTTTTTACTGGCGAGATACAGGCTATGACCCGACAGCTTTTGACCTGGTCACCTATTTTCTAATTCTTCCTGTCGCTTTATGTGCAATTATTTTGTCGCCTTATTTGATTTATAAGGGCATTCAACATCAAAAAGAAAAAAAATTTGAAGCTGAAAAACGTGCAGAAGAACAAGCTGAGCAACAACAACTTGAGGCCATTGAACAAGCAAAACCGAAGCCTGTCGATGTACAGCAATTTCGTTTAAATGTTCATTCTTCAGCGGCTTGGCATAGTTTTGGTGAAAATGAACAAATTATCCAAGATATTCAACAATTCAAAAGTCCTGAACTCGATGATAAATTATTCAATGCATACGGTTTACCTGTTCTTTCATTTCGAATCAAAGATTTAGATGATCTCACCAATGAAGAAGCGGATGATGAATATAGTGCCATCACCATGCGTGAAAAACGAATCCAGTCACTTATTCAGCAACAACTAGAGCAACACGTTGAAAGTCTATTTTTAATTGCTGAGCATCTGAAGCAATCAGCACTCTTTTATGATAGTGAATTGGCATATCAGTACCGTATGCATCCGGGTTGGGTGGATCCAGATTATACGCAAGATGAACATCCAGAACATTTGGCGAACAATGCACAGCAAGTTTCACGTTTAAATCGTTTAAATGTCCATATTTTGCTTGCTGATAATTTGATTCATCAATGGAATGATGATTATGCTCAAATTATTCAGCAGTATCTATCTGACGGATTTTCGATCATTCCCGAACAAATTCATATCGAGCCACATTTTATCGGCACTCAAGTCGCTTATTCAGAATGGTTAAGCATTTTAGAGATGATTTCAAAACAAAAGTTTGAAGTCAGTTTGATTCTCAATGCTGACTCTGAAATCGACCAAGAATGGATTGATGAAAAGATGTGGTTACAAGAAAAATACATTGCTGCAGAGTTTGCATCGAGTTGGTGTTTGGCTGCTTCAGACGTTCAAGTTCGAGGTTTAACTCCAAATAAAGTGCTACAAGTGGTGGCACATGAGCCTGAGTTGAAACGTAATTTAGAGCTTAAAGCACTGAATAATTTAGATCAGTATGATCAAGAACAACCCTTTTTATTGATGTTAGATGATGCAACGGATATGAAAGTGGTGAAAAAATTACAGTATAAATTTAATGAAACCGCGATTGAAACCTATCATTTTTTATATACAAAACAGAATCTTGGAAATACCCAGCAATTGGCAAAAATTTTTGGATTCATGTTGGGTATGCACTTGCCAGAAGAGTTAACTGCCATGATTTATAGCACAGACCAAGAATCGACATTTGCTTTTATTCAAGCATTTTCAGTAGAAGATGAACTTGAACAAGAAACTGTTTAATTAGAATTAAGACGAAATTGAGAACATTGTGAACACACTATTTTATACGATCCTCGGTTATGTTTGGCAGTACGTCACCAATCCTAAAGCGATGGTGGCTTTGTCATTTTTTGTGGCCATTGTTGCCATGCATAATTCGATTCCGCAAAAGACTTTTTACATTGTGGTTGCTGTTTATATTCTCGGATTAATTCTGTGGGGTATTTATGAATTAGTGCAGCATTATCGTCATAAACAGCAAGGCGAAGAGCTTGCTGAGGCGATTGCCAAAGATAATGAAGCTGAATACGGCAAACAAAAGAATAAAGAAGAACTTGCGCTGATCAATCAGCAAATGAAAGACTCGATTCAACTTATCCGTAAATCAAAACTTGGTGATAAAAAGGGTAATGCAGCGCTATATGAATTGCCTTGGTACATGGTGATTGGTAACCCAGCAGCGGGTAAGAGTTCGGCGATTTATAATTCTGGCCTTAGATTTCCATTTGAAGAAACTCATCAGAAAATGGTGTCTGCAGGTTTAAGTGGGACACGTAACTGCGATTGGTTTTTCTCTACAGATGGTGTATTACTCGATACCGCAGGTCGATATTCTGTTTATGCCGAAGACCATTCAGAATGGTTAGGCTTTTTAAATATTCTAAAGAAAAACCGTTCTAAAGCACCAATTAACGGTTTAATCGTGATTGTTTCTGTGGCGGAGCTTGTTAGTCAAAGTCCTGAAAAATCAATCAAATTAGCCAAAAACTTACGCGCACGTATACAGGATTTGACTGAACGTTTAGAAATTTTTGCGCCAGTGTATATCGTTTTTTCAAAAATGGATTTGATTGCCGGCTTTACTGAATTTTTTGATTGTTATGATAAGGATGAATTTGATCAAGTTTGGGGTGCAACACTGCCTTATGATCCAGACTCATCTGAGCATGCCGTTGAGATGTTCGAAAAGCATTATTCAATTTTATACGATGGCTTGAAGAGCGTCAGTACTACGCACTTGAGTCGTCGTCATTCGCAAAATATTTCTCCAAGTGTAATGACATTTCCACTTGAGTTTAAAAGTTTAAAGCCAGTGTTAAAAACTTTTATTGGTACGTTGTTTCAAGACAACCCTTATCAGTTTAAACCGGTATTCCGTGGGTTCTATTTCACCAGTGCGTTACAAGAAGGTGTGATTGAAAGTCCGATGACCGAACAAATTGCTGAAGATTTTCATTTGGTGAAAAGTACGGATAGTGAGTTTGGCATTCCGACAAATTCTGTTTCGCAAGATCATGGTTATTTCTTAAAAGGACTCTTTTCAACCGTCATTTTAAAAGATAAAAATCTGGTTAAACAACATATCAATCCTGCACGTAAGCGTCAGCGTTTTATGGCATTTATTGCTGCATTATTATTGGTTGCTGTGGTGCTTGGATTATGGGTTTGGTCGTATCGTAATAACCAACAACTCGTGGCTGAAGTTCAGGCAGACCTAGACAAAGTTGTACAAATGGAAAGCCGTAGCGGAAGTGAGCTTTCGACTCAATTGGATGCATTGCTGATATTACAAGGGCATTTACAGCAGCTCGATCATTTTGATGAAGATCGTCCTTTGAAATATAGCTTTGGTTTATACCAAGGGAATAAAATTCGTGAAAAACTCAAAGTTGAGTATTTACGAGGTATTCAACAAATTGTATTGGCACCATCTCAGCAAAATATGGCGCAGTACTTACAGCGCGTTAAAGCCAATGAAGCGACGTTGAAAGAAAATCACGTCAATGTGCAAATCACTCAAGCTGTGAAATCAAATCAGCCCTATTTAGAACCATCGGATACTAATCCTCAGGATGCCTACAATGCACTGAAGGCGTATTTGATGATGAGCAATCATAAATATATGGAATCGAGCCATTTGAGTGACCAAGTTACTCGTTTCTGGCGTTCATGGTTAGATTCAAATCGTGGTCAAATGCCACGTGGGGAAATGATTCAAAAAGCAGAACAAGTTTTATCTTATGCGATGACTTTAGCTGCTGATCCTGCGTTCCCGCAAATGGAATCTGATCCTTTATTGGTTGATCAAACACGTCAATTATTGACGGCTGTTACCATGGGTATTCCTGCACGCGACCGCGTTTATAATGAAATTAAAATGCGTGGTTCGGTACGTTTCCCAGCAGTAACTGTGAAGCAAATTTTAGGTGAAACAGGCCAAAACAGCATGTTAGGTAGTTATGCCTTGCCGGGTATTTTTACTTACCAAGCTTGGAATGATTATGTAAAAGATGCGATTAACCAAGCTGCGAATAATCCGACGGATACTCAAGATTGGGTACTCAATACCAATCGTTCTGATGACCTGACGTTTAGTGGTAGTCCAGACCAGATCAGTAAACAGTTAACCGAACTTTATAAGCAGGAATATATCGCTGAATGGCGTAAATTCTTAAATGCAGTACATTATGGCAAGGGTGCTGATGTTGCTCAGCAGTCACGTTTTATCGATATTTTAGGTGAACCTGAAAATTCGCCAATTCGTAAAGTGGTCGACCGTATAGCGAAAGAAACCAGCTGGGATAATCCAATTGTTCAAGCAGAACTGGCTGCGCCTCAGAAAGGTTTTATTGCGTGGTTTAAACGTAAAGTCCTCAGCCGTGATGATGCGCAGCAGGCACAGCAAGTTGCTTCTAAAGCCGGTCAAGGTGTTATTGCAAAAGAATTTGATGTGTTCTATCAATTGGTTCGTAAGCGTGATGATCAGCAAAACAAATCTATTTTAGATGAATACATGCTTTCTTTGAGTCAAGTACGTAGTAAGTTCAATGACTTAAAGAGTGGCGGTGATATGGGGCCTGCAAGCATGACATTGGTGAAACAAACCATCAATGATCAAAGCTCTGTCTTTAATAGCACGCAAAAATTTGTGGATGAAAAAATGTCTGTGGGTCTAAATGAATTAGATCAACAGTTGATTCAAAAACTCTTTATGCAGCCGGTGACTCAGTCATTTGAAGTTCTTTTGATCCCAGCTCAAAACGAAATTAATAAGTTGTGGGCAATGCAGGCGTATCAACCATTTACAACTAATCTTGCGCCTAAATATCCATTTAATAGCAATGCAACTTTACAAGCGACCAGTAATGAAATTAGCCAAATTTTTGGTGAAAACGGAAGTATCGCTCGCTTTGTAAAAGAATATTTAGATCCATTGGTGATTCGTCGTGGCTATACCTTAACCACGAAAACATGGAAAGATTTGGGCATTGGTTTAAATCCACAATTCGTAGCGAATTTCCAACGCTATGTTGCGCCAAGTAATGGCGTAGCTACAGGGGAATTGAGTCAAGCAGCACCTGCGGCAACCAATCAATCGAACTTCCAGTTCTTCCCATTAGAAAACACACAGTTACTTTCATATACCATTGATATTGATGGTCAGCGTATGGTGTATGAAAACGGTGTTCAGCAATGGGTGAACTTCGTTTGGCCAAATAAAGGGGCAATTCCGGGTGCACGTATTACTGCAATTGACTTGGAAGGTCAAACGCATACGATTTTTGATGAGCCGGGTGAATATGGTATTAACCGATTGGTTGAAGGCGCTCAGCGTACACAAAATGGTAATTCATTTGAAATGGTGTGGCGTAGCAAACAAAATCCAAAAGTGTTTGTAAAAGTGAACTTCCGTTTAATTAGTGGTAACGCATCTGGCCCAACTACAGGTTCAGGCTATTCAGGTATGACTCTTGTTGATCAAGTGGTGACGAATAAAGGTGTTCGTGTCGTCGCAGCGCAAACGATGCCTGGAGGACAAGCGCCTGTAGCTCCAGCGACTTCACCGATGAGTGTTGTACAAGGAACAGCAACACCATGATGATGAATTTAAAAATGAGAGCGGTGGCATTCGTGCAAAAGAACAAGGAGTGTGACGATGTATGAAGTGAGAACGACACCGCTGTATTATGGAAAATGTCCAGCTCGTGGTGACTTCTTAAAGAGCCGTGAACAATATTCACTGATTCAGTTAATCGATCAGTGGATCACGGAGGCGCTTGAGTTCGCTATGCGTTCAGACAATTTTAATGCAGCGTATAACTCACTACCTTCATTAGATTTCTTTATTGCCAGTCCAAAAGATAAGCGTTTTTTGGTTGCCAATTTGATTAGCAGTGAAGACAGTTCAAAGCGTCAATTTCCAATGGTGCTCGCTCATCTGCTAGAAATCGATGATCCTTTCGATAATATTTTGTATGCACCATATCGTTATAAACAGACCTTAATTGATTTATATCAGCGTAACCGAGTGATGCGTTCTATTCGCGATCCCGATATTTTGCTCGATAAATTAGGCAAACTGAATAACGAAATTCAAGTGTTCGGGACAGAAGAAACCTCTTCTTTTTATGAGCATCATACGTTGCATTCATTTGCGCGTTTATTGAATTTTACGCCTTATCAGTTGGCGCAAAGCATGATTGGTCTCGGTTTGCTGCTACAACCGATTATTCATCAGGGCACGTCTCGGTTGAATAAAGTGTTGATTTTACCAATTAATAATATTAGTTACTGCTATGAAATTGCGGCTTTTTGGGTCAACCTAATTAGTCGTTTTGTCGAAAACCAAGATGCTGAGTTACTCATTGGCATCCTACACAGTGATTCACCTGTTTTACTGTTTGGTTTTCAAGGTGCTGATATTACTGCACTCAATGATGTTTTTACCCAAAATATGCAAAGTGATCATTGGGTTTCCTTGATTGATGCCAGTTGGATTGATCCTTATCTTGAACAAAATGCAGGCTTAGCCGTATTGGAACAGTCTTTGAGTGAGCGTCAGATCAGCCTTATTCATGGCATTAAACTTTTTAGACAGACTTTTATAGAAGAATAATGATGCAAAGAATCTTACCAATGTTGCCCAAATTTCTTGCGAGTGTGTGCATTTTAGGTTGTTCGACTTTGCTTTGGGCAGAGCCTATTGTGATTGAAGGCGCTGTACCGAATGAAGCAACCAAGCAAGAAATATTAAATAAAGCCTATTTGACCTATGGTCAGGCAAATGTGGTTGATAAAATTCAGGTTCGAGCGGTTACTGCACCCAATGGTTGGGGCAATAGCGTAAGCCAAATGATTAATGATGACTTAAAAAAAGTAAAACAGGGAAAACTCTCTGTTCGCGGAACGCAAGTCGATTTAAGTGGCAAGATGTCGAATCAAAACGATATCCAACCCACGACCACCAAGTTTCAGTCTTTGGTCACAGCACCTTTTCGTTTCAATGCACAGCTTTCTGTCAATCAGGCTGAACAGGCAATTATTAATGCGGCTTTACGTAATCGTATTATTGAATTTGAATCGGGCAGTGCTATTTTAGCGCCATCTGGGGTACAGATCTTAGATGAAATGGTTGTCGCACTGAATCGCGTCGGTGGGAAAAAAGTACGAATTATTGGTCACACAGACAGCTCGGGGAATCCTGAGAAAAACTTAAGTTTAAGCCAAGATCGTGCTAATGCAGTTAAAAACTACCTGATTTCAAAAAATATTGCAGCGGCGAACTTAAGTACTGAAGGGATGGGCTCAAATAAGCCTGTAGCAGACAATGCTACGCCTGAAGGTCGTAAGAAAAACCGTCGTATTGAGTTTGAAGTGCTGTAACTATTTCAACTTAACTACAACGGCTAATGCGTCGAACCCAGTGTATCTAGACTGGGTTTTTTTATGCCTATTGATTCAGTAAATTATTTGATGTCAAAAAAAGACATTTTTAAAGCAGCAGAGCGAAAACAAAATACGACCATATTTTGAACTAGGCTCAAGCTTTAATTTTTGCATTTTATACCACTAAAGCATTCATATTTTGAGCAATAAAACAGTGGATTCTAAAATCATTTAAGGTTAAAACATAAGAATCAGTTTTGGATATGCGTTTCATATCTACTGCTTTCAACCTTGTCGATAAAGAACAATCACTTTTGACATGGTGCAAAGTTTTAAAAAATCTGCAGGACAGTGTGGAAAAACAACAACTCAATATGGATGAATGTGGGAGCAAAGAATGCTTGGTAATATGATGTTTAAACCGCTTTTGATTAGTAGCATGATTGAACATGCGGGTCGCTATCATGCGGATAGTTTAGTAATTTCAAAAAATACAGACACGACGATTACGAAAACCACTTGGGGTGAAGTCCATAAAAATTCAAAACGTTTTGCGAATGTTCTCGCATCACTCGGTTTAAATTTAGGGGATCGTGTTGCGACGATCGCTTGGAATAACCATCGCCACTTAGAGTCTTGGTACGCTATTTCTGGTAGTGGCTATGTTTGTCACACCATCAATCCTCGACTATTTCCTGAACAATTAGTTTTTATCATCAATGATGCATCTGATCGTGTCATGTTATTTGATAAAACTTTTTTGCCTTTAATCAAAGCAGTAAAACCTTTATTAAAATCTGTTGAGCACTTTATTTGCTTAGATGCACCAGATGCAGCGATTGTCGAAGCTGTGCCAGATGTTAAATTTTATGACGAACTTATCGCGGGGCAATCTGCAGACTATACATGGCCAGAATTAGATGAATTATCGGCTAGTTCTTTATGTTATACCTCGGGTACCACAGGCAATCCTAAAGGTGTGTTGTATAGTCATCGTTCAACAGTCTTACACAGTTATGCGATTTGTATGCCAGATTCATTAAATATCTCAGCGCGAGATATTATGATGCCTGTTGTGCCGATGTTCCATGTCAATGCATGGGGTACGCCATATGCTGCGGCTATGGTGGGTTGCACCTTAGTGCTGCCAGGCCCAGGTTTAGATGGAGCAAGCCTGACGCAAATGATTGATGACTATAAAGTATCCGTTGCATTGGGTGTTCCAACGATTTGGCAGGGTTTAATCAATGCTGCGCAACAAGCAGGTAGTCAGCTCGAAAGTTTAGTGCGTAATGTGGTGGGTGGATCTGCTTGCCCACCTGCGATGTTGAAAGTGTTTAAAGAGCAATTTAACTGTGAAACGATTCATGCTTGGGGCATGACCGAAACCAGTCCATTAGGTTCTTCAAACCAGTTTAAAGCCAAACATTTGTTATTATCTGAAGAAGAACAATTACAAGTGCGTTTGTCACAAGGTCGTCCACCATTTGGGGTCGATTTACGTATTACCGATGAAGAAAGCGGTACATATGAAGTTGCACGTGATGGTGAAACGACAGGTAATTTACAAATCCAAGGGCATTGGATTATTGGCAATTACTTTGGCAAAACAGAGTCCGCATTAACCTCAGATGGTTGGTTTGATACCGGGGATATTGCTACGCTGAATGAAGATGGTTTCTTAAAAATTAGTGACCGTTCAAAAGATTTGATCAAATCGGGCGGCGAATGGATTTCTTCTGTTGAGTTAGAAAATTTAGCTATGGGACATCCTAAAATTGCAATGGCGGCAGTGATTGCAGCGACCCATCCGAAATGGGATGAGCGTCCTGTATTGATTGCGATTAAAAAGCCAGATGTCGATTTATCTGATACAGAAATTTTGGATTACTATGCAGATAAAGTCGCTAAATGGCAGGTGCCAGATAAAGTGATTTTCGTGGATGCTATTCCTTTGAGTGGAACAGGTAAAATGCTGAAAAAAGATCTACGTGAGCAATTTGGTGCTGTACTACTTGAAAGCTAACTTAACGTAAGTCGCTAACTAAATGTTGGTAAAGTGCAAAATGCAAAGGTGATATGCCTTTGCATTTTTTTATAAAAACTTACCTTTCGATACATACCAAGTTCTTAATATCAGGTTTTTAAATAAATTTTTTTCAACGAATCTATAACCAAGTTCAATGAATAATCTAGCCGTGTTGGGTCGCATTCAATTCAATAAAAGCGTAAATTGATGAGGCATCCACCGTTAAACCACCTTTCTTATGTTTCCAGTTTGGATCTTATTCACTTTAATGGCTGCTTTTATGCAGTCATGGCGCAATGCATTTCAAAAGCAACTCAGTACCACTGTTGATGTGTATGGTGTCACCCTTGCACGGTTTATTTTTGGGCTCCCATTTGCCTGTATTTATTTGTTCGTGTTGTACCAGCAACAGCCTGTGACTCAGGTGACCACATTTACACCTATGTTTTGGGTTTATGTGGTGATTGCAGGGCTAAGTCAAATTTTAGCGACGATTTTAATGGTCTTGCTTTTTAAACAAAAGAATTATGCCATCGGCGTCGGTTTAGCGAAAAGTGAAGCGATCTTTGCGGCCATTGTTGGAGTGATTTTCTTAAGTGAACATTTAAGTTTATTTGGTTGGATTGGTGTTTTGGTTGGTAGTGTTGCCGTTTTTCTTTTAAGCAAAGGTTCTCAACGACAAAAATTATCTCTGCCAACTTTATGCATCGGTGTAGGAAGTGGATTAAGTTTTGCAATTACCTCTTTATTGGTTCGTGAAGCCAGTTTAGAGCTAAGTGATTTACCGACTTTGCATCGTGCGGCGTGGGTGTTGTTGAGTGTAATTGGCTTTCAATGTGTGATTATGCTGTTGTACCTCAGTCTATTTAGCCGTAAAACGCTCATTGCCATGTGGGAGAGAGTAGGTCTGACCTTTCGCGTTAGTGTCTGTAGCTTTCTAGCATCCTTGGGCTGGTTTACTGCTATGAGTATGCAAACGGTTGCGATTGTCAAAACCCTAGGTCAAATCGAAATATTATTTAGCCTCTTAATCTCTGCCTATTTCTTTAAGGAAAAACTCGCAAGAACTGATCATTGGGGTTTAGCCCTAGTGGTGATTGCGGCGATTATGGTGATTTGGGCTTAATGTGTGCTTTAAACAGACATGAAGGTAAAAAAGTCCGAATTTAAGTCAGATTTTCGAATATTTTTTTTAATTAAAAGATGAGAAATATTTGATGTCCACTAGGATATTTATCATGGAATTGTTTATGATTTAAAGTATGACTAAACTTTGAACATGATTGAAAATTCTCAAGTTGTTAAATTTATATGTTTTTTTCAAATTTTAGCGTTAAATTTTTATATTATTTTTTATTTATATTGCCAAAATAAACAATGTATTGATGGGAGGGCTTAAATTTGGAAATACTCATACAAACATTATCCTTCCCAGCGTTGTTAACTATTTTAGCTTCGGCTTTAGGCTGTGGATTGCTCATCGGTTTGGAGCGTCAACGTAACAACAATTTGGACAGTGAACAGAGCTTTGCCGGTTTACGCTCATTTACCATTTGTGCGCTGTTTGGAGCATTGTGTTTTTTAATCCATTTAGCTGTTGGTGTAATCGGTGCAATTGTCGTCAGTGTGTTTAGCTATTATGGATTAAGCCAGCAAAAACAAGATATTGGCACAACCACAGAACTAGCTTTTGTTATGACCTATTTAATCGGCGCTGCTTGTGTATTTAATATTCCATTGGCTGCGTGTTTGGCTGTGGTGTTGACCCTCATATTAGTTGGAAAAAAAGGCTTACATCATTTTGCAGCACATTGGATCAAAGACTATGAGTTAAGAGATGGTGTATTTTTACTGGCATTGATCCTAATTGCCTTACCTTTAACGCCGAATCAGGCCTATTGGGGTTCTGTATTAAATCCCTATGTGATTTTAAAATTACTGATATTGATCTTGGTGGTGCAGTCATTAGCGCACATCGCCAAGCGGCTTCTATCTTCTGATAAAGCGATTATCTTATCGGCCTTGGCATCAGGTTTTGTGTCGAGCACAGCAACAATCGCAAGCTTAGGCATGGAAGTGCGAGCAGGAAAAGCCAGTGCCAAAAGTAATGCAGGGGCAGGACTTTTTTCATGTGTTGCGACATTGGTTCAACTTTTGATCATTGTCCTTGGGGTGAGTTTTGCTTGGTTTAAAATATTAGTTATACCAAGTATCGTCGGCATCTTGATATTGGTCCTTACTGCGTTATATCTGATTTATGGCTCATCTCAAGTTCAGCATAATAAAGAGTCAGAACCTGAAATGCTTCGTGTAGAGGCGAATGAAACAGTGCCGTTAGAAAATACTGATAGTCGAATGTTTAGCTTAAAACAGGCGGCAATCATTGCCATCACGCTTACTTTGATCCAAGCACTTGTTTATGGATTAAATCTCGCTTTAGGTGATAAAGGCTTAATTTTAGGGACATTATTAGCATCACTCTTTGAAGTCCATGCAGCTATGGCAACCGTGGTGATGCAAGGTAATATCGACAATTTAACATTGGTTTATGCTGTGGTGATTGGATTATCAGCCCATGCGATTTCAAAATGTGTGAATGCATTTCTCACAGGTGGCTGGAAATATTTTCTATATTTTGCACCAACACAGTTACTTCATATGCTGTGCCTAATCGCGGTTTTGCTATTCAGTTTAAGATAAATGAGCCAAGTGACTGCTTCTTATTATTCATGGCGCAATTGCATTAATCTGGCTTTAATTTGTGGCCAACTGGTTGAAATCCAACATACCAGCGAACCTAATGTCACCAAAATGGCACCATGCCAAAAACTTAAACTCAGTGGTGTCTGTAATATAAACATTGAAATAACCGAAGAAAAAATCGGACTAAAATACGATAAAGTCACCAATATCGTAATATTGCCTTTAATAATACCTACATTCCACGCTGCATAACCCAAAGCGGTTACAATGGACACGGTCAACATATACATACCGGTATGTAAGTCTACGGCAGGCATTCGCGGAATACCGTGAAATATCAACATTTTTAGCCATAGCATAATCGTGATCACGACGAAAAAGAATGAAATAGGGTTATGTCCAAGACTGTATTTACGTGTAATCACACAGTAGAGTGACCATAAACTCGCTCCCATAAAAGCAAGAAAATAGCTTAATGGATTAGACTGAATGTTCGTAAAGACTGTAGACCAGTTAAAACTTCCATTACCCGTTTGGATCAAAATGATGCCACCCAAACTAATGACTAAACCAATGATTACGAAAAAGTTAAATTTTAATTCTTTAAATAAAATTAACGCGGCAATTGTCAGACTCGGCCATAAATAATTGACTAAACTGATTTCAATCGCTTGTTGAGCAGTTTGAGCCAAAGCAATGGCATACGAAAAACACAACTCATAAATCACAAATAAAAGGGTGGCGTATATCAAAAATTGGCGCGGAACCAGTTTAAGGTTTGGAATTTTAAATAAGAGCAATAGAATAATTGCGCTCAAGGTATACATAAAGAGCACAGCAAGATCAGGGCTAATACTGAAACTAATTTTCTTAAGTAAACCAACAATAGAAGACCATTGTAAGATTGCACTGAATCCAATCAGCGTTGCAAGATTTTTGGACATGATTGCTCGAAGATTTCGCAAATGGCGAATGAATTTTTAATTTTTATTATAGTCTTTATTCAGTCGTTTAGTATAAGCGTGAAATTATCAAACTCTATTTAATTAAAAAGATTTAGAGCTCGTCGTACGTCAAGAGCAGCATGGCGATGAACTAGGTTTAGGTTCTGGTTTATTAACGCACGATTTAAAACTTGGACAATGTATTCATGCCTATATTCGTGCGAATCTAAATTTTCACTTAGCAGAGGGCGTTAAGTCGGCAATTATGATTGGCAATGGCTCAGGAATGGCGGGTTTGCTTTCACATCTTAAGCAACGTGTCGCAAAAGAGCACTGTCAAAACTGGTTAATTTATGGTGAGCGTCAACAAGCTTTCGATGCAATTTTTGCTGATGAACTGCATGAATTACAAAACCAAGGTAAAATTGCAGAAATCGATCGGGTATTTTCTCGTGATGGATTTGCTGAAAAGTATGTGCAAGATGTCCTAGTTGTAAAAAAAGCTGAATTGATTGATTGGCTAGAGCAAGGGGCTTGTCTCTATATCTGCGGCAGTTTGAATATGGCCAAAGCGGTAGATGCCACTTTGCAAGAGATACTGGGCATTGAACAACTGCATACACTGCGTAAAGCAGGTCGTTACCGCCGTGATGTGTATTAAAAATAATGGCTATTCAATAAATAAAGTAAAAAATCCTCCAAACGTGGGGGATTTTTATGTTTTCTGAATTCATTCAGCATTTATGCCTCACATATATTTTAAAATTGTGCTGAAAAATATTTGAATGACAATTGCATATTGGATGTACAATGTATATCACACTCAAAATCTGCCACCCATTTCACTTTAAAATCTACCACTCTTAAAGAGTGGTAGTTGTATCTAGCATTACAGTTTTCCTCATTGAGTCACCATCTATTTCCAGTGTATAAGAGTTATGGATAATTCGATCTAGAATTGCATCAGCAATGGTAGGATCTTGGAATTTTGTGTGCCATAAATCATATGTGAATTGACTTGTAATAAGTAAGCTGCCGCATATTGAATAATTATCAATAAATTCTAGTAAAAGAGTTTCTATTTTTGGAGGAATATTACTAAGACCAAAATCATCAATTATCAGTAAATCATATCTAATCAATTTTTTAATAAAAAGCTTTTCATTTGATTGATCTATAGCTTGTTCTAATGCTTCAAAAAACTCAGATGCTCTATAAAAAATAGTCTTATAACCTTTTTTACATGCTTCAGTTGCGAAAGCACATGCAAGCCATGTTTTTCCTACCCCAGTTGGACCTTGTATGCTCATGTTCTTATGTAAATTAATCCAAGTGCACTCTGAAAATCTATTAACAAATTGCTTTGATAAGCCACGACGTTCTATATCAAACTTAATTTCATCAATACAAGCATGAGGATATCTTAGATGCGCATTTCGTATTAGTCGTTCAGTGAGCTTTCGTGCTCGAGTTAACAACTCGGTTTTACAAGCATCAATCATAGCTTCTTCAAAATTGATTTCACCTGAATAAACAGCATCAATATTAGAATCTAATGATTGAGTAAAACCATGCAATTTCAACTGTGCAAGTAATGTTGATAAATGAGGATTTAACATTTATTTACCCCCTTTATAATAACTGGAACCACGCAGATTTTTATGTTCTTTTACAACATCTTGTTGATCAAACTCCAAATATGATCTTGATTCAATAATGGACTTTAATCTAGCCAAATTTTCTATTTTTAATTTATAGGCATAACATAAGGCCTGTTCAAGTCGATCAATGAATTGTTTACTATTAACCCAACTTCTGAAATCAAATAAATAATTTAAGTTGTTGTATAAATTTGAGTTTTTGCAAATAATCATATTGCAGTAATTAAACGTGTTAGTGCCAATTGATTGGGACCAATTTAAAATACTTTCCTTCGATAGATAATCTGTAGTTCTATGATTCTCCGTTTTATGTTCATAAAATGTAGAGATTTTTCCTTCGCCTTGAAGAAGCGTATGTTGAGCGATTAGTTTTTTATCTTGATAGATATATAGCTGATTATCTAAAATTTTTAGCTCAACTTTTTCTCTAATATACTGATGAGGAACAGAGTAAGAATTGTTCAAATATTTCACATGATAATCAGAAGGTACTATTGTTTTCGAATATTCATTCAATACTTTGTATTTGATTAAAGGTAAGGGTCTAAGTAATTTTTTTTCATGCTCAAGAAATATAGCCATCCGCCCCTGCGAAAAAGTTTTAGTTTTTTTATGATTATAGCAATCCACCATATATTCAAGTCTTTCATTCAAAGCCTTTATACTTGTAAATTTTTCATGACGTATTCTCATTAAAATCTGCTTTTGTACAATATTCACGGCATTTTCACTGACTGCCTTATCTCTTGGTTTCCGTGGTCGAGCTGGAAGAACATTAATTTTATGAAATTCTAAAAATTCTTGAAAATATGGATTAACTTCAACGATTCGATTTCTATGTTTGGTAATTAATGCTTTAGCATTGTCACAAACAATAGTTTGAGGAATACCATCAATTTTATCAAACATTTGAGAGCATCCTCGAATCCAATCTTCGGTTTTTTGTGATTCCGTGGCATAAGCAAAAATTAAACTAGAAAAAGGTAAAGCCCCAACAAAAATATTGGCATTTATTACATCACCATTAAATAAGTCAATATCTACAAGATCCCCACTGTAATCAATTTGTACTATTTCACCCGGATAATATTCTTGCTTCATTGGAATGTCTTTTTGTTTTTGTGCTTGATTTATTAGTTCACAAAACCGTGTGTATCCAACACCATTTCCATGAGTTTTCAATCTATATTCTTCCCAAAGAATAGCCTTTGTAAGCCCTTTATACGTAGCTAACTCACTACAAATCGCTTCGCAGTCAGGTTGTGACTTTTTGATACGTTTTATTGAGCGATTAATTTTTAATTTTTGTTCTAATTCTGAATTGTTTAGTTTAGTAAAATCTTCATAAGTTAATTCTGTCAAAATTAGTAAGGACTTGATTTTTGACACAGTTTCACGAGAGATTTCTACAATTTTAGCTATTTCTCGATTGCTTTTATGACTAAATATATAGCTAATTACTAGCCTAATTTTTTCAATAGATGTGTTCATAATTATACCTCAGAATAAAAAATGAGGCAGAAAGCACCCTAAACATTGATAAAAGCATCAATGTCTTTTAGAATAAATTTGTCTTGTACGTGCAAGTTAAAGACAAATCTATAAAGACTCATGTTGCCGCATGGGTCTTTATACTTTCTGCAGTTTAAATAAAAAATTAATGTAAATTAATCCATATCTTTTTGCTCCTTAATTCCTAGCTTCACAGCTATTTTATGGCTTTCGCCACGTTGTGGAATCTTGTTGTTTCTAAAAATTCTATATACTAAATCAGGAGAAAATTTATTATCTCTAGCCCATTTAGCAATCGATTTTCCAGTAGAAGAAAAATCTTCTTTTACCTGTTCAATAGACTTGATCATATTTGAATAAACTTGACTAAATTTGAGCTAAATTTAGAATAAAAAAACAGCTCTTGTCAAGCTGAAATTATATTTAAGTTGTTGATATAACTAAATATATGTTTTTGTTATTTGGTGTTTATTTTTATTTAAAAACAAAATCTAACAAAATTTTCAATTGTCTTTAATTGAATTTCATACTTCTTAAAATCTATTAATATTTTATTTTTATATTCTTCTAATTTCTCACTAATTTCAGAATGTTGTAAAATTAATTTATTAATAAAATCCAATTCTATCTCTATATTTTTTAAATTTTCTTTTATATCAATAATATTTTCTTCAAAAACATGATTCAATCTATCTTCTTTATGTTTTTTTTGCATACTAATTAAATTTTCAGAGGCACTATATAAATATATTCTTTTATTTATTTTAGATGGTTTGGCGACTAAAAAACCTTTTTGTACAAATATTTTTAAATATCTATACATCTGTCCCTTAACTTTGTTTGTGTTATCTAAAAATTCTGATTCCATGTGCTGCCAAAAACGATTAGCTTTCCAATCAATAATTTCATGTTCTTCAAAAATGTCAAAAAAGCGATCAAGTAGAGGTAAATTTTTTGCCATGTTTCATAGACCTACATAAAAAGAGGATTATAGTCCGTGGATGTATAGTCCTCAATTGCTGATATTTCTGTTTTTTAAACAGTTGATCTCAAATGTCAGAATTATCCATCAAAATTGGTCAATTAATCTGCAATAAAAGAAAAGAGAAAAATATTACGCAAGAATCTCTGTCATTGCAGTGTGGCATTGATCGTAGTTATATGGGGCGTATAGAGCGTGGAGAAGTCAATATGACGATTGATAAGCTTTATGAAATTGCGAATACTTTGAAAGTTGATCCCAAAGAGTTATTACCATAAGAGAATCAGTCATTAGGTAGTAGATCGCTTAGTACCTCCCTTAAATTTTGCATTTTATTTCTTTCAATTAACCTTGCCGACATTCCTAAAGTGATAGGTACTTCCACATCTAAAAGAGGATTATCTCCAATGAATAGCATATCTGGCATTTGGCAGGCTAATTGCTCTCGTATTACTTCATAGATGTGATGTTCAGGTTTTATTGCTCCTACCTCGTAACTCAAAATAACCACATCAAATAGATTAGGAAGCAGTGTTTTAAGCCTTTCGCCATAAGGCATTGCCAGGTTAGAACAGAGCGCGATTTTGAAGCCAAGGTTTTTTAAACTTCTAAGTGTATGAACAGTATCTTCGTATAGTTCGATTGTATTTACCTCAAACTGTAGATCATCATTAATTTCATTCAAAAGTGGTGCTGGAATCACTTTTCCAAAGAGCTTAGTCAATTGCTCAATATCAACAGCATTAGACATAATAATATTGGCGTCTGTTGTGCCTGGTTTTCTACCATTATCTTTCAACCATTTCATCAACTTACGATATGGAGATCGGCTCTCACCAATTTTCACAAGAGTTCCAAAAGCGTCAAAAACTATTACTTGGGGGAAATCATTCATAAAATTTAAATGGTAGCATTAAGAGTTATTGCTAAGTTTATTCTGATTTACTTTTAAATATCATCTAATAACGCCAAACCTTGTCGCATCTCCTTTAATTCCAATAGCTTTTCCCCTCTAAATCCAACACAATACCCTCAAAGAAATTTGAGAGTCATCTACGTGATTACAGGCGAAATTAAAAGCAAAATTGACCAGATTTGGAATGCGTTTTGGAGTGGTGGAATTTCCAATCCATTAGAAGTCATGGAGCAAATGACGTATTTGCTGTTTATTCGCCGACTTGATGAAATTCAGATCACCAAAGAAAAGAAAGCCAACCGTTTAAAAAAACCTGTAGAACATCCAATTTTTACACCCGAGCAAGATCATTTACGTTGGTCAAAGTTCATTACTTTGGGTGATGCTGCAACGTTATATAGCACCGTTGCTAATGAAGTCTTTCCATTCATTAAAAACTTAGGTGCAGAAGATGACACAACCTATAGTAATCACATGAAAGATGCACGTTTTACCATTCCTACGCCTGCACTGTTAACCAAAGTGGTTGATCTGTTAGCTGAAGTCCCAATGGATGACAAAGATACCAAGGGTGATATTTACGAATATATGCTCGGTAAAATTGCTTCAGCGGGTCAAAACGGTCAGTTCCGTACTCCTCGTCATATCATCAAGATGATTGTAGAGCTGATGCAACCGAAGCCTACAGATACGATCTGTGACCCTGCGTGTGGTACAGCTGGTTTCCTTGTAGCTGCAAGTGAATATCTAAACGAGCATCACAGCACTGAGATTTTTGCCAATCCCGAAGCCGCAAAGCGTTTTAGTGAAGAAACCTTCTTTGGTTATGATTTTGATAGCACCATGCTTCGTATTGGTTCGATGAACATGATGCTACACGGTGTAGAAAACCCACGAATTGAAAACCGTGACTCTTTAAGTGAAACGCATTCACATATTGCTGAAAAATACAGTTTAATTCTTGCCAATCCACCTTTTGCAGGCAGTTTGGACAATGAAAGCTGTGCCAAGAATATTCAGGCTGTAGTAAAAACTAAAAAGACTGAATTGCTATTTTTAGCCTTGTTCTTACGTTTGTTGAAAACTGGTGGTCGTGCTGCGGTGATTGTGCCTGATGGGGTGTTATTTGGCTCATCGACTGCGCATAAAGAACTTCGTAGGAAGATTGTTGAAGAGCAAAAGCTTGAAGCAATTATTTCGATGCCGTCTGGTGTGTTTAAGCCTTATGCAGGGGTTTCTACTGCCATTATGATTTTTACTAAAACCATGTCAGGCGGTACGGACAAAGTTTGGTTTTATGATATGCAGGCGGATGGTTATTCGCTGGATGATAAGCGTAATGAACTCGATGCGTCTAAGCATGAAAATAACAACATTCCTGACATTATTGCTCGTTTCCATAACTTAGCATCGGAATCAGGTCGTAAAGCGACAGATCAAAGTTTCTTGGTGGATAAAGCCGACATTGCTGCCAATGGTTATGACTTGTCAATTAACCGTTATAAGGAAGTTGTATATGAGCAAGTGGAATATGAAGCACCAAGTAAAATATTGGCGGATTTAGAAGCGCTTGAGCAGGATATTTTAAAAGGAATGGCTACGCTTAAGGAGATGCTTAAGTGAGTTCAGATAAAAAACTTTTAAGTGATTTTGCGACCGTTATTTCTGGTTATGCTTTTAAAAGTGAATGGTTTGGAACTGGGAATGACAAAGTTATTAGAATTGGTGATCTACAAGAGGGTTCTATTCAAACAGAATCTGCTTTAACTGTTGATGCAGCTCAATATAAGATTTCTGATAATTTTAAAATTCAAGATAAAGATATTTTAATGGCTTTATCAGGGGCTACTGTTGGAAAAATTGCAGTTGCTTCGGATGGTGATGTAGGTGCTTATATTAATCAGCGTGTAGCAATTATCAGAGCTAAAGATGAAATTACAGCAGATTATTTAAAGTTCTTTTTTAGTGGTGAATTTTTAGATGAACTTTTGAAAAATGCAGGTGGTGCAGCTCAACCTAATTTAAGCCCTAAGCAATTATTACTTATGGAAATACCTTTCCCACCACCTGCAGAACAACGCCGAATTGCCTCTATTTTAGATCAAGCGGATGAGCTACGCCAAAAACGTCAGCAAGCGATTGAAAAGTTAGATCAGCTTTTACAAGCCACATTTATTGATATGTTTGGCGATCCTGTCAGTAATCCTAAAGGGTGGGATGTAAAAAAACTGTCAGAGCTATCGACAAAAATTCATAGTGGTAATACGCCTAAAGGTGGATCTGAAAATTATGTAGATCAAGGTATCATTTTCTTAAGAAGTCAAAATGTTTGGAAAAACAAAGTGATTCTTGATGATGTTGCCTATATTGATGCTGAAACTCACTCTAAAATGATGAAAAGTAGTGTTAAACATGAAGATTTGTTAATGACAAAAACAGGTCGAATTAACACTGAAAACAGTAGTTTAGGTCGTGCTGCGATTTATTTGGGTGAGGATGATAGTGCCAATATCAATGGTCACGTATACTTAATTCGTATTAAAGACGGTTTCAACAAATACTTTATTTTAAGAATCCTTACACTGCCTGATTATTATGAATATATTCGTTCAGTATGCGTTGGTGGAATTGATAAACGGCAGTTGAATAAAGAGCATATAGAGAATTTTCCAATCATTCAGCCTCCTATGGAACTGCAAAACAAGTTTTCAGATATTGTTCAGGTAATTGAGAGCCAAAAACCTAAATTACTTGAACAATTAGATTTAGCTGAAAATTTATTTAAAACATTACAACAGAAAGCATTTAACGGCACTTTATAAAATTTAATTAAAAATATGAGGGAATATATACATGAGCAATTTTCAGTTTTTAGAACCTGAATTTAAAAGCTTGGCAGCGACTGCCAAAGAAGCCGAAAAGCTCACGTATATATCCCCACAATTTGCCCTTGCTGCGGCTCGTACATCACTTGAAAACCTTGTTTTATGGTTGTACCAATACGACAAAAAACTTACTCAACCCTACGATCCATCACTGCATAACTTACTCAACGATCTCAAATTTAAAGACCTGATTCCACCCTATATTTGGGACAAAATGGACAACATTCGCATGGTCGGCAACAGTGCCGTACATGGGAAAAAGTTCAAACAACTCACTACTGAAGAAACGGTAAGACACATTCAGCATCTTTTCTTGATGTATGTCTGGTTTGAGCGTAACTACGGTTCACCGTCAAAAGACCGTTCTCAGTCGATTATATTTAATCCAAAACTGATTCCAAATGCTGACAATACTCAGCAAATCACCGCCAACAAAGAACAACTGCAAAAAGAAACAGAAGCTAAAGAAAAACAGTTTGCTGAACAACATAAAGCTTTACGGGAACGTGAACAAAAACTATTTGAACTGTCCGCAAGTTTAGAAGAGCGTGAAAAATTACTTGCAAATATAGACGCTGAACTTGCACAAAAACGTGCAGACGTTGAACAAGCCAAGATTGCCAACAGCAAAATCGAAGACCCTACCGACTATAAAGAAGACGAAACTCGAAAACTTAAAATTGACCTCATGCTTGAAGAAGCAGGCTGGGAAATAGGTACATCGGTTCGAGAGGAAGTTGCTGTAACAGGTATGCCGAGTCTATCGGGTAAAGGTGCAGTGGATTATGTGCTGTATGATGCCAATGGCTTGCCTTTGGCGGTGGTTGAAGCAAAACGCACATCGACTGATCCTGATATAGGACAGCAACAAGCCAAACTCTATGCAGACTGTTTAGAGCAACAAACAGGACAACGACCAGTCATATTCTATACCAATGGCTACAAAACCCGAATCTGGAATGATGTGCAAGGTGGCCCACCACGCTTAGTTCATGGCTTTTACACACAAGCAGAACTCAAACGCTTGATCGAAAGACGTAAGAACAACCCTGATTTAAGCAGCTTCCCGATCAATGCAGAGATTGTCGAGCGTTACTACCAAACTCGTGCCATCAAAGCCATGCTTGCAGCCTATCAACGTAAAGAACGTGCAGGCTTACTGATTATGGCAACAGGCACAGGTAAAACACGTACTGCCATTGCACTGGTCGATGTGCTGATGAAAGCCAATGTAGTGCAAAAAGCATTATTCCTTGCAGACCGAACTTCATTGGTCAATCAGGCACACAACGCTTTTAAAGCCAATTTAAAAGATGCCTCATTCGTTAATTTACTTGAGGATAAAAATCAGGTTGGTCGAGTGTATTTCTCGACCTATCAAACCATGATGGGTTTGATTGATGAAATGAATGCCGATGGTACACGTAAATTCGGTACAGGCATGTTTGACCTAATTATTATTGATGAAGCGCATCGAAGCGTATACCAAAAATTTGGTGAGATTTTTAAATACTTCGATAGTTTGCTTGTTGGTTTAACTGCAACGCCACGAGATGAAGTAGATCGTGATACATACGCACTGTTTGGCTTAGAAAGCGGTGTCCCAACCGATTACTACGACCTTGATCAAGCCATTGCCGATGGCTATCTTGTGCCACCGAAAGCCTATTCTGTCCCACTTAAATTCATGCGTGAAGGCGTGAAATATGATGAACTCTCAGAAGAAGAAAAACAACATTGGGATAGTCTAAATTGGGGCAATCAAGATGCACCTGAAGAAGTCTCAGCATCCAAGATTAATAAAGAGCTGTTTAATACAGGCACGATTGATTTAATGCTCAAGCACTTGATGGAAAATGGTATTAAGACCGAAGGCGGTGATCGTCTTGGTAAAACCATTATCTTTGCCGTCAATCAAAAACATGCCCAGTTTATTGCTGATCGCTTCAATGAAAACTATCCGCAATATGATGGTAAGTTTGCCCGTGTCATTACTCATGCCACTAAGTATCCACAAAGCTTAATTGATGACTTTAGCAAGAAAGATTTACCTGAGCCACAGATTGCGATTTCAGTGGATATGCTCGATACAGGGATTGATGTACCTGAAGTGGTCAACTTAGTATTCTTTAAAGCGGTTCGCTCTAAAGTCAAATTTATGCAGATGATTGGGCGTGGTACACGACTCTGCAAAGAATTGTTTAGCCCTGAAGATGATAAAAAAGAATTTTATATCTTTGACTACTGTTCTAACTTTGAATACTTCAATGAAAATCCAGATGGTGCGCCTGTTGCGACCACAGAGCCACTCGGACAACGCTTGTTTAAAGCACGTTTAAATATCATTAGTCTGCTCAATGCGAAGGACGATGCCACCGAAGAATTAAAAGCTGTACAGCAAGATATGCGTCAGAGTTTACAGACTGAAGTGAAGTCCATGAACAATGAGAATTTCATTGTGAAATCTGAACTTGAGCATGTTGAACACTTCAAAAATGATGATGCTTGGAACAACTTGGATGACCTTGCCATTGGTACGTTACGAGAACACATTTCTAAATTACCAAACCAACTTGAGCCTGAAACCTTAGAAGCCAAACTGTTTGATATGCTTTGCTACAACCTTGAGTTGGCAGTATTGCAAAAGAACAATACAGCGATTCAGAGTTATGCCAATAAAGTGATTGAAATTGCTTCTAAACTGGAAAGCAAAGAAAATATTCCTGTTGTTGCAGAACAGATTGCGCTAATTCAAGACATTCAAACCGTTGAATATTGGAAAGGCATTACCTTGCCAATGCTTGAGGCGATGCGTAAACGTATTCGCGGTTTGGTCAAACTTATAGAGAAATCAACCTCAACCATTGTCTACTCCATGCTTGATGATGAAATTGGAGATATGCAAGCGGTTGATATTCCTGTCGTATCAAGTGGTGTCAATCTTGCACAGTACCGTAAGCGTGTAGAAAGTTTCATCAAAGCGAATGAAAATCATATTACGATTGCAAAGTTAAAACGTGGTTTGACTCTTACACCGACTGATTTAAGTGAGTTAGAACGCTTTGTTTTTGAAGCTCAAGAAGTTGAAAGCCGAGATAAATTTGAAGAATGTTTTGGGACTGAAAAATCCTTACCTCTCTTCATTCGTTCTCTGGTCGGATTAGAGCGTCAGGCGGTACAAGAAGCCTTTTCTAAGTATTTGCAAGGCTCAACGTATAACGAGAAACAAATACGTTTTGTGGAAATGCTAATTGATCATTTAACTCAAAATGGCGTGCTAGAAGCAGCGCAGTTATATGAACCACCGTTTAATCAGATCCACTATGAAGGGATTGATGGTGTGTTTGGTGATGCGGATGCTGACAACATATTTGGGGTTGTTGAAGCGTTTAATGATGCGGTGGCTTAGTTATATTATTTTTTTGGGGAAAAATTTTGGGTATATTATTAGATAAGGTCAGAGTTTGTGGTTTTCGCGGTATTTCGAATCTTGAAATGACTTTGTCTAAAGTCACGGTACTCTTAGGGCAAAATAATGCTGGTAAAACTTCGGTCATTAAAGCACTACAGTTAGCATTAGGAGATTATTCTCGTTTTTTGTCGGATGAAGACTTTCATATAAATCAAAATACATCTGATCAAAAGAAAATCATTATTGATGTGAGGTTTATCGCATTTGAAGATGAACAAAAAGAGAGCTTTTCTGAAGCTTGGCAACAAGCTTTTGAGGATAAGATACAGTCACAAGCAGATGGGCAGCAATTTGTAGTTATTCGAACTATTGTCAAACCTGACTTGATTAAAGGTGGATATACTCTTGAAAGGTATCATCTAGATAATTGGCCAAGCTTCGATAATTGGCAGATTACAAACGTAAGTATTAATAATAAATTAAAGAAAAAATTAGATTGTATTCCGTTTATTTCGATTGATGCTCAACGTGATATTCACAGCGAATTAAAAGAGAAATCGTCTTTTATTGGTCGTATTCTTTCTGGTATAGAATACAATCTAGAAGATGTTGCATCACTAGAACAAATGGTTGCTACGGTAAATCACACAGCCATCGAAAAAAGTGATGCATTAAAAAAACTAAAAGGCCATTTAGATGCATTAAACCAATCTTTAAACAGCCAAGGATCAACTGAATTAACACCATTTCCGAAAAAGATACGAGATTTTTCAAAAAGGTTTAGTGTGCATTATGGTAGCTCAGTCGATAGTTCATTTTCTATGGAATACCATGGGATGGGGACAAGAAGTTGGGCATCTATGCTTTCTGTTAAAGCCTTTTCTGAGTTATTAGTGCATAAACATACAGAGGAAATGGAGCCATTGTTTCCAATCATGGCAGCAGAAGAACCTGAAGCACATTTACATCCAAATGCTCAAAGGACGTTGTATAAACAATTAATTAACTCCCCTGGCCAAGTCATAATTAGTTCGCACTCACCTTATATTGCTGGGTTAGCAGATGTTAATGAGATTAGATACTTGAAGATTATTGAGGATTCAGTAAAGGTATTTGAGTTAAGAGGAAATTTTGAAGACGATGATTTAAGAAAAATAAAACGTGAAGTGATTCATTCGAGAGGAGAATTGCTATTTTCAAGGGCCATAGTTCTTTCTGAAGGAGAGACAGAAGATCAAGTTTTACCATTGTTATTTGAGGCTTACTCTGGAAAGACGCCTTTTGAGCTAGGTGTAAATTTTGTTGGAGTAAACGGCTCAGGGGCTAAATATCTTCCTTTTCTTATACTAGCTAAAGATTTTGATATACCAGTATTTATATTTTCTGATGGGGAATCTAAAACTGTACGAGAGCTAAAGACTAACTATGAAAAAGTCTTTGGAGAAGTTGACTTAGCAAGTTGTAATAATATAACTATTTTAGAGGATACAGATTTTGAAGGATATTTATTAGAACAGAATTATATTGAATTGATAGTGAGCTCTATTAAATCGCTAAAGGGTGAAGAATTTATAGAAGACTGGATAGAGCGTAAAAATGGTACTCCATTAAAACCTACAAGATCGGCGAGACCACCATGTACATCATGTAATCAACCTATATTTGAATCGCCACTTAGAGATTTTAGCGGAGATGAAGGTAGAAAGAGAGCGATTCTTGAAATTTTAGATTCAAGTAAACCTCAGTATGCAAAGGCTATTGCTGAAAGTTTAGTGTCTTTAACTGCTGATGAATTGCCACAAAAACTAAAAGATCTTTTTCAACAAATAACTACTGGAATTGGATATGAATCTCTCACAAACACAACTTCAGGTTGTTGAGTCTCCTCTGGATGTACCAATTCAGGTCTTAGCATCTGCTGGTGCAGGAAAGACTAGGGTCTTAACTGAGCGTATAAAATATATCTTAGCGAATACAAAAAAGAATGGAGTGATAGCGCTAACATTTACTAATAAAGCTGCTGATGAAATGTTGATGCGATTATCTTTAGAGGAAAATATTCAAGAAAGAACATGGATTACGACTATTCATTCAATGGGACAAAGGATTCTTGAAAAATATGGTCATACTGTGGGATTACCTACCAATCTTCATGTTTATGAAAGAGATCAGGATAAAATGGAAATTTTTATGCAATCTTTACGTGAAGATGGCATAAATGTTGATGAATATCTTAATGTGGATGATTCGAGAGAGTTAAAAGATAGGGAGAAGAAGTTACAGAAGTATTTAGATGTATTTGCTCAGATTAAAAGAGAGCTACTTACAGAGTTTGATATTTTTGAAAAGTATCCAAATAAAAATGTATGGAAGATATATCAAGATTATCAAGATTCCATGATCCGTAGTGGAGGAATTGATTATGATGATATTTTAGTTTACTCACACAGAATATTGATAACACATGATTGGATAGCCAAAATTTATAGAGCTAAATATAAACATATTTGTGTTGATGAGGCTCAAGATCTTAACAAAATACAGTATGAATTTATCAAGGCTTTTTGTGGTGATACATTAAAAAGTGTCTTTATGGTTGGTGATCCTAATCAGATGATTTATGGTTTTAATGGATCATCTAATAGATATTTATGTGAAGAATTTGTTAGGGATTTTTTACCAAATAAATATGATTTAAAAGAGAACTATAGAAGTACTAGAGAAGTTATTAAAGTTGTGAATAAGCTAAAATCTGATTCTCAGGTTGTAAGTGAGTATGCTCTAGAGGGGCAAGTACATTTCAATGAGTATGAGAATGAAATAGATGAAGCTAAAGGGATAGTAGCTCAGATTCAAAATTTACTTCAAATGAGAGTACATGATGAAATTGAAGGTGAAATCACACTCGAAAAGATGGTGGTTATAGCGAGAAATCGTTTCGTGTTTCATAGTTTAGAGAGTGGTCTTAAAGATAACAATATTGTCTATTCTCTTAAGAAAGGAGAAAGGCTGCTTGAGCCTTCAACTAAATTTGCTAAAACCTTAGATTTCTCTATTCGAATTAAGCTGAATCCAAAGGATTGGGTGAACGGTAAAAAATTATGTCAACTGCTCCAATTAGATGAACCGGTAAATTGGAATAATGATTTGTTATTAGACTTAGCAGAAAAAATGAATATTTCAAGTGATTCTAATCATCAACTGCTCTCAGAATTATTAATAGCTGTTTATAATTTGGAAATTAACAACCCTAAAATACCTAAATTAATCAAAGATTTTCGTGATAAATTCACTATTTATCGTGAAGATAAATTAAATATTTTAGATGCAGAATATGAGGATATTAAACGAAGTCTTGAAGAGTTAGATGAATTTGATCACACATGGACAAGATTTAAAAGAAAAGGCATTGGAGACTCTTTGACAGCTTTTAGGAATGCACTAGTGTTAGGACAGCTTTCTGAAAGTAATTCTGAAAAAGGTTTAACTCTTAGTACAGTTCATACAATGAAGGGTTTAGAGAAAGATATTGTTTTCTTAATGGGGATGTGTGAAGGAGTATTCCCTGATTATCGTGCACTTTCACAAAAAGAACTTGAGGAAGAACGTAATAGTGCATTTGTCGCTATAACAAGAGCTAAACGGTGGTTGTATGTCTCGTATCCTAAACAAAGAAGAATGCCATGGGGAGACATAAAAAATCAGCGAAAATCTAGGTTTATGATTGAAATGGAAACAGATAAGTAAGTAAATTTCTTAAGTTTCATTGAACTATAAATACTATTGGTCTATTTGGAAGATAAAAAAGCAGGTAGACCTTTTGTAATACTTATTAAAATTATACTGAAATATTTATTATTATAATATGGGGTGGAATTATAAACGTAGAACCGTTGTCCAGTTGGATAAGAATACGCATTAGATCTTAAAATGATTGTTAATGAATTTTAAGGTCATGATCTTGCCGGTTTTTGCGTGAATTAAGTGGACTACTTTTAAGTGTAATTAGTGGATCATTATTACTGATATATTCAGTACAACATCTACTTTAAATTTAGCTGAAGTAACTTTTAAACGTATTGAAAAATAACAGCTAAAAGCGATAATTCATTAAATGACTCTTTTAAGAAAGTTTATTTTCTTTGACGGAGGAAGTTTAAGGATTACTTTTATAAAGAGAACAACATGCTAAAAATGATCATACGCCCAGCCTGTGTAGAGGATGTTGATGGAATCGCGGCAGTCATTGAACCATTTGTCGATGATGTTATTTGCAGTGAAGAAGGTCGTGAGCGCTTTAAGCCCCACATGCTCAAACATATTTTTGAGCGTGATTTAATCCATTATTTTGTTGCTGAAATAAATCAAGAAATCGTTGGCAATGTAGCTTATGTGCATCCTGCACATCTCATGCATTTTTTCTTGAAACCTGAATATCATGGCCAAGGTTTTGGACGTCAAATGTGGGAGTTTATAGAAAGCGTAATAATGCAGCATGAGCCTGAGCATATTACGGTAAATTCGAGTTTCTATGCTTTAGAAATTTATAAAAAATTTGGCTTTGAGATTGTAGGTGAATTAACTCAGCAATGGGGAATTCACTACATACCTATGAGAAAGCAGGTAACTAAACCTATAAAACATTGAAAAATATTAAATCTTATTTAAAAATCATTAAATAAAAATTAATTTTCCAGAGCATGATGAGATAGTTTTACAAAGACATTTCATCATGACGCTTTAAATTTATCAATAATTAAGTATAGTTATACCATTAAAAAATTACTAGATTAAACAAACAATGAGAATGCATATTTTTTTAAATTCCTTACTTACGATGTATTGTTCAATTTCAATATTTATGGTCATTTTTATATATTTTTTATCTAATTGGCAAATATGGGAAAAACATTAGATTTCTTTCATAAGTCATTTTTCACTCAGCTCCAAGTTATAAATTCCAGCAATTAGATTGAATCTTAATGCTAGTCTTTTGCCTCGATTGCGATATCGCTCAGCAAGAATTTTGAAGGTTTT
>NZ_VPDC01000015.1:0-115310 GCF_013417875.1 Acinetobacter sp. YH12219
TTAGAGGAATTGCCACAAGATACGATAAGCTAAAACGTAACTATCAAAGCGCTGTTGCTTTAGCTTGTATATTTATATGGTTGCCTCTTTAGCTCAATTTATCGGCTGTAAATGTCAACACACCCTAGTAAAAACCCTAATTATGGACAACATAAAGATTTTTGGACAGATGAAAAATTCGCTAATATTAATAGTAAGTGGTTTGTGTCTGTAGAAAAAAGTGAGTATGGTTTTTCACAAGAAAAATATTTATCTTTTTTGCTGCTTGAATTGGAAAAATTTAGTGATTTATTTAATTCATATTTAGAGTTGATTATTAATAAATTGAACTTAATACAAAAAATTATAATTTCCAATAAAGACTGGGTTCAACCTGATCATATTTATTCTTTTAATTATACGAATACATTTCAGAGAATTCATGAATTAGTTGATATTGAATATCTGCATGGTCGTCATGGTGAGCAACAAAATATTGTTTTAGGTATTTCAGATTTAGAAGATGATACTCTCAAAAAACTAAAAGCTTATGGTTTTACCAAGTATCACCAGAAACTCTTTAAAGATACAGATTATTTATTTCTCGATAGTTATAAAGAAATTATTAAAGAAAGTGCATATGAGTTAAGTGCATATGATTCTAGCCAGTCAGATTCGCCCGTAAAAAAGTCTTCACAACGTAAAGTATGGGAAAAAAGAGGTGTACTTAATCTAAATTTTCTGATTTGGGGGCATTCATTAGATGTGTCTGATAAGGATTACATCATTGATTTATTTAGCTTAAATAACGATATGGATCGAAATGTCCGAGTAACAATTTTCTATTTTGACAAGCCAGCAAAATTTTCATTACTCAATAATCTATTAGCCATTCTAGGTAAAGACAAAGTAGAACAATGGATGAAAAATAAATGGCTAGAGTTTAAGCCTAATCCCGAAGTGAAATTCGAAGTTGACTCAAACTTAGAGGAAGCATCCTAAAACTGCGATACTGAAAACCATTTAGCCTATCGAATCAGCTATCTTTGGTAGGCTAAGATCAAACGATCCTAAATACACTTAAAACAATATGAAAACCCTCGCTTTTATTCACGTCAATGATTCAGGTTTACCCGTTGGTGACTTTGCTCCAGTGACTTCAGTTTTTTCCCATTATGAGTTGGGCAATACCGTTTCGCCGTTTTTATTGCTCGACCATTTAGGGCCTGGAGTGCTAAAACCAACCAAACTGAAAAAAGGCGTGCTGGAACATTCACATCGAGGGTTTGAAACCGTCACATTGGTGTTTAAAGGCGAACTTGAACATCATGATACGACTGGTGGCGGTGGCTTCATTGGAGAGGGCGATGTGCAATGGATGACTGCTGCTTCAGGCATTCAACACGAAGAAGTTTTTAGCCAAGCCTTTGCACAGCAGGGCGGAGCATTTGAAATATTGCAACTTTGGGTCAATCTGCCTGCCAAAAGTAAAATGAATGCCGCACGCTATCAGAGCTTAGCCAAAGCCAGTATTCCAAAGGTCGATTTAGCCCAAGATGCAGGTTATATACGAATCATTGCAGGGCAATATTTAACAGCCCACGGCCCTGCAGAGACACATACACCCATGCAAGTATTTGATGTCTTTGTCAGAGCCAATCAAAGCATCACACTGCCTGCACAGGACGGGGATACCACGCTGGTATATTTACGTTCGGGCAAGCTGAAATTTACTGAAACAGATGAACAGTTAAATGCACAGCATATGGCAGTCATGTCGAGCCAAGGTGAAAATGTCGAATTGACGGCAGTTGAAGATAGCCACATGTTGTATTTATCAGCGCAGCCTTTAAATGAACCCATCTATGGGCGGGGTTATTTTGTGATGAATCATTTTGCAGAAGTCATGCAAGCCTATGAGGACCTAAAACAAGGTCGCTTTATCTAAAAAAGCAGACAATGAAAAATCATAAAAGCGGTAGTTTAAAAAGACCAATACAACGCCAGTAAACACTGTTAAAATAGTCGGACTCAAACCGACAGATCGGTTCGTTGAAGTTCATTTTATCTCTATCTAGCGTCTTGTGAATACGACGCACATATGGCGGATATGCCGCAAATTCATTTTTAAAATTAATATTACAATGCTCGTCATTGGGCTGAAGTGTCTCTCCCTATTTGTCATTTCAAGCTCGACAGCACACATTTGATATGTAGATAACAATGCAAAACGTACAAACCACAAAATTAAGTCGTGCCACCTTAATGTTTCCCTTGGCACTGGTTTTATTTGAATTTTCTGTCTATATCGGAAACGACTTAGTCCAACCCGCCATGCTTGCGATTACCCAAGAGTTTGGCGTGAGTAGTGCATGGGCGCCCTCGTCGATGTCATTTTACTTATTGGGAGGTGCTTGTGTCGCTGCGATATTAGGGCCATTGTCAGACCGATTAGGCCGTAAAAAAGTCCTGTTGGGTGGTGTGGCATTCTTTAGCTTATGCTGTCTAGCGATATTGCTCACGCATAATATCGAAAGCTTTTTAACGTTGCGTTTTTTACAAGGTTTTGGTTTGTCGGTCATTTCTGCCGTGGGCTATGCTGCTGTTCAGGAAACTTTTGAAGAGCGTGATGCCATCAAAGTCATGGCGATCATGGCGAATATTTCACTACTGGCGCCACTGATCGGCCCTGTCCTCGGTGCTTTTATGATTGATCACGTGTCATGGCATTGGGGTTTTATAGGAATCGCATTTCTATCTTTTCTGAGTTGGTTTGGTTTAAAAGCCAAGATGCCGACTCAGCACATCAGCATCCCAAAGCAACCGGTAGGTTATATCATTGATGACTTTAAACAGGTGTTAAAAAACAAACGCTTTTTGGCGCTGACACTGGGTCTACCGATGGTGGCTATGCCACTGATGCTGTGGATTGCGCTATCTCCGGTCATATTGGTGGAGCAACTAGGACTGAGTAGCATGCAATACGGCATGGCACAGTTTCCCGTTTTGGGCGGTCTGATCCTCGGTAATATTGTCCTGATTAAAATCATCGACAAACTGCCTCTAGGTCAGTCTGTGATGATCGGGCTACCGCTGATGTTACTCGGGACGAGCCTCGTGGTGATTGGGACGATGACTGAAAGTTATTTTCTGACATTGCTCATTCTTGGTATGAGTTTGGTCAGTTTTGGTGAAGGGATTAGCTTTTCTGTGCTCTATCGATTTGCCTTAATGTCGTCTGAAATGTCGAAGGGCACAGTGGCTGCGGCAGTGTCTGTGATCATGATGCTGACGTTCTTTGCCGTGATCGAAATCGTGCGCGTGCTGTATGAAAACTTTGGCCTTTGGGCCTATAGTTTGGCAGGATTTACCCTCATTATGTTGTGGTTCAGCCTACCACGCTTGGTGGTGCGAGATATTATACGACAACGTCAATTGTCGGGTGAATTTTAAATTCGAGTTCATGCAATCATAGAAAAAGCCCAATGCTGTGTAGAACAACATTGGGCTTTTTTATTTGTTGTATTCCGTCTTAATTTGATGTTGCAGGTTGTTCTGCATTTTTTAATTTGCGATCGAAAATGAACGGGCCAAAAGGTAAAATCGATGCAATCAAGCCCATTAGAAATACGCTGAGCGACCATTTTTGTTTTTCACAGACCACAAATAGCACCACCAAAAAGGCGATAAACAAGACGCCATGTCCCATACCGACGTATTTGACCAATATTGGATTATCCATCAGGTACTTCATTGGCATAGCAATGAACAACAATAATAAAAAGGAGATGCCTTCGAGTAGGCCCACAAAGCGTAAGGTCTTGATATTCATGCGAAGTCTAAATTCAAAGTGATTTCAGCCTTGAGTGTACCTGAAAGCACAGCAGGAACGAAGCGTTCCTGTTGAAATAATTGATCCGCATATTGAATCTAAGTAAATGTTTTTAAAGTTAATTCTGAGTCATCTGCTCGGATTAATTTTCTAGATCCGCTAAGGCATCCTCAATTGAACCCTGATCAAATTCATAGTTACAGCCGAGTAAAATCATCGGGCTTTTTCCGGGCATTTCAGACAGGCTTAGTTTGTGATTGATGGCATGCAGATCATCCGTTTCAGCTTCCGTGCGTAGGATTTTTTCACCACGGAAAAATGGCATATTGGCAAACATTGGATGCTGCTCAATGCCATACTTTTGGGCAAGTTTTTTCACATCGGCTTGGCGATAGATTGCGAATACTGCATTGGAAGACAGGCCAATTTCTTGGGTCGGCATGCCAAAAAACTCTACAGCCTGCTTATTTTTATAGATATAAATAAACGGTTGATGTGGGTCATCATGGCGTTTCCAACCCAATTGCCCTAGAACCTTTTCATAGTCGAGTAAAGTGTCATGGTAGGTGTCGTAATCGGCCTGACATTCCAGAATACGCTTTAAATCTTGTGCTGTCGGTGCTGCAAAAACAGAAGACGCAGCTAAACATGAGGTCGCCATAATCGTGGTTAAGATGAGGCGTTTAAGACCGAAACTAAGCATTTTCATCAAGAGTCCCAAATGATTTTATTTAATTTCCGCCTGAATTAGCTGTGTTCTGAGCTGAATCAGTTCGGCTAATGTTTCTAATAATAAACTGATCTGCTTGAGCACCAGTTGTAGGTGATTAGACCGCATTTCTTCAGTGCTGAGTGTTTGAATTTCGAAAAGTTTTTGCTGAATTTTCTCAGGGTTGAGCGGTTTTTGCTGAATTAAGACGTCGTCTAAGGTGCTTTGACACCATTGCAGTAGTTCAAGGACTTGTTGGTCTTGTACTTGTTCACGGTGGCTCCCCAGTGCCGAAATATAACTGAGCTGACTATGGCTATAGACCAAATAGCGAAAAGCATGTTGAATCAAAATTTGGTCGGGTTCAGGCTCGGTACTTAAACTTGAAATCATGCTCGACAGTTCAGTTTGAGCATTATGGGCTGAACGACGGGCACGCCGATAATCAATGCTATTGGTTTTCCCATGGAGATATTGCTCAACCACGGCATCAAAATAATGCAGGGTCGCAGCAGAGCTTTTTTGAATGGTCTTGGAAATATTGCGAAAGTCCCAATCTGGCCAGATCACATTCACCGCAAACCATGCAATAAAACAGCCGAGTAGGGTATCAACGATACGCGGTAAAATGACCGCATAACCTGCGCCTTTCAAATTAAAAATCAGCAAGACCATTAAGGTTGCCATGAGGGTCGCCATGGCATATTTTTTGGCACTCAGATAGAAAAAGCACACGCCAAAAATAATCGTCAGTAGCAATTGACCTTCGACACTCGGCACAAAATACAAAATAGGAATGCCAAGTAAGACCCCTAATATGGTTCCCAATGTCCGCATTTTTAAACGACTTTTGGTCGCAAAATAACGCATCTGACAGACAAATAAACTGGTCAATAATATCCAGTAGCCATTTTTAGCAAAGGGCAATAGCGAAATGGCATAGCCCATCGCAAAGACAAAAGCGATGCGAACGGCATGGCGAAATAAGGCAGATTCGGGACTCAAATGCTGTTTCAGTTTGAGCCATAAATCATGCCACCCATGAATATCGTCATCAAGTAAATTGAGGTTATCAATATGCTGCTGATAGGCCTGTTGCTGTGAATGATCTAAATCCTGAACATGCGAAAAGCGTTCTTGTACACTGTCCAAATTACTCAAGATCAGCTGTAGGTTTTTTACTTCTATATTTTGCGGATTGTTGGTCATCCACTCCTGCAAAGAGGCATGCAAATGTGCCAGTGCTTGCGCAGTAATGGGATCAGGCTGATAGGGCTGCCGATGCAATATACAGTAGGCCAACTGTTGGCAAGCCTGCGCCTGTAATCGAATATTTTTTTGAAAACGGAAAATTAAATCGGTACGGCTAAAATTTTGATGAATTTGTTCATAGTGTAAATAATTCGCATTGGCCTGTTCGTGAATATCTTGTGCCAAGAAATATAAATTCAGCCAGTAGATGGTGTTTTTATTGGCTCTTGAGGCTTTTAAACGGGTGAGTAAAGAAGCTTTGGTGGTGTTTAAACTCGGGATGACATCACTGTTTTTGAGTGATAATTCATACAGTAAATGTTCCACATTGTTGACATTATCTGGGTCAAATAAGCGTGCTTTTGCATTCAGTACTTCGGCGATTTGTAAAAAACAACGCGAGAGATTGTCCTGTACGGGTAGGGTGGGTTTAATCAGGTAAAAAAGAATTGAGGTGAAGCCATACCATATTGCCCCTAGAACAAAGCAACTGGGTTGAAAATACCAGGTGTCATATTCGCCCAAGCCGAACATGGTGTAGATCGATAGTAAAATCGTGCCAAAAGAAATCGTGGCATAGCGTTGCCCCAAAGCTCCTAATAAAATAAATCCTGCACTGGACAGTGAAAGATACAAGATAAACAGCAGCTTATAGGGATAGAGAAAATCTAAAATACTACTGACACTAAAGAAGAGTACGCAGACATAGAGCAAATTACGCAGTCGGATGCTGAGTCGGTCATCAAAGTCCGTGAGCGCGGTAGCAATCGCACCTAAGGTGACGGGCACAATAAAACTATGAAAACCGAGAAAATATAATCCGAGCGTGGTGCCACTCAAAACAATACAAATTTGCAGGCAATACATAATGATTGCACTGGATTGAAACTGTTGAAACCAAGAGAGTCGCGTGTTCACAGAGTTATGAAGTATTCGAATGATTTTGTAAATTAGACTGAGCTTTTTTCTGTGAACTGTCAATTTTTATTCAATAGAAAAGCGGACTTAAAGTCCGCTTGTTCAAATCTATATGCAAGGTCGATTATTGAATCACACCACAGGCAATACGGTCACCGCCACCGCCTAGAGGTTTAGGGTCGTCAGAGTAATTATCACCACCGGCATGGACCATGATGGCTAAGCCTTGTACATCCGCTAATTTCAAACGCGGTGCAATTAAATTCACTTTTGCTGTGCCATCCGTTTGAACTTGAAGGATCGGTAAGTCACCCATGTGACCGGTTAACGGTGTACCGTGGTGAGGTGCCGCTTTAGGGTTAAAGTGACCACCCGCAGCGAGTGCAGCACCCACTTTTCCATCTTTTTCAGCTGGGGCACAAGAGCCTTTTTCATGAATATGGAAACCGTGTGGACCCGGAGGAAGCTGGGTTAAATTGGTATGAATAACCAAGCCAGCAGGGCTATCAACCAAGTTAATTTGACCGATGCTTTGACCAATACCTTGAGCAGTCACGGCATTGACCGTCACGGTTTTTGCATTCAGACCTGTTGAAGTCGAGGTACTCGCACAGCCTGTAAACATCAGGGCACTGACCGCAGCAAGCGCGCCGAATTTAAATAGTGAAGACATGTTTGGCATCCTGTCTGTTTTTATGGAATTTCAACCATTGAAACAGATGCGGATACAGGATGACAGATAATTTAAGTATTTGATTGTAATATTTGTTTAATGAATTCAAGCCTGAATTAAGGTTGTTCAGGCTTATCATCCATATTGTCTAAGTTATGTGCCAATGTTGCTTTGGGCATCATGACGGGTTCAATTTGGGTTTCATGTAACCATTCACGCCAAATCGCCAAGAGTACCGCCAAGATCACTGGCCCGATAAATAAACCGACAAGACCGAAACTGGCGATCCCACCCAAAACACCAAACATGATTAATAAGAATGGAATCTGCGTTGCCCCTGAAATCACTAAAGGGCGAATCACGTTATCGGCCGTACTCACCACACAAACACCCCAAGCCATGACGCCAATGGCTTCGATGGTTTGACCTTGTGAAAATAACCACAACGACACAGCGGTATATGAAATCGGTGGACCAAACGGAATCAGTGCCAACATGAAGGTAATGATGGTTAATAACATTGGGTTAGGCACATCGGCGACAAAATAGCTGAGACCGGCAAGTAAAGCTTGGGCAATGGCGGTGAGACCGATGCCATACACGACGGCACGTGTAGTATCCGAAATAGTGGCAAGATAATGATGAATACGTGGCCCAATGACCATTTCGAGGGCTTTACTGACCTGACTTAAAATGGTTTGACCATCACGATAGAAGAAAAATAAAGACATCACGGCAAAACACAGCTTAAAGATATTTTTACTGACTTCGCCGACCAGAACTTTACCGTAGTTCAAATGCCCCTGAATCCAAATTTGTACCGATTGAATAATACTGTTTGGATCATTGTTCAGTTCATGCAGGGTACGACTGACTTCTTTACCAATAAACGGCAGTTGGCGAATAAAATCAGGCACATTGACATGACCAGAGAAAACTTGCTTTTGTAATTCAAAATACAAGTTACGGCCTTCATGTTGTAACAAGAAGATTGCAAAAATCACCGGCAGACCTACCACGAGCACCACCAATAAGATCATCAGCGCCGCACTTAGATTTGCACGATTGCCACAAAAACGATGTACTGATTGATACAGCGGCCATGTCATATAAGCAATAATCGCAGCCCAAACGACGGGCACAATAAAGTATTTGAGTACGCTAAAGCTCAAAAAAATCAGGATAAAAAATAATCCGAACAATAAGACTTTTTGTAATGTAGGTGCGAACGTTGGCAATGCGTGCTCTGATTTTTTCATCATGTTGTGTTCAATCTTAACCGAAAAAAAAGCTCCCGAAAACGAGAGCTTGTTAACTTATGGTGAATATCTTTCAGGCTAGATCCTTGCAAGATTGGCCTTTATATCAGCGAAATGTGGAATGATGGGTTAAAACCACTCGGCTTCGTCTTCAATAATGGCATTGAGCACAGGTTGCCATTGTTGTTGCATACCGAGGTACAATTTTTGCGTTTTGTCAAAAACTGAAAGACCTTGCATGGCAAGTTGACCATAAGCGGTACGTTCAGAAATCCAAGCAACGGGCTGTTGTTCAACTTTATTGAAAAAATCTTGAATTTCTTTGGAATGAGCAGAATTGGGTTTAACACGATTGGCCAGTAATAAGATTTGGACTTTACCTTTACGAATCCGTTTAATTTCTTGCAAATGCTTTAAAAAACGACGGGTCGAGTCGATGTCAAAGAAAGATGGTTGTAGCGGGGTAATGATGGCATGGGCTTCACTGACCAACTGATCTGCATGTTCACCCGATAACGCACCCGGTGCATCGATAATTAGATATTCAATCCCTTTTGGTACATCACCAATCGACTTTTCATGACGCCAATCTAGGCTCTGAATCGGGGCGGCAGTCTCTGGGCGCTGTTTGAGCCATTGACGTGCAGACTTTTGATTGTCAGCATCTGCCAAGGCCACTTTATAACCTTTTTGCGCAAGTGCAGAGGCTAAACTGATTGCTGTGATGGTTTTGCCACAACCACCTTTTTGATTGGCAATTAATATCGTTTTCATCGACCTAAATAGATTTTATTCTGCTCATCCCTAGCATATCATTGTTTAATGCGGGGAATATGACAAAGAACCAAAGTCTAAGTTTTTTCTATACGTTTCGCTGTAATATCTTAAAAAGATTAGGAATTTTAAATGTCTGTCTGGATGGCCATGCTCATTGGCGCGTGTATTGGGATTGTACTGACCACCTTAATTTTAAGTGGCAGTCGCAATGGAAGGATTAAGGCAGAATACGAGCAATATATTGCAGAACTAGAATTGGAACATCAGCAGGCCTTGGCCCATGCACAAAAACGCAGTGTAAATACCAGTCGTGCTGTTTTAAAAGGCAAAATGGCCGAACAAATGGCGCCGATCATGCCTGAATTTCAGTATTTACCTAGCGATGCAAAGTTTCTCGGTGACCCGATCGATTATGTGGTTTTTGATGGCTATACCGACTTTCGTGATGGCGATGGCCTCGCTGAAGACATCGAAGTGGTGCTGATTGATATTAAAAGTGGTGGCGCACGTTTGACCAAAGGGCAACAAGCGATTGCTCAAGCCATTGCCGAAGGGCGAGTGCGTTTTGAAACCATCCGAATTGATTTTGAGCATATTTAAGCTCGCGTGATTCAGGCTCAGAACCGTCGAAAAGTAATAAGGACAGAATATTCACATGGAAAAACTCTTAGCGACTGCAGCCGTTTTTGCGCTCATGCTGTGGATATGGTCTGAATATTTTCGTGCCATTCCACATTTAGAGCAGACAGGTGTGCTGAAAAATTTTCAGGTCACAGCGACTCAGGCATTTTCCGGTGAATATTTGCTGTTGGATAAACGCTACTACAGTGCGAGTAGTCGTACATTACATCCGGCAGCACCGACCGTGGTGGGTGGCTTTCAAGACTTGGCCTATGTCAGCAATATTGATCTGCTACTGAGTTCAGGCGCAAATGATATCCAATCTTTAAAATACCATCTTGAATGGTCTCCGCAGAACCGCTGTTTTAGTGTGCAAGCGAAAGACGCGCCCTCGACACAAATTGAACAGCTCAAGTCCGAATTGCAAAATGTTAGTGTGATTGCTCAATCCGAAGATGTCGCAAATCGTATTCGGCGTTTAAAATCAGGTGATCGCGTGGAGATTTTGGGTGAATGGGTGGATGTGCATTCCATCAAAACAGGGAAGTCGTATAACACCTATAATGTGTTGAATAAAAAGCCCTGTCATATCCTAAAAATTAATGCCATTCGACTAATCAAAGACTAGGTACTTTTATCTAGATTTGATTTTGCTTAAACATGGCCTTGGACGCTTTAACTCAACTTCCGTGCGCGGGCGAGCAACATGCGCTGACCAATTTTTGGAATGCCTTCTGCATCAAAATACTGCGTTTCAAAACATTCAAACTGGGCATCTTCAAGCAACTTTTGCATATGACGATCCAGATGACAGCCATCCGCGACTTTCTTTTGAATGGGCGTCAGTAGGTGTTGTAACTGCTTAATTTTCCGATTTTCATTGTGTTGTACATGCTCAACCAAATGAAATGTCCCTGTTGGTTTAAGGACACGGTAGATTTCTTCAAGCGCAGTTTCAATATCGGCAATGCTGCATAAGGTCCATGTACTCACGACATGATCTAGACTTTCATCTGCAAAGGGTAATTTTTCAGCACCGGCTAAAATATGCTGTACCTCAAAGGGCGCAGCATGTACACGTTCAGCAGCTAAATGAAAAATATCGGGATTGGGCTCAAGGGCAAAAACCGTATCGACATTTTGATAAAAGGCTAAATTCAAACCTGTACCAAAGCCAATTTCGAGTACCTCACCAGACACGGCTAACAGGAGTTCGCGTCGTTTATCCATCAGGCTCGGCACTTGCATGACTTGATTTAAAAGATGCGGAAAAATGTGTTGTTGATAAAATTTATAAATCATAGCGAGTATTGTTGTTGGCTTTTTTTAAAGTGTAATTCATGTCTTTTTAATTTTAAATCATGTGGTAGGGCATGGATATGGGCCAATTGACTGAATAACAGCATTTTGTTACCAAGTTCATAAGGTTTATGCAGACTGTGTGCGTAATATAGAGTTACAACTAGTGAAAACGACATTCATCATGCTCAACCTACGGGATTTTAAGCTCATGTTCAGGTTGGGGCATTATGTATAGATGAAGTCGGCTCAATTGCAGAATTAAAATTGAGTAATGTGAAGTATTACAGGGTAAGAGGATAACGCGATGATCAAGCGAATTGCATTAAGTACTGTGCTTGCAGGCTTTTTATTGAATGTCGGTGTCCAAGCGTCTTCAGATTATAATATTGCCAAAGGCTTAGCACCTGCTGCCAAAGGCCAGTCGATTTCCACCTTGAAAGAATTTAAAGGTGATTTCCGAATTTTAGGTTCAAAAACCTACCAAACAGATGAACAAGCAAAATTTTCTCCGATCGATTATGCGGTCAGTTGGGGCTTATTTGCAGAGCCAGAAATTGCTCGTACGATTTCAGTCAATCAATATGACCGTTTCTTAAATTGGAAAATGGATCGTGTTCCTGTACCGCAAAAGCAAGCCATGATGATGGTGTCGAATATGCACATCATTCCTGCAAACCCGCAAATTGCGAAACAAATTACTCAAGTGAAACGTGGAGATCTTGTGCGTTTAAAAGGGGATTTGGTTGAGGTGAAAGACAAAGATTTGGTTTGGACTTCATCTTTGACCCCAACAGATACGGGTGATGGGGCTTGTGAAGTTTTTCGTGTCAGTTCGATTCAGTGGATTGAAAAAGTCAAAGGCTAAATTTCGATTGCATCGAGATCGTATTTGAAATCGGTGTGCATTAGATTCAAGGTAAAATAATTTGATGATGAAAATGACGATAAAGAAAAAGTTTATTTTGAGTCTAATGATGGCGAGTAGTTTGGCGCTTGGTGGATGTACCAGTATGAGTTCAACTGTAGATGGGAAAACCCATGTATTTACTGAACAGCAAAGTTGTCCGACCTTGCTTGAGATGGATCGTGGACAGACTTTGGAAGTGCTGTTAAACGAAAATCCAAGTACTGGGTATGTATGGTCTTTGGCTGAGCAACCGAAACTTTTTAAAGTTGAAGAAGTGTTTCAGTCAGCTCAACAACAAGATGCTGCGGATACGACACCAGTACTAGGCGGAGGCGGTCAAAAAACTTATCGTTTTACCGCAACGACTGCGGGTGAAGAATTACTACATTTGAAGCATGCACGAGCTTGGGAAAAAACCGCGATGGCTGAATGGACTTGCAGAGTTCGAGTGTCCTGATGTGAACAGATGATGAACGATAAAAAAAGCCAGTATTTGTACTGGCTTTTTTATTGCAGACGAACTGATTTAGAACGTCTACCTAGGCATTATTTCGCGCTGAGCGCTTGACCGTCAAATTGAATACCTTCCCAACCATTTTGCATAAATTGGCGAATGTTTTGGTGGTCAGTTGCGTCTGGTGTTGCCAATACAGCAGCATAATGTTCAGCAAAAAGACTTAAGGTTTCAGCTTGGTTTAGACCATTCAATTGGGCAAAAGAAAATACTTTGGCACTGCCTTGGTTTTCAGTTGCTGCATTGGCTTGTTTGCCATTGGTAAAAGCGGTTGCTGTGTGGTTATAACGCGCTTCAATAAATGCAATCACATCTGAAAATTTCGCAGTCCCTGCTTGAAGTTGATCTAATAATTCCTGAGCCATAATGTCCTCTTTCAATAAAAAATACCGCAAAGTGTTGCAGACTATAGCAAGCTTTGGCCCAAACATTTAACACTATTTGCGTAAATTAAATGCGTGTATATTGAAGGGCGACCTTAGGCAGTCTGTTGCCTAAATTGTAGATACCAATGATGTTGAAGTAGGACAACTATGAACTGGCTTTTGGTCGCATGTGGCGGCGCAATTGGGGCAACACTTCGCTATGCAGCAGGACTGTTATTGGCCAAGCCAACAGTACTCTTTCCGTGGGCAACATGGTGGGTGAATATTTTAGGTTGCTTTTGTGCAGGTGTGTTCTTTGCATTTAGCCAAAAATATCCCGTTCTACAAAATGAAGCACGCTTATTGCTTATGGTCGGAATCTTAGGTGGCTTTACCACATTTTCCAGTTTCGGCTTAGAAACCTTTCAACTGCTCAGACAAGGGCAAAGTGGGCTGGCATTTAGTTATGCCATTTCCAGTGTGGTGATTGGTGTCATCGTATTGGGGCTGGGATATTACTTATTTCAGTCGATTTTAAAAATAGATGTTTAAAACAACGCTTGAAAACCTCAAAATTTCAGACATAAAAAAAGAAGTTCAGGCTGGAGGAGGGGAACCCTGAACTTCTTCAATGCTTTAATTTTAAAAGCAAAAACTTAATCGAAACTGAACTTATTGTGAGCGTTTGAAACGCGCAAAGCGTTTATTAAAGTTCGCAATACGTCCTTCATTATTTACTTGGCGTTGTTCACCTGTATAAAAAGGATGTGATGCACTTGAAATATCGAGTGTCACATAGGGATAAGTTTTGCCTTCAAACTCTTTGGTTTGATTGGTGCTTAAAGTACTGCCAATGACAAAAAAGGCATTGGCATTGGTGTCATGAAAGAGCACTTCACGGTATTCGGGATGGATGTTGGCACGCATTCTTCTGTTCCTTAAACTTATTGATTAAAGAAATGTTATAACATAACAATACAAAATGCAAATATTGCCCGAAATTCATCGGGCAATCATCAGCGCTTTACGCTCCCTTAAGCGCTAGGTGGGACCAACTCATCAAAGAGATCATTGAGATTGTCATTCACTTTCAAATGAATCAAATTCCAATAATGCCCTGAAACAGTCCGGTTCACCATCAAGGTATCCGGTGACGGTTTAAACACATCCCAGTATTTAAGAGAAGGTTTAATTAATTCTACCCCGTCATGGTGCGCTGAGTTTTCAGCAAAGTCGTATTGTGTGGTCAGTGGACGCATCAGTACTTCAAGCCATTGTTCATACAACTCCGCAGGGAATTTACCGAGTTCATTGAGGGAATGTAGGGCATCGAGTTGCTGTTCCATCAGCGGAATATCGTGCTTGCGTGCAGCATTGATCAATTGCTTAAAGTGCGACACGATTTCAGGAGACAAGGTTTTCACACCGCCGTAGTCATATACGATGACTGAACCATCTTCACGAAAGGCGAAGTTGCCCGGATGTGGGTCACAGTGGAAACGTTTAAGGAAGAAAATTTCACGGCCAATGGCACGGAATAACCGTCTTCCCAAGGCATTTCGTGTTTCTTGTGACCATGTGCTGGCAGTTTCTATACTGTCGCCAAGCTCTAGACTTAGAGTCAAAATATGACGTGAAGAATAATCCTTATAGACCTGTGGAATAATGATTTTGTCATCCAGCGCACTATGAAACGCACGGGCCACATCTAAGTTTTGTGCTTCAATTTCATAGTTCAGTTCGTTGTCCAAACTGTCCTGAATTTCACGAAATAGCTTGTCTTGTAACTTCCGATCAATTTTCAATACGCCCATCAGACGAAGTGCAAGCCGAACTTGTTTTAAGTCACTGTCACAGGCTTCTTCGACACCCGGATATTGGACTTTCACTACAACCTGCTGACCATTAGGTAACACGGCTTTATGCACCTGCCCAATGGATGCAGCGGCAAAAGGTTGTTCTTCAAAACTTTTAAAAATTTGCGCGAGGGGTTTGCCGAGTTCTTGTTCTACTTGGGCCTTAATTTCAGCAAAAGGCATGGCTGGCGCTTGGCGTTGTAATTTACTAATGGCTTTTGCGACTTCAGGTGGAAAAATGTCTTTGTACTGCGAGGCAATTTGTCCGACTTTCATCACCGCACCTTTCATTTCACCCAAAGTGTCTGCAATTTGCAGACCGATGTCCTGAAAAAGTTTACTGCGAGATGCATTTTTCTGTTCTTCATCGGCAGTGATATTGCGGATGGAATTGGAAACGGTTTTAGTAGCAATGCTTGCCGTCATACTGGCAAGTTTCATAAAGCGACGACCCGGTGTGCTAGCCGTTTTTGCCATGTGATGTTCCTCAAGATCATCATTTATTATCTATTACCGATCATAGGCGACAAAACACAAACTGCCTACTTTAAATTGTTAAGACTTTATTTCCATTGATAAAACGATGGGCAAAAATGTAAATACTGAAAATAATTCAGGCAAATTTAAGCCACGCGCTGAATGGTTTAAAATATCGCGTCGCTAGAAGAGAACTGAACGATGAAAGTGTATCGCTATTTAACCGGTAAAGATGATGTCAATTTCTGTGCCCGTGTGACCAAAGCTTTAAATGAAGGCTATGAATTGTATGGCTCACCGACCATGAGTTTTAATGGGACAGATGTGATTGTTGGGCAGGCGATCGTGAAAGACGTAGAGGACGACAGCCAAGTGCCACAAGGTTTAAAAAATGCCATCGAGGCGCTTAATTAGTTGGTTTTTGCTGCTTCGCTCGATTCAGTTTTTTCCAGTTCTAAATGTGGACTGAGATATTTACTGCATTGGTTATGGTGTAAATTTTCATTCAAGGTGATGAGGTTTTGCGTCACGATAAAATCCTGATCATCCGCAGAGGTAAACTTTTGATTGGCCTTGATGAAGTCCTGATAGGTATACGCCATACCAGACTGCTGACAACTTAATTTTAAACGTGCGGTATATGAGTCCGCCTGTTGTTCATGATAAAAGCGAAAGGCTGTCCAAAGTGCTTGATTGATGTAATCAAATTCGGGTTGTGATTGGACTTTAATGGGTGCGTGATATAAAGGAAATTCATGTCGGTTGATCGTTTGTTCAGCTTGTAGTGACATGGAAAAGCCTAAGCTCAGACAGAGACTGATCGAGCGAAATACATGGGACATGTTTATTTTCCTCTTCTTCATGCTTTTTATTTATGGCATTGCTATGCAGGGTGTTAATTTGCATTAATCTTCTGCATAGCGTAGCCGTATTTTTAAGTAACTTTTTAGATGATTTTTAAGGGCTTATCCCGCTTGAGCTAAACGTTTATTCATCATAAATAAACGTGTAAGTAGCAGTATACAGGCGACAGTCAGACCCACAATTAGGCCAATCCAAACGCCTGCAGCACCAGTCGTGGTGAAGCGTGCAAGATAGATCCCGACAGGGAAGGCAATGATCCAATACGCGATCATGGTGATCCACATTGGTCCTTTGGTGTCTTGCATACCGCGTAAGCACCCTGCGGCACTGACTTGCCATGCGTCCATCAACTGATAGGCAATCGCGAACAACACCAAGTACACCGCAAGCTGAGTCACATCATAGTCATTGGTATACAGTGACACAATTTCATTACGTAAAAGCCAAAGCAGCAACATGGTAATCAGGGCAAATACCGTCCCTGTCAACATACCGACTTTCTGGACTTTTCGCATAGCCAGCCAGTTCTTTTCCCCATAATAAGTACCGACCCGAATGGTCAGCGCAATCGCTAGTGACATTGGAATCATAAACAATTGCGAGGTAATCGAAATGGCGACTTGATGCGCTGCAATGGTGACTTCGCCCAAGGGACTCAACACAATAGCGGCTGTACTAAAAATACTGACTTCAAAGAAAATGGCTAAGCCAATAGGAAAGCCGAGTTTTAAAATACGTTTGATCCATTCACTGTTCATTTTTTCAAAAGCAGCGAAAGGTTGGGTTTTTTGATAGGCCGATCCTTTGAAAACGTACATCGCCAAAGCAAAGAACATTAACCATTGCAAAATCGCGGTGGCAAAACCACATCCTGCTGAACCCAGTTCAGGGACTGGGCCTAAACCATACATAAAAATAAAGTTCAGTGGAATTAACACCAATAAGGCCAGCAGACTCAGCACAGTGACTGGACGTGGATGCCCCAATGCTTCTGAGTAACCACGTAAAGCTGCGTACATGGTGACAGCAGGCATACCTAAACTAATGGCGTGTAAGAATAAGCTCGCCTTCGGAAGTAATACTTCAGGGACACCCAATAACGGTAAAAGCAGCGGCATAGCTTGTAAGACTAATGCGGCAATGATCCCTAAAAATAATGCGACCCACAAAGACTGACGGGCGATGGTGGCAATTTTTTCAGGCGTGCGAGCACCATTGGCTTCTGCCACTAATGGGGTGGTTGCAATCATAATGCCGCTGAACAGCAGCATGACCGGTATCCATAAACCGACCCCGACCGCAATGGCTGCAAGGTCATTGGCGGACATGTGTCCAGCCATGATGGTATCAATGAGACCAAATCCCGCTTGCGCAAACTGCGTGATCAATATCGGGATCATTAAATGAAACAGTTGTTTTAATTCATACTTGCTGCTTGTTACAGCCGTGACAGTAGACACAGAATGTACTCATTTCTTGTGAGGTGCTTAGGAATGAGGTCTTAGCGTTGGAAAGTGAGAAGCACACCAATAAAAATCACCACGCCACCCAATAAGCGTTGCCAGTTAATCGGGGTTTTTTCAGTGCCGAGCAAGCCAAAATGGTCAAATACCATCGACATTAAGATCTGTCCAAAAATAATCAGACCGGAGAGGGATAAAAAACCCAGTTTCGGTGCGGTATAAATACTGATACTGATGGCATAAACACCCAAACATCCCCCCAGCCATAAATACCAAGGGATTTGAGCAAAACTTGCAAAGTCCGGTTTTTCGGCCGATTGAAAAAACACCATAAAGGCGAGGACTATTGTACCAACCAAAAAAGAAAAAAGGGCAGCTTGCAGCGGTGAATATAAATATTCACGCAATTGGCTGTTGATCGCTGTTTGAATGGTCATAGCGATACCAACACCCATCGCGAGCGGCAGTAAGTACAATAAATGGCTGCTTATTTTCATCTTCTAATCATCTAATTCTTCTTTAATTTTATTAGTCTACTGTATTGTGGATGAGTTTTCATAAGCGCTCTGATGCAGTCATGTTAAAATGCGCTTACTTCTTTTGTTCCTTTTGAGCATTTTCCTTGGCTGAATTAAATCCTGCAGTTGTTCCGTTATCTTTATACATTCACATGCCGTGGTGTGTGCGCAAATGTCCATACTGTGACTTTAATTCGCATGCGGTGCCGAATGGTGAATTGTCTTTGGACTTAGAACAAGAATATTTACAGGCGTTGGTTGAAGACTTTAAAACCCAAGTCGATTTTGCTCAGGGTCGCCTGATCCATAGTGTATTTATTGGTGGTGGGACACCATCTTTGATTTCTGCCCAAGGCTATCAATGGTTATTTGCTCAGCTCAAAGCGTTGCTACCGTTTGAAGCAGGTTGTGAAATCACCTTGGAAGCCAATCCCGGTACGGTTGAGCACGATCCTTTTTCCGGTTATTTAGATGCAGGGATCAATCGTCTATCTATCGGTGTGCAAAGTTTTAATACCGACCAGCTGAAAAAGCTGGGGAGGATTCATTCGAATGATGATGCGATTTCTGCCATTCAGCATGCAAAAGAGGTGGGTTTTGAACGAGTAAATGTCGACTTGATGCATGGCCTGCCTGAACAAACCATTGAGCAAGCGCTTTTGGATTTAAAACTTGCTGTGGAAAATGGGGCAACCCATGTGTCGTGGTATCAATTGACCATTGAACCCAATACAGTTTTTTTCCGCACAAAACCAATTTTACCTGTCGATGATGTGCTTGAAGATATTCAAGAACAGGGCGAAGCCTATTTAACAGCGCAAGGCTTTATCAATTATGAAGTATCGGCATGGCGTAAAGAAAAGCCGTCGGCACATAATTTAAATTATTGGCAGTTTGGCGATTATTTGGCGATTGGCGCAGGCGCACATGGTAAAGTGACCATGCCAGACGGGGTGTATCGTTTCCAAAAAACCCGATTGCCGAAAGACTATTTAGCCAAAGTACCTGCTGAACATCTTCAGTTTAAGCGCATCGAAGCAGCCGATATGCCTTTTGAATTTATGATGAATGCACTTCGTTTAAATCATGGGGTGGAAGCCAAGCTATATAGTGAGCGTACAGGGGAAAGTTTAGAGCCAATTGCCGAGTTATTGAACTCATTACGTGAACGTAAATTGATGGTCAGTGATCCAACACTTTTGTCTTGTACCGAGCAGGGACATATCTTTTTAAATTCAGTATTGGAAGAATTCCTGTAATGAAAGCTATGTCAAACTTGTTTTAAAATTTGAGCGACAAGTAATTTTTCATATTTCGAATGTAATTTGCAGAATGTGTATGAAATTATTCAGTTGATAATTGAATTTACATGGCATAAAGGAACTTCAGAAAATGAAATATATTTTAACTACGACGTTATTAACTATAGCTTTGGTGGGTTGCACCGATAAAAAAGCACCATCAGAACAAAATGTTGCAACAGAGGCAACGATCGCAACTACACAAACAAACGATGTTGCAGTAGCTCAAGATGAGCAAGTGATTCACTTTACAGGGCCACAAGATCTAAGCCTTGAGTTAAAAACCAAAGATAATTTTGAAACCGCACAATTGACTGATAATTCTGATCGTGTGTATGAATTGAAACGAGCAGTTTCAGGAAGTGGTGTACGACTTGCCAACGACCAAGGTGTTTCAATTCACTTTAAGAACTTTAATGGTGTGAATGAAGGGACAGTTGAGTTGGTAAAAGATAAACCCATAGAGATTAAAGAATTTATTGCTGATAAAGCAAAGTAAATATTAAAAAAGACCGCATGAGCGGTCTTTTTTGAATTCAGCTTAACGATGTTTCGGTGGCATAGGCGGTAACTTATGATGCGGAACAGGCTTGGGTTGACTAGCTTTAAAAGCTACTGCTTTATGATTTTGTTTGGCAAATTTTGCATGAACTTTTTGATGCTCTTTTTTCACCATGTGGGGCCCAGCAGATTTGTGATGTATTGCTTTAGGCGGTACAGGTTTTTTATCAAAGTGTGGAGCAGGTGGTGGATTTTTATGATCGAATGCAGGCGCTGCCATTGCAGACATTGTCGCAGTTGTTGCAATCAGACCAATCATTAATGAAGACATCAATTTTTTCATGGTTACGCTCTTTATGAATCAATGAAGTCATCATAGGGGGAGGCTATGGAGAAGATATGAAGTTGTATGAGATACAAATGTAAAGCTAAAATTATGGAGTTAAATTTACTTTAAGTATTTAATATTTATTAAATACAATTATGTTTTGGTGATAAAGTGTTCTATTTTTTTGAAAAATACAACAATATTTCTCCATATAAAGTTCATCTTTATACATTGTTATTACCTCATGAAGAAATTAAGAATACTACTCGTAATTCCTATAGATCAAAATTAAAAGAGAAGATAATAAAAAGACCGCTGAAGCGGTCTTTTTATTGAGTCATTTAACTCGGTTTAAAGCTTAGTAGTCAAAGCTAAAGTGTTCAGGTGCCAAAGAAGTCATGGTCTTCGATGGGTTGACCATTGCTTCAGCGTGACCTTGTGAGCGTGGTAATAGACGTTCAAAGTAGAAGTCTGCCACTTTGATTTTTGCTTTATAGAACTCAGGAACTTCTACACCATTGCCTTCTGCTAATTTTTCAGAAGCTACGGCAGCTTGTTGTGCCCAGAAATAAGCCATCATCACGTAGCCAGAGAACATCAAGAAATCTACAGATGCAGAAGATACGATGTCACGGTCTTTACGTGCTGCAAGCATGATACGAACCGTTAATGCATTCCATTGTGCGCAAAGCTTCGTTAAGTCCCACGCAAAACGACGCATGTATTTGTTACGTGCATGTTGACCACAGAACTTCAAAATTTCAGCTGTGTAGTCACGAATCACTTTACCTTTAGAGGTCAACAGAACTTTACGACCAATCAAGTCTAGTGCTTGAACACCGGTTGTGCCTTCGTAGAGAGTAGAGATACGTGAGTCACGAACAATTTGTTCCATGCCCCATTCTTTAATATAACCATGACCTCCGTATACTTGCATACCATGGTTTGCAGCTTCATAACCCATTTCGGTTAAGAAACCTTTGAGAATCGGGGTGTAGAAGCCTAAGTGGTCATCATGTGCTTCAAACGCTGCTGTATCACCGCGGGTTAAAGCATCAGTCATTTTGTCCGCAATTTGAGCTGCATAGTAAATCATTGAACGGCCGCCTTCAGCGATCGCTTTTTGAGTTAAAAGCATACGACGTACGTCTGCATGGTGAATAATCGCATCGGCTACTTTTTCAGGATCTTTTTTACCTGAAAGTGCGCGCATAGACATACGTTCTTTGGCATATGGAAGAGCGCCTTGGAATGCCAATTCAGCATGTGCAATGCCTTGGATCGCTGTACCAATACGTGCAGTGTTCATAAAGGTGAACATTGCGTGTAGGCCTTTGTGTTTTTCACCGATCAAGTAACCAATCGCATTGTCAAAGTTCAACACAGCTGTTGCTGAAGCACGGATCCCCATTTTGTGTTCAATCGAACCACAAGTCACAGGGTTGCGTTCGCCCACTGAACCGTCTGCATTCACAAGGAATTTTGGAACGATGAACAATGAAATCCCTTTAGTACCTGCAGGAGCATCTGGAAGACGAGCAAGTACGATATGCACGATGTTATCTGTTAAATCATGCTCACCCGCAGAGATGAAGATTTTTGTACCAGAAATTGCATAGCTACCGTCAGCTTGAGGTTCCGCTTTGGTTTTTACCTGACCTAAGTCGGTACCGCATTGAGGTTCAGTTAAGCACATGGTGCCTGACCAAGTTCCAGCAACAAGGTTCGGTAAATATTGGTTTTTCTGTTCTTCTGAACCAAATTGTAGAATGGTGTTGATACAACCTACGCTGAGACCCGGATACATTTGGAATGACCAGTTTGCTGTACCCATCATTTCAGATTTGATGAGATTCAACGACTGTGGTAAGTTTTGACCGCCAAATTCTTCAGGGAAAGACAGACCTTGCCAGCCACCCTGTACAAATTGGTCATAGGCTTCTTTAAACCCTTTTGGTGTTTTCACATCGCCATTTTCAAAATGACAGCCTTCTTCATCACCCGTTTGGTTCAAAGGCGAAAGGATATTTTCACAAAAATCTGCTGCACCTTCTAAAATCATGTCGACAGTGTCTGCATCAGCAGCTTCACCATTAGACAAAGTTTTGTAATGTGCTGGGTAATCGAGCACTTCATTCATTAAGAAACGAATATCGTGTAAAGGCGCTTTATATGCAGGCATAGTCTTAATCCTAATATCTAAATTTTTTTGGATTATCTGTATTGATGATTTGATTATTCATAATTTCATCAAAAAAACATTGATGAATACGCCCTTAAAAAATGTCAGAAAGGCGAATTGTAATATTTAACCAACATGTGAAAAATAAACTTCTGATAGACTTAATGTTGATCTTTTGATCATTTTTTTCTTTTAATAAATCATAAAGAACTTAGGTCTTTCGTACAATTATGCGATTAAAATATATAACACTTTGTTTACTGGGTTTGAGCATTACTGGGTGTGCTCAACATGTCATAAAAACCAATTCAACGGAGCAGTCTCTCGGGCAACAAGCCACTCAAGGCTTAAACGCAATGTTTGAAAATGCCAGTTATGACATGAAAGGGCAATTTTCAATTCAGACCGATATTCAGTTCGATGAAAAAAAGCCTGAAACCAAGTCAAAACCTGCGATAAGCACACAGCCAGAGCTGGATCCTAAACTTACAAAACAACTGGATCAGTTGATTAAAACCCAAAATATTCCATTTAGCCAAAAAGAAAAGAAACAGCTCTATCAAGCGATTGCCAATGAATCGATCCCACCATCAGCGCGCTATAGCGATGAAGATGATGGCGTTTCTCCGCAATCCAAAATTGCACAATCACTACTGAATGTGTTGAATGATTTACAGTTTAGCTATAGCGGTTCAGTACATTTTAGAGAAAAACTTGCTGCCTTAACCTTGCAATTGAGTTATCAAAAACCGACCTTGCAGGTGAATGCACAGTTGCCGATGATCATTGATTTTAATCAACATAAATTTTATACCAACTACTTTGCGTTCATGCCGTTTATGGTGAATCGCGAAAGCCAAAGCAGCTTGGCTTATGTGGATTTTTCAAAACATAAAGAGACGATTGCTCAGTACGATTTGAAAAAATTTGCTGACTATTTAAAACAGATGAATGCTTTGCCCTATGTCTTGGCAGAGCCGAATCAAGTGCAAAATATTGCTTTAACACGTGATGAAAAAAATGCAGGGCTGACTAAAAAAATCCGCTATGTGGGTGATCTCGATGCGCTTTACACCCAGCTTGAACTTTTTGATTTTGTGAACGCCAACTATTACACCACGCAAATCAAAGGTCAGCGCAATAGTGACGCTGAGCAAGATGAATCTGTGGACGCTGCTGCGCATCTCAGTGCTTCCGAAGAGGCGATGGCTGCGGCTGAAGCGGCGGGAGGGACTGCAGTAGCGGCAGCAGCTGAGGATGAAGACTATGATGCGGCTTATGCATCTGTAGAACGTGTGAATGAGCTGCTCAATGCGAAAATGCATGGCCTGATGTATCACCAACACGAAACGGAAGACGAACAAACGTCTTCTGCCGCTGAATCTGCTGAAGAGGCGATTGATACTGCAAGTGCATATGCGGAGGCAACCGCGGGTGATGACGAAGAAGCCTATAGTTCGGATACTGAAGTAACCGAAGTTTATGCGGCTTCCGAAGAAGATGATGAAACAGCGAACTTATCTGAGGAAGTCTGTCAGGCCTTGATGAACACCAAACAGGTGCCGATTGGTAAAGTCACGCTGTGTCAGGATTATCAAGATGTTCGGGTGATACCGCTGCAAACAGATTCTGTACCATCGGCCTCTGATGCGGACGCATCCAACACAGATTCTGAGATTTCGGATGCTGTTGAGCAGTTAAAGCCAGTATTCCAGCAATATCAAAGTGAACAACTTATCGATGTAAAACAATTTCAGCAATTATGGCAAAAGCATCAAGCTGAAATTGCGCAGGTGCTGAATGCACAGGATAAATCATCTTCGAATGTTGTGATGGATGTAGGCTTAGATCACAAAGGCCGCGTCCAAGTAATGGACTATCAATTGGCCTTTAATGAGCCACGTTTAGGTCAATTAAAGCTGAAAAGTAGCAACCAAATCTTGAATTATGGCAATGCGACTAAAATTGATCGTCAAGCCATGAAACAGGCAAAATCCATTGAGGAAGTCAGTAAAGATTCACTCTTTGAAAATATGTTGAAAGGTCTGCTTGCACCAATCACGGGAAATGATCCTCTGCTTGCTGAAGCAGAAACTGCATCGGTTGATGATGTCCGTGCTGCAAATGAAGAAATCGAACTTCCTGAATATCTAAGTACTGTGGCTTTGCAAAGTTATAAACGTCATCAATCTGAAGTGAAAGCCTATCAAGCGGCATTTGTCGTGGCATTTGCTAATTATCGCGCTCAGTATGTGCGTTATTACTCAGCCAATGATTTGAATGAAATTGCAGAAGTTTATGCATATCGATTTGTTGATGGCTTAAAAGAGCCAACAGGCAATGCGCTGAAACGTTTAAATCAATTACGTGATAAGCATGCTTTGCATCGCTATCAAGACTTTGATAACTTAGGTTCTTCAGTCAATCATTATGTGCAGTCGGGGATTGGTGAGTACAAAGCTCAGGTTGAGTGGAAACAATTGCAAAAAACTTATAAGACTGATCAGGCGATATTTGCACATTTATATCAACAAAACTTTTTAGCCAGTTATGAACTGGAAGGAACTGAAAAAGCGCATTTGGTGAAAGCATCAAAAATCTATGCGCAAGCCTTTGCTGATGATATCAAAGGAAAATTATCAGAAGCGTCATTGCAAGGCCTAGCAGCAGAACACGAAGAGTTGTTCAGCCAATCGGCTTATTATGAGACCTATAAGGTGATACAAAAACACAAGAACTAAGTTGGATCAAAAAAAGAACCTCAATTGAGGTTCTTTTTTTAGGTGTTTCGACTGCTCAGAAAGTGAATTGAGCAAATCATTTTGAATTATAGAAAGTCTTTTAGATCAGGTTTAATGCCATTCCAAATGGAAAAAGATTCAATCGCTTGACCAACCAACATGCCAAAACCTTCTGAGGTCGGAACATGGCGTGCTTTGGCTTGATCCAAAAACGTCGACGGTTTGCCATAGGCCATTTCATAGGCGTGCGTGAATTGTAAAGCTTCAGGCAAAATCAGTGCATCACCCGTTAAGCTGGCCGATGTGGCATTAATCACCAGATCAAATTGACCTGCTAAGTCGGTGAGGGCAATGGCTGCAAGTTCTGCATTGGGGACAGCAGTTTTTAAGTCAGCGACCAATTGTTCAGCACGCGCTAAAGTACGATTGGCAATGACGATTTTTTTGGCCCCAGCTTGTACCAGTGGGTAAATCACGCCACGTGTCGCACCGCCTGCACCAATGATCAATATATCGGTCTGTTCTAAATTCCAATCTAAGGCACGGATGGCATCGACTAGGCCTTGTCCATCGGTATTATCGCCATGGAGTGTGCCATCTTGCATCCATAGTGTATTGACCGCACCTGCAATTTTGGCACGTTCAGTAAGGACGGCACATTGTGCATAGGCTTGTTCTTTAAACGGAACAGTGACATTCATACCGATGCCACCTTCGGCAAAGAAGGATTCGACACTGTGCTGAAAACCATCGAGTGGCGCAAGTCGTTTGCTGTACTGAATGTCGAGGCCTGTTTTTTCAGCGAAGGCATGATGAAGTTCAGGTGAGCGTGATTGTTCAATCGGGTTGCCAATCACGGCAAATTGTTTGCTCATTGCACAGCGTCCATGTAGATGTGAAAGAGCAGACAATATACGCCAAAACCGAGGATGGCTAAAGTTCGGGCAGTCTTAAAATCGTGAAATAAAGGCGGAAAATTAAGGATTACAAATATCTAGGACGCTTTGAATCAAGATGCTCGCCGCACTGATGACTAAACCAATCAAGGCAACCACCATGAAGCCAATAGCCAAATTATCATTCAAAGACGTTTCGGAAAAAATATTGGTACTGATAGCGCTAATCAGCACAACAGCAAAGCTCCAAAACACCAATGCAGTAAGACTGACTGCTTTTTTATTGAGTGTTTGATGTGTCATGTGCGTTGTACTCCGTACAAGAAAATTACAGCCATGAGTTTATTGACACATTGTGCAATGACATAGCTTAAAGCTGTTTAAAAGATGTGTCATTGTTGAGCAATCTGATTACAAAGTAAATGCTTAAAAAATTTATTTATGCATCAAGATATTACATACAAATGAATACTCTAATCCTCAGGCAATAAAAAGCCCCTGACGGACAGGGGCAAATACATGTTTATCGGTTTTATTTCAGCGTATTCAGCCAATCTTGCGGTTTTAAATAAAAGTCGGTGAGCCTTTTCTCGGCAGAATGTTCTTCCCATTCAGGACGATACGACCAGCCTGCCAAGGGTGGCATACTCACTAAAATCGACTCAATACGTCCACCAGTTTGTAAGCCAAATAAGGTACCACGGTCATAGACCAGGTTATATTCAACGTAACGACCACGACGGTATAGTTGGAAGTCTCGTTGTGCTTCGGTATAGGCTTTGTCTTGGTTTCTTTGGAAGATCGGTAAAATCGCCTCTAAATAACCATTACCCACGGCCTGCATATATTTGAAACAGGTTTCAAAGTCCCATTGGTTGAGATCATCAAAGAATAAGCCACCCACACCACGTTGTTCATCACGGTGTTTTAGATAGAAATAGTCATCACACCATTTCTTATGTTCATCATAGAGTGTATCGCTAAATGGGGCACAAAGATCATGGGCAGTTTGATGCCAAGATAAGACATCTTCATCATTTGGATAAAATGGAGTGAGGTCAAAACCACCGCCAAACCACCAAATCGGATCTTGGCCTTCTTTTTCCGCGACAAATAAACGCACATTGGCATGGGAGGTCGGGACGTTGGGGTTTTTCGGGTGAATTACCAATGACACGCCCATGGCTTGCGCTTTAGCACCTGCAATAGCGGGATGGCGTTCAGTCGCAGAGGCCGGTAATTTTGAAATGTTGATGTGCGAGAACATCACGCCGCCTTTTTCAATCACAGTTCCATTTTGAAGAACACGTGAGCGACCACCACCACCTTCAGGGCGTTCCCAGTCATCGATCGCAAATTCGGCACTTCCGCCACCAGCACGTTCTTGCTGTTCCAATGCGGCACAAATCCGTGCCTGTAAATCGCGAAGGAATTCATCTACACGTTGAATATCGGCTGAAGTTGGATTCTGCATGGTGACCTTTATTAAAATAATTTAAAGATAAGTGTCATCAAAGCATAAATTAGGTAAAAACTTAAGGCATTTTTCCCGATACTCAGCATCGGATCTATGCTTTAAATCTGGAAATCTAGTGATTAAACCAAAAGATCATGCAAAGTTAGCAGCAATTGCTCAGACTGAAATTGGGACTATTCCGACAAATTTGCTAGGTTGAATTCACTTCTGAAGCCCAGCACAATAATCATTAAGTAGATTTAAATTGAATCTCATTGATTGAAATGGTGCATCGATGTCTCAGCAAGCGAGTTCTTTAATTCAAAAATATAATGTACCGGGTCCACGCTATACCAGTTATCCAACCGTACCGTATTGGGAGGAAGCTGAGTTTTCATTACAACAGTGGAAACAGGGATTAAAGCGTTCATTTGATGAGACCAATCACAGCGAAGGCATCAGTCTGTACATTCATCTGCCATTTTGTGAAAGCTTATGTACGTTTTGTGGTTGCCATAAAAAAGTCACAAAAAAACATGAGATGGAGCTGCCTTATATTCAGGCGGTGCTGAAAGAATGGGACTTATATTGTCAGCTCTTGGTCGATCGACCGATGATTAAAGAAATTCATTTGGGCGGGGGAACGCCTACTTTCTTTTCTCCTGAGCATCTCACCCGGTTGATTCAAGGCATTCTAGTGCATGCTGATATTGCCGATACACATGAATTTAGCTTTGAAGGGCATCCGAACAATACCACACGTGAGCATTTACAAGCTTTGTATGATGTTGGTTTTCGACGCGTAAGTTATGGAGTGCAGGATTATAATGAGAAGGTGCAAAAAGCCATCCACCGTATTCAGCCCTTTGCACATGTTGAACAAGTGACACAGTGGGCACGTGATATTGGCTATACCTCTATTTCGCATGACTTGGTTTTTGGTTTGCCATTTCAGGATTTAAACGACGTGTTGCATACCATTGAACAGACCAATCGTTTGATGCCAGATCGTTTAGCCTTTTATAGCTATGCACATGTGCCGTGGATTAAGGGCAATGGTCAGCGTGGTTTTAAAGATGCTGATGTCCCGAAAGATGATTTAAAGCGTCAATGCTATGAGGAAGGTAAAAAACAGCTACTAGCGCAGGGCTATCATGAAATTGGGATGGATCATTTTGCATTAACCCAAGATCCGATGTATCAAGCTTTTCAGCAGGGCAGTTTGCACCGTAATTTTATGGGCTATACCGCATCGAAAACCCAAGTAATGATTGGACTCGGCTTATCCTCGATCAGTGATAGTTGGTACAGCTTTGCGCAAAATGAAAAGAAAATTGAAGACTATTATGCACGTTTAGAAGCGAATGAAATTCCAGTCTATCGGGGGCATGTGCTGACAAATGAGGACTTAATCATCCGTAAGCATATTCTCAATTTGATGTGTAGTTTCCAAACCTCTTGGGCAGGTCCAGAAATGCAATTTCCTGAGCTTGATGAAGTATTAGCGCAATTGGCTGAAATGCAAGAAGATGGCTTGCTCGAAATTTTTGATCAGTACATTCAGGTGAGTGATGCAGGCAAGCCTTTTGTACGTAATATCTGCATGGCTTTTGACTTAAGGTTAAAACGCCGTGTGCCGGAAAATCGTATTTTTTCGATGACGATTTGAATTTCCCCTAACCCCTCTTTATTTAAAGAGGGGAAAGCCTCCCTTTTGTAAAGGGAGGTTTGGAGGGATTTATAGATGGAGAATTTAAAGGATTTTTAAAAATCATCCTTTTGATACATATGCGACATACGATCATGTTTGGTTTTTAAATATTGTTCGTTAAATGGATTTAAACCCACAGTCAGCGGAACGCGATCGACGACATTCACCCCTTGTTCTTGGAGCGCTTTAATTTTTAACGGGTTATTGGTAATGAGACGCACAGCCGTAATATTGAGATGATTCAACATGATAGGACACATATCATAACGACGTGCATCGGCAGGAAGATCCAATAATAAATTGGCATCCACTGTGTCATGGCCTTGGTCTTGTAGGGCATAGGCACGGATTTTATTGGTTAAACCAATACCGCGACCTTCTTGGCGTAAATATAAAATCACCCCTTGACCCGCTTCATTAATTAATTTTTGGGTGGCTTGAAGTTGTGGGCCACAGTCACATTTGAGTGAAGCGAAGGCATCACCAGTCAGGCATTCGGAGTGGATACGTACTAACACAGGTTCAGTGGGAGCTTGTTCTAGTCCTTTAGAGAGTGCGACATGTTCTTCACCGGTTTCAGGATCCTGAAAAACCGTAATATTGAATTCACCAAAAGCGGTCGGTAATCTTGACGTTGCGACAAATTCTATAGGCACTGCTTAACCCGTTTATTCGATTATAAATTGGCTAAAGTATAGCGTAATGCTTGGACATTGGTAGAATTGCAACGACGAATTTATGCAGAACATTTTCTTTTTTGTATAAAGCGAACGATAATAGTTGATAAATAGGAAGATTATTCAGGATAATCTGACTCATTCAAAATCTCCCCAACGAGATCATTGCTAAAAATTACATCGCTACAAGTTTGGCTGATTGTAAGGTGATACAATTCGACGATATGATCGAGTTACCCATTTAGACCGAGCTTAGGAATTTGCCAGGCTTTAGAAGGCTTTGCCACATTATGCTGTATAAAGAAATACCATCTCAACGCCCTGTAACACCGTTGCTGGATACGATTAACCATCCTCAACAACTTCGTTTACTCGAGCGCAGCCAATTAGAGCAAGTGGCGGATGAGTTACGTCAATTTATTTTGTATGCGGCCGGACAAAGTGGTGGGCATTTTGGTGCCAATCTTGGGGTGATCGAATTAACCGTGGCATTACATTATTGTTTTGAAACGCCACGTGATCGTTTGATTTGGGATGTGGGTCATCAAGCTTATCCGCATAAAGCCTTAACCGGTCGTCGTGAACAATTAGTGACGATTCGTGCCAAAGATGGTTTGGCTGCGTTTCCTGCCCGTGAAGAATCTGAATTTGACACCTTTGGTGTAGGCCATTCATCAACAGCGATTTCTGCTGGTCTTGGGATGTCATTGGCACGTCGCTTCAAGCAAGATCCCTGTCATGTGGTTGCAATCGTGGGTGATGGCGCGATGACAGCGGGCATGGCTTTTGAAGCCATGAACGATGCGGTGGCACACAATGCTGACCTCATGGTGGTATTGAACGACAATGATATGTCGATCTCATGCAGTACCGGTGGTTTTGCCAAACATTTGGCTGCGATTTGGGAAAGTGGTCAATCGGTTAATATTTCTGAAAATGGCGAAGCCTATATTCAACCGCATCCTGAATGGGCGTATAACTCACGCCTACATTGTGCTGCGACCGATGCTGCAGATAACTTATTTAAAGCCATTGGCTTTGACTACTTTGGTCCTTTTGATGGGCACGATGTTGAACAATTAACACATGTGTTTGAAGCCTTAAAAAAACGCACAGGCCCACGTTTAGTGCATGTCTATACCAAAAAAGGTAAAGGCTTTGCACCTGCCGAAGCAGATCAAATCAAATACCATGCCATCAGTAAAGTGAATGCACCCGTTGCAGTGGCAACTGCACCGAAATATTCAGATGTTTTTGGTCAGTGGTTATGTGATGAAGCTGCACAGGATGATCGTTTATTGGCGATTACCCCAGCGATGTGTGAAGGTTCAGGCATGGTGCAATTTGCCAAGCAGTTCCCTGAGCGTTTCTTTGATGTTGCCATTGCAGAACAACATGCGGTGACTTTGGCTGCGGGTATGGCCTGTGAAGGGGTAAAACCGGTTGTTGCAATCTATTCAACCTTCTTACAACGTGGTTATGACCAGCTGATTCATGACGTTGCTTTGCAAAATCTTGATGTGACATTTGGTATCGACCGTGCAGGTTTGGTTGGTGAAGATGGCCCAACGCATGCCGGTGCATATGATTATGCCTTTATGCGTACCGTGCCAAACATGGTGATCATGGCGCCGAAAGACGAAAATGAATGTCGTCAAATGTTGCATACGGCTTATTTGTATAAAGGTCCAGCTGCAGTACGTTACCCACGTGGTAATGGGCTGGGTGTTGAGATTCAGCAAGAGATGACTGAGCTTGAAATTGGCCGTGGTGAAATTGTTGCAAACTTCAATGATCAGCAAGAGGACACCATTTCTATACTGGCATTTGGTAGTCGTGTTCAAGCGGCACTAGAGGCAGGACAGGCTTTAGCGACAAAGCTAGATGTGGCTGTGCGTGTGATTAATATGCGCTTCGTGAAGCCCTTAGATACACAGTTGATTGATCAAATCGCGGCAAGTACGCAACTGTTTGTGACAGTTGAAGAGCATGCAGTCATGGCGGGTGCGGGCAGTGCAGTAAATGAATATTTAGCCCAAGCAGGCGTGGTTAAGCCTGTGCTGAATTTAGGTTTGGCTGACGAGTTCATGCATCAAGCAACACATGCTCAAATGTTGCATCAGGCTGGACTGGATGCTGAAGGCATTGGCGCTTCAGTGACACAGAGCTGGCTAAAACATAAGCAAACAGTGGTTTGTTGAATTTCTAATTTTTAGAAACATTTTTTCCCTAAAAGCCCTTATATTTGATAAGATATAAGGGCTTTTATGCATTATTCTTTATCAGTATCTTCAAATTTGTAGTGGGTGTTCAATGGAACCTATGGTGGTTATGGCTGCGCGTGCGGCTCAATTAGTTGGTCAAGAGCTTTTAAAAGCGCATCAAAATCGTCATAAACTCGATCTACAAGTCGAAGAAAAAGGAATTGATGGTCCAGTAACGCGTGTAGACCGTTATTTGGAACAATTGACTATCGATACCCTACGCAAAAGCTATAAAAATCACAGTTTCCTAGGCGAAGAGTTTGGTCTTCAAGAAGGCAAAGGTCACGACGCTGATTGGTGTTGGATCATCGACCCACTTGATGGCACATTAAACTTTGTCAATGGTGTTCCACATTTCTGTATCTCTATTGCAGTTCAACATAAAGGTGTAACTCAGCACGGTGTTATTTATGACCCTGTGAAAGATGAGTTGTTCTCTGCAAGCCGTGGTCGCGGTGCGATGATGAACCAACGCCGTATTCGTGTAAATGTAAAAGACAGCTTAGAAAACACTTTCCTTTCAGTGGGTCATGCGTATCGTAAAATTCGTAATGGCGAAGTGGTTTCTTATGCGAAAAACCATTTCAACTCATTGTTAAATGTGACTGAAGCCGGTGCTCAATACCGTCGTTCAGGTTCTGCTGCTCTTGATCTAGCATATGTTGCTGCAGGTCGTTTCGATGGTTATTTCGAACTTGGTTTGAAACCTTGGGACATCGCTGCAGGCGAACTTATTGTGAAAGAAGCGGGTGGTACTGTGGTTGATGCTCGTGGTGGTAACGACTCAATGGACAATGGTCAAGTACTTGCATGTTCTATGAAAATGCTTAAACCGCTTATGCAAGCTGTAGTTCCAGCTTGGGGCGAAGCTGCTAAATAATAGAACGCTTAGTTCGAGTTTATTGACAGAATAATGAAATAAAGCCCTCTTTATGAGGGCTTTATTTTTGTCTAATCGGTCAAAAATAATGGCTTAAACACCTATAACTTAAAGCTTCTTACAAAAAATATTCTGAAGTTGACTAAAACAGGTGACATTTAAAAACTTTCTGCTATAATCCCCGCACGCACTAAATTTCGTTCATTACCTGAACATTCTCTTCTATCATTGTGTATGCGCGTTCCGGTCCAAAGAGAGGACGATATTTCGCGCCCCACCCAATCGCTAAGCGATTCCTTCAGGTTGCGGCTGTAATCATGTGTGCGTTATACGCATCGTCGTTCTCGGATCGCCGCTGATTCTATATTTTCAGCGTCTTTTGCTGTGCCGCTTTTTGCCGATGTCCATCTGAATTTATATTTTTAATGGAGCACCCATTTTTGGGGTGAAATACTCTATGAGCAAAACTTTTGCTGATTTTCCTTTACATGAGTCGTTACAACTAGCATTACAAGGTCTAGGTTTTACTACTCCGACTCCAGTGCAAGAACAATCAATTCCAGCTGCATTAGAAGGTAAAGACCTTCTTGTATCAAGCCAAACTGGTTCTGGTAAAACTGCTGCATTCTTACTCCCAACTGTGAATGCTTTGGCTGGTCAAGACACATTGATGTCTTTCAAAGAGCGCATGAAAGCGGTAACTGCACCGTCTATTCTTGTACTTTGCCCTACACGTGAATTGGCTCAACAGGTGAGCCAAGACGCAATTGCTTTAGTACGTCACATGAAAGGTGTTCGTATTGCTGCAATTATGGGTGGTATGCCTTTCGGTAAACAAATCCAACAGCTTAAAGGTGCACAAGTTGTCGTAGCGACTCCAGGTCGTTTACTTGACTTGGTTAACCGTCGTCAAATTAAACTAGACAACGTTGATGCGTTAATCGTTGACGAAGCTGACCGTATGCTTGACTTAGGTTTCTCTGAAGACCTAGAAGCGATCAGCGACTTGGCTGCTAACCGTAAACAAACATTAATGTTCTCTGCAACATTTGCGCCGCGTATCATTACACTTGCAGAACGCATGATGAATGATCCACAGCGTATTGCGATTGAAACTGGTCATTCTACAAATACTGACATTACTCAGACACTTCACTGGACTGACGGTTTCGAACACAAGAAAAAACTTTTGACTCACTGGTTATCTGATGAGTCTGTAGATCAAGCAGTTGTATTCGCATCTACCCAAGAAGATACAGATATGTTGGCTGAAGAACTTGCAGAAGCAGGTCACTCAGTTGTCGCTCTTCACGGTGCAATGCCACAAACTGTACGTAACCGTCGTTTACGTAGCATTCGTGAAGGTCGTGCAAAAATCTTAGTTGCGACTGACGTTGCTGCACGTGGTCTAGACGTACCAACTATTTCACACGTAATTAACTTCGGTCTTCCAATGAAGAACGAAGACTATGTACACCGTATCGGTCGTACAGGTCGTGCAGGCCGTACTGGTAACGCGATTACTTTAGCGACTTACCGTGAACGCGGTAAAATCCGTGCTTTAGAAGACTTCTTAGATGCACGTTTAAATGTATCTGAAATTGAAGGTCTTGAGCCATCTCCACCTCCTGCACGCGGTAGCCGTGATGGCGGTCGTGGTCGTCGTGATGGCGGTCGCGGTGGTCGTGGTGGTTTCGGTGGCGGTCGTCGTTTTGAAGGTGAATCAAACTTCAAACGTCGTGAAGGCAACCGTGATGGCGAACGTCGTTCATTCGGTGGCGAAGATCGTCCACGTCGCGAATACAACAACGATCGTCCACGTCGTGAAGGCGGTTTCGAAGATCGTCCACGTCGCGAATTTAACAACGATCGTCCACGTCGTGAAGGCGGTTTCGAAGATCGTCCACGTCGCGAATTTAACAACGATCGTCCACGTCGTGAAAGCGGTTTTGAAGATCGTCCACGTCGCGAATTTAACAGCGATCGTCCACGTCGTGAAGGTGGTTTTGACCGTCGTTCTAACGATGACAACCGTGGTAACCGTGTAGATTACAAACCAGCTCGTGAAGGTTATGGCGATCGTCCAAAACGTTCATTTGGTGAAGATCGTCCACGTCGTGAATTCAACGGTGACCGTCCTCAACGTTCATTTGGTGAAGATCGTCCAAAACGTTTCGGCGATGACCGTCCAAAACGTTTCGGTGATGATAAACCACGTGGCGAACGCACTTTCGGTGAAGACCGTCCACGTCGTAAATTCAATGACTAATTGAATTTCGAAAGAAATATCGAAAAAACCGGTGGAAACACCGGTTTTTTTTATGGATTTAAATTAGCTTTTTAATTAGAAAAATGTATACTTGATCAAACTTTATGTGTTTAATGATAATTAATATGAACGGAAACGCGTTGGCAAATATGCGTACAGTGATGATCGAGGTACTTATGCCTTATATCGGTTTGACACTCTTATTGTGTAATATCGTTTACTATATATACAATTATTTTAACTAAATTCTTCTATTGGGTTGAAAGCAGCCTCTATAAAATCGCATTAATAATAAAAAACAATTTACCTGATGGAATGCAGGGATATGCGCTCATGCAATGGTAACATTTTAAACTTCAATCCTTTATAGTATGCATGCTGAAAAAAATGCAGGAAAATCCTCAGCTATGAATAATCAAACGTCTTCTCAGACTCAGGCACTGATCGAAGTGAAAAACCTGAGTTTTAAGCGAGGAGAGCGCGTCATTTATGACAATGTCAGTTTAAAAATTCGTCGTGGTCAGATCACTGCAATTATGGGTCCATCTGGTACAGGTAAAACGACTTTACTCCGTTTAATTGGTGGTCAATTGACTCCCGATAATGGAGAAGTGTTGCTTGATGGGCAGGACATTGCACAGATGTCACGTCAGGAACTCTTCGCTGCGCGTGCGCGTATGGGGATGCTGTTTCAGAGCGGCGCATTATTTACCGATATGTCGGTATATGAAAACGTAGCCTTTCCAATTCGTGCGCATACCAAGTTGCCAGAGCATTTGATCGCTGAAATTGTTGCGTTGAAATTAGAGTCTGTTGGTTTACGTGGCGCAGAAAAAATGATGCCCTCTGAACTTTCAGGTGGTATGAATCGTCGTGTGGCTTTGGCCCGTGCAATTGCACTCGATCCTGAGCTGATCATGTATGACGAACCCTTTGCAGGGCAAGACCCGATTGTGATGGGGGTTTTAACTCGCTTGATTCGTTCGCTACGTGAAGCTTTAGATCTAACCACGATTATTGTTTCGCATGATGTGGCTGAAACATTATCAATTGCAGATTACATCTATGTGGTAGCTGAAGGGAAAGTGCAGGGCGAGGGAACACCTGAGCAGTTAAAAGCACATGCTTCGCCTTTTGTGAAGCAGTTCTTGACAGGTTCGGTAGAAGGTCCGGTCGATTATCAATTCAGTCATCAGCCCTATTTAAATCATGAGGTTCGTTCATGAATGCTATTGCCGCATTAGGTAGACGCGTCATTGAACGTGTTCGAGGAATCGGCGTAGCAACCATTATGTTGCTGCAGATTCTTTTTTCCATGCCGACTTTACTTGGCGTGAAATTGTTTATTTATCAGATGTACCGTGTTGGTGTGCTTTCATTACTAATTATTGTGGTATCTGGGTTATTTATTGGCTCGGTACTGGGTTTGCAGATGTATAGCATTCTGTCAACCTTTGGTAGTGAAGCGATGCTCGGCACAGCCGTTGCACTGACTTTACTGCGTGAACTTGCACCTGTGGTTGCGGCTTTACTCTTTGCAGGTCGTGCAGGTTCTGCTTTAACGGCTGAAATTGGTTTGATGAAAGCCACTGAGCAGTTGTCGAGTATGGAAATGATCGGGGTCGATCCATTAAAACGTGTGATCTCGCCTCGACTTTGGGCTGGTATTTTTAGCTTGCCAATGTTGTCGGTGATTTTCGCTGCGGTCGGTATCATGGGCGGTAAATTGGTGGGTGTTGATTTTCTGGGTGCAGATGAAGGCTCTTATTGGAGTGGCATCGAGAACAGTGTGCAATTCTTTAAAGACGTCTTTAATGGCACCATCATCAAAAGTTTTGTTTTTGCATTAATTTGTACATGGATTGCGGTCTATCAGGGTTATGCCTGTGTCCCAACTTCAGAAGGTATTGCAACGTCGACCACACGTACTGTCGTGTATTCTTCGTTGTGTGTTTTAGGATCAGATTTCGTGTTGACTGCGGTCATGTTCGGAGGTATTTAATGAAATCACGTACGAGTGAACTGGCCGTCGGTTTTTTTGTCATTCTGTTTGCTATCGCTATTTTCTTCTTGGCGATGCGTGTGAGTGGTTTGGTCGGCAATAACATCGAAGACAGTTATGAATTAACCGCGACATTTGAAAATGTAAACGGGATTAAACCCCGTGCCAAAGTCACCTTAAGCGGTGTCAAAGTCGGTCAAGTGGAGTCGTTGAAACTCGATCCTGTGACGCGCTTAGTGACAGCACATCTCATTATGGATGGCTCATTAACCTCTTACAACGCAGAACAATTAAAAGAAGTGCAAAAGAATGCACTCGAAGAGCTGCGTTACACATCAGACTATGAAGCAGCAACACCTGCGAAACAAAAAGAAATGGAACAGCAACTGATTGCTAACATGAAATCCATCACCAATATCGATGAAGATGCTTACATTATGGTGGCAACCAATGGTTTATTGGGCGAGAAATATTTGAAAATTGTACCGGGTGGTGGTGTCAACTTCTTAAAACGTGGTGACCAAATTGGTAATACCCAAGGTACGATGGAAATCGAAGATTTGGTGTCTAAATTTGTGACCGGTGGTGCAGGGAACAAATCTGACAACACAGCAGATGCTGAACAAAAAACAGAAGCTGCTGACACAACAACGGCAGAAGAACCTGCATTTGTTGAATAATTTTTAGGAGAAATTAAGTGAATACATTGTTAAAACAGACGCTTACAGCAAGTATCTTATCAACTATGATGGCAGGTACAGCTTTTGCTGCTCCAAGCGAAGCACCACCTGCATTTGTAAAAAAAGTGGCTGATGGCCTCATTACACGTTTAAAAGCAGACCACGCAAAACTACAAAATAACCCTGCGGTTGTGAAAACGATTGTTCGTCAAAACTTAGACCCGTATATCGATTCACAAGCGTTCACACGTATCGTGATGGGTACTTATGCAACGAATCAATACAGCTCAGCGGCTCAACGTGCGCAGTTTGAACGTAACTTCCGTGCAACACTGATCGAAAACTATGGTTCAGCTTTTGCTAAGTTTAGTAACCAAACATATAGCATGCGTCCTTATAAAGCATCGAACAGTAAGAACCCTGTTGTAACGATTGATTTCCATAACAACGGTGAAAAAATTCCAGTCTCTTTCCAGTTGGCGGATAAAGGTTCACAATGGAAAATCCGTAATATCAACGTTTCGGGTATCGATCTAGGCTTACAATTCCGTAATCAGTTTGCGGCCACTGTAAAACGTAATGGCGGTAACATTGATAAAGCAATTGCGAACTTCAAACCTGATGCTGATGCTGCATTAGACAAGAAAAAATAAGATAGGTGATGTGTGATTAAACTTCATCAACAAGAATTGATGGTTTCAGGCAAAATCGATTACAACAATGCCGAATTGTACTATCAAGACGGCTTGAAATTGATTCAACAACAGCAAGCTTTTCCCTTAGTGGTCAATCTTGCTGAGCTTGAGCATGGCAGTACTTTGGCTTTAGCTGTTTTGGTCCGTTGGTTACGTCAAACGCCAAAAGCGCAAGGTTTACAGTTTAAAGCAGTCCCTGAAAAAATGATGAAGATTATTCAAGCCTGTCATCTTGAGCATGACTTGCAATTGATCTAAATAAAAAAAAAGCACCGTAAGGTGCTTTTTTTTATTTTAGCGGGATAAGAAACTCTCGCAAGTCTACGCAATAGGAACGGATTAAATCCATTTCTTCCAGCGGAAGTACATCAATGGGCCAATAAAGAATGCCACGATGATTAAGCTGACCACGATAAAACTGGTTGTACCATGCGCGAATGGCAGTACATCGGTGTTCATTCCATAGACGCTAGCTACTAACATCGGTGGCGCAAGCATACTTGGTAAAATCGAGAATCGACGAATTGTATCGTTCTGTTCGGTGTTAATGAACCCAGAAGTGGTATCCAGTAAGAATCGAACCTTTTGGAACAAGAAGGCATCATGCTCAACAAGAGAGCGTACGTCTTCGCTGAGTTCTCGGATGTCGGCATCATAAATATGACTACCCAAGGCGCGAGGACGTGATAGGAAGGTGAGAACACGACGTAAGTCGATCAGACACAGCTGAGCTTTCCCGAGCATATCTTCTAAATGCGCAAGTCGGGTAATCATGTCATCTAAGTCTAAAATCATCTCACGATGACGGTTATTCAGTACTTCTGTGGAATACTTTTCTAAGTCCTTGTGGATATCTTCCAAGATATCTGCAAGTTCATCGAGTTTGGCTTCTAAAAGACCCAATAAAATCCAAGTTGGATCTTTATAGTCAATTTCATAATCGTTACGACGCGCGCGGGCACGAAAGGCACGGAAAGCCACCAGCTTTTCACCCCGTAAAGTGAATAAGCGTTCTTTATGCAAAATAAAGGCAACTGTCTGCACGGTAGCTAAGGTGCTGGCATTTTCTTCGGGTTCGCCATCGACCTGAAAATTTTTATTTTTCGTTAAAAAATAGGTGCTGATGTGCAAAATACCATCGTCATCACGGTAGAATCGTGCACTCGACGAAATATCTTCTAATGATTTTAATGTAGGTAAATTCTGATCATAGGCATCCATAATCCATTGCTGTTCTTCCTGAGACGGGGCAATGAGATCGAGCCAGACTAAATCCTGATGTAAATCGAAGTCACCATTGATGGTGACATCTTCCAGGCTACCGCGCTCTGTGGCGTAAAAGGCTTCAAGCATGTTGTCTTTTCCCCTTACGCAGTAAGTTAAAAATGAATGGGTGTATTTTAGACAAGGATTTGCTGAAAAACACTGTTCTAATGCTTAATTTATGAAAAAATCTGTTTAAAGTTGATTTTTCCAGCATAGCGTTCCTGATCTGATGGTGATTATAAATGAAATCTATCGCAATTTTCTGTGGTTCCGCCCTTGGTAACAATCCTGCCTATTTACAGGTGGCTGAAAAAGTCGGTCGTCATTTAGCGGCCCAAGGTATTACATTAGTCTATGGTGGTGGCCGTTCAGGTTTGATGGGTGTCGTGGCAGATAGTGCTTTGCGTGCAGGTGGGCAAGTCATTGGGGTGATTCCAAAAGTCTTGGTCGATAAAGAATTGGCACATCCAGATTTAACCGAATTGCATGTGGTAGAAAATATGCAACAACGGAAAACTAAAATGTCTGAACTCTCGGATGGTTTTGTGGCGATTCCAGGTGGAGCAGGGACTTTAGAGGAAATTTTTGAGCAGTGGACGTGGGCTCAATTGGGCATTCATTTAAAGCCATGTGCCTTTCTCAATGTAGATGGTTTTTATGACGATTTATTGAATTTTCTAAAAACAACTGCAGAAAAAGGCTTTACCCATCCGCGTTTTATCGAAGGCTTAATTACAGAAGATAATATTGAAACGATTGTTGAAAAGTTTCAACATTTCACTGCGCCAGAGCCGAAATGGGGCATGGTTGAACGTACAGCCTTTATCGCGGATTTGGAACAAGATTGATGAAAACCATAACCGTTGCCGCAGCCATTATTCTAAATGAACAGCATGAACTTTTAGTGGTTCGTAAAAAACACACGGCATTCTTTATGCAAGTGGGTGGAAAATTAGAACCCAATGAAGCTCCTGAAATCACCATGCTGCGTGAAATTCAGGAAGAAATTGGCTGCGCTGCGCAGATTGAGCAATTCATTGGTCGTTTTGAAACGGCTGCTGCGAACGAAGTCGATCATCTACTGGTGAGTTATGTCTATCTGGTCCAGTTGCAAGGTGAACCGAAAATTGATGCGGAAATTGCAGCGATGCAATGGGTCAGCTTGGATGATACACAAACAAAACTTGCACCTTTAACACGTGAGGTGGTGATTCCTTGGGTGAAGCAGCAGGCGCGATCTCTTGCTGAAAGCTAAACCGCTTCGCTTGCTCAGTTTCTTTATTAGTGGTTGATGTTTGAAACTAAGGCTGTGCCGCAGCAATGCATGCGGCATATACCTGCGTGCAATGTAGCTGATGTAACAGCGTACTTAATGCATGGATTGAACTCCCCGTGGTCACCACATCATCAATGATGAGGACTTTACGGAAACGGCGTTTTTCGGTTGGGTTGATAATAAATTGCTGTTCGATATTTTCTAGGCGTTCTAGCCGACTTAAACCTTTTTGAGCGTGCTGTGCTTGACGAATCACTGGTTGCCAAACAGGGATGCGCAATTGCTTTGCCATCATCTGTGCAACGAGCAGCATTTGGTTATACCCACGGTCTTTAAGGCGTTCTACTGAAATAGGCATGGGGACGATGGCTTGAACCCTAGCTAAGCGCAAGCTTAAAAGGCTCTGTGCCAGTAAATTTTGATAGTGCAATTGTTGCTCATACTTATAGCTTTGAATGATGCGATCTATAGGGAAATCATAGTAAAAGGCACAAGAGATGCTGTGTTCATGGCGATCAACCGCTTGTTTAAACCAAGGCAGTTGTGCCCAGCAGTCGGTACAAAGCGAATGATGTTGTTGTCGATCGATACCGCAGAGCAGGCAAGGGGAAACGCTCTGTATTCCTTTTTGGATGAAGTGTTGGATAGATTGGAGCATGTTTTTATTCTAATCATTCTTTTTTGAGTATTTTGCACAGATTGCTGTGAAGTGCAATCACGACACTACAGCAATCTGTTCGACAAGCTTACTGCTTAAAGCCAATCTGCATTTTTAGGATAATCGATCCATCATCCTAATTTTATACATAGGCATAACGGGGTGCTTCAGGCAGCCATCGTTTTAAAAGCGCTTGAGCCTGTGCAGGATGGTCATTCAAGACTTGTTGAGCCACATAGTGAGCCTGATTGAGTAAATGATCATCTCGCTCTAATTTTGCTACACGAAAGCCCATATCGCCCGTTTGTTTAGTGCCGAGGAGCTCACCGGGGCCGCGAATTTCCAAATCTTTTTCAGCAATAATAAAGCCGTCATTGGTCTCGCGCATAATGCGTAAACGCTCTTGCCCATTTTGCGACAAGGGATTTTTATACAGCAAGGCACAGAAACTGGCTTTGGCACCACGCCCTACACGACCACGTAGCTGATGTAGTTGTGAAAGCCCTAGGCGTTCTGCATTTTCAATCACCATGATTGAGGCGTTCGGGACGTCAACACCGACTTCAATGACGGTGGTTGCAATTAGTAATTGCAATTCATTATTTTTAAATTGCTGCATCACTGCTTGCTTTTCATCGGCCTTCATTTTGCCGTGAACCAGACCAATATTGAGGTCTGGGAAGCGTTCTTTAATTTCATTAAAAGTTGCTTCAGCGGCTTGAGCATCTAAGGTTTCGGATTGTTCCACTAGGGTACAGACCCAATAGGCTTGTTTGCCTTCAGCACAATTGCTGGCAATCCGCTGTAGCACTTCTTCACGACGATCCAGTGGAATGGTGACCGTTTGAATCGGTGTACGACCGGGTGGTAGTTCATCAATGACAGAGGTGTCTAAGTCGCCATAAGCCGACATCGCCAAGGTACGAGGAATAGGGGTTGCTGTCATCACCAGTTGATGTGGTGTCATGCCATTGAGACCTTTGTTCCGAAGTGCCAAACGCTGATCGACACCAAAACGGTGTTGCTCATCAATAATCACTAAACCCAATTTGGCAAATTGAACATTGTCTTGAAATAAAGCATGTGTGCCGACCACTAAATTGGCGGAACCATCTTGAATACTTTGTTCTGCTGCAGCTCGAGCTTTACCTTTTTGCTTGCCTGAAAGCCAGGACACGGTCAGACCCATAGGCTCAAACCATTTTTTGAAATTTAGATAATGTTGTTCGGCCAAAATTTCTGTTGGCGCCATCATGGCCACTTGCCAACCTTCCTCAAGCGCATGACAGGCTGCAACGCCTGCAACCAAGGTTTTACCTGCACCTACATCGCCTTGTACGAGTCGCAGCATAGGTTTGTTCTTTTTCAGATCGACCGCAATTTCTTTGGACACGCGTTTTTGTGCGCCGGTCATTTCAAACGGTAGTGTACTTAAAAGCTGTTTGGTGAAGTTCTTACTTGCAGAGAATGACGGTGCTTCGATTTGTTGAATATAAGCACGGCGGCTGAGCAAACTGACCTGATGGGCAACCAATTCTTCGAAAATTAAACGTTGCTGTGCAGGATGAGAACCTTGGCTGAGTTGCAACATATTGGCATCGACAGGGGGGTGATGAATATAGTCCAGTGCTTGTTTTAGGGCATAGCCATTGGTGAATTTTTCTGGCAATAATTCAGGTAAGTCATCACTATATAACTGTAGTGCTTGTTTGACGTATTCACGCAGTTTGGGCTGTGTTAAGCCTTCAGTTGCAGGGTAAATCGCAGTGAGTTGGGTTTGAGGTAAAGGCGTGTGTTCAGTAATCACCTGTAGTTCAGGATGATACATTTCTAAGCCACGAGCACCAACACGGACTTCACCAAAAATCCGTAAACGATTTCCCGGTTTTACCCGATCAGTAATGCCTTTGTAGATATGGTAAAAACGTAAAGTGACTTTGCCACAATCGTCATCCAAAAGGGCGGCCATCGATTTACGCTTACCGGGTGGGAAGTCGATATTTTTGACCGTGCCTTCTAGTAAATAACTGCGGCCCACGGTTAATTGGTTCATGGGGATGATCGTGCTACGATCTTCATAGTCGCGTGGCAGATGAAACAAAAGATCATCTGTCGTGAAAATATTTAGTTTTTCAAGTAAAGCAGCGGCGGCATTGCCAACCCCTTGCAATTGATGGACGGCAGCCATGTCCCCTCAACTTCGGTTTATATGATCTAAATGGATCAGTTCTGAGAATAGGTCGTTTGATGCATATTCTATTTATCGGTTATGGTAAAACATCGCAACGTGTTGCTAAACAATTATTTCAGCAAGGTCACCAAATTACCACAGTGAGTCGTAGTGCGAAAGAGGATGATTTTGCAGAACATTTAATCCAAGATGTTCACCAACTGGATTTGTCGCAGGTTCAACCGATTGATGTAGTCTATGTTCTTTTGGCTCCTGCACGTCATGCTCAACTCAATGCTGTGGATGCTTACCGACACACTTATGTCGATTCTGTACAGCCGATTGTTCAAGCATTAGCACATCATCCAATACAACGTTTAATCGTGGTGTCTTCCACTCGTGTCTATGGTGAACATGCGGGGGAGCGGATTGATGATGACACTGTGCCACATCCGATCGATGAGCAGGGCATGTTGTTACTGGAAATGGAGCATCGCTACACACAAGCATTTCCTAACGAATGCGTGATCGTACGTCCCTCTGGGATTTATGGCACATCGACAACACGAATGCAGAAACTGGCAGAAACGACTAATCGCTATCCCAATATTCATTGGTCAAATCGAATACATATCGATGATTTGGCAAAATTTCTGTGTCATCTACTTCACGTGGAACATCCTGAAAAATCATATATTTGTACTAATAACCAACCTCAACCTTTGCATGAGCGAATCTTGGAATTGCAAAGAGCTATGCATTTACCCGAATTGGTTTTAGAGAGTGAAGTAGAAACAGGTAAAAAGATTTATGCAACGCGGATGATGGAGAGTGGTTTTAAGTTAGCGCACGATTGATTGTGATGTGTATGTAAAATTGGCGTGACGTATAAAATTCAGAGCAGCTTTGTGAGTATTAAAAGAAATTCTATAAATGAATAAGATAGGTCTTTTACAACATGTATTGTTCAAATTTTCGGATGGATCTCAAAGGATAAAAATTAAATAATGACAAAATCATTTGCTGAACTTACTTAGAATCTACCCCATAGACCGATTCTGGAAAAAGCTTTGAGTTATTTTGAAAATTTACCAAAGATCTCGATTGATTGTGGTTGTGGTGCAGGAAATGAATCATCATTTCTACTCCGTCATAATTTTAAAGTATATGCATTTGATCCAACTGTTGAAGCTAAAAATATCTGTCTAAGTAAATTTAAAGACAATAAGAATTTTTTATTTTCTAATCAGGCCTTTGAAGACTATAGCTTTCCTAAAGCTAGTTTAATTATTGCTTTATTCAGTTTATTTTTTTGTTCTACGGATTCGCTTGAAAGTGTTTTAAAGAAAATGCAGGAATCCTTAAGTGAGCAAGGCATTTTACTCATACAACTATTAGGGAAAGATGATGATTGGGTAAATAATTTTTCTGAAAAATTTATAGGTTTTGAACAGGAAGAGCTTAAACAATTGTTTGATGCGGACTTTGATATTATTTATATCGATGAATTTAAAGGCAATAAACCGCTAGCCAATGGAAATCCAAAATTTTGGAATGTACATACCTTAATTTTAAAAAAGAAAATATTAAATACTTTTGTATAGTCCAAAAAATAGAGACAAGCTTTTTACAACTTGTCCCTAATTTTGCTCAAATTCTTTTGCTTTTATAGTGAAAAAAATCAGAACCGTTTATTTTTTCTTACGTTTCAAGCGCTTTTTAGCTTGTTCCGCAGCAACTTTATCTAGTGCTTCTTTTAACTCTTCATCACTAAAGGTTGTAATGTGCTGCAACATTTGCAGGGTCACATCATCCAAAACGAGGTTGGCATACTGCGCAACATTTTGGAAATTTTCATCAAACACAATGGCGTTGTTTTCATTGGTGCTGATATAACCTTGTTGGGTTAAGACTTTAATAAAGCTTTGGAATAAGGCCTTATCAAAGAACTCAGGCGAGTTAAATTCATACAACACAGATAGACGTTGACCAACCAAGTGACTGAGTTCTTCAACCTGACGCGTAGAGATATTGCCCGAACCACGTTGTGTGATTAAGGCCAAAGTCATGTAGTAACGCTCAAGACTTTGCATCACGGGTGCAGCTAAGACCACTAACTGATTGTGCTGCTCTGAGTTAGGCGCAGGGGAGATCAGGTTGCCTTCTGCATCTTCAGAAATTAGCTTGGCTTTGATCAGTACTTCTGCATACGCACAGATCTGATCTTTAAGTTCTTCATCATTCCATTTAAGGAACAACTCAGCTTTTAAGAACGGATACAGTGTACGAATGACATTAATTAAATCACCACGGCGAATAGAACCATTATGTTCAACCAAAGCGGCAATGAGTGATGGCAAAATAAATGCGTGCAGGATGTTGTTGCGGAAGTAGGTTAACAGCACCGCTTGATTATCAGCAATGGCAATAATATCGCCAAGGACATGATGAACACGTTTAATCAGCTTGAGTTTTAAACCATAAGCAATGATTTCTTTACCTGACAGCGGTGTTACTTGCATGCGCTCATCGTAAGGTAAGGCAGTTAAAAGATCACGATAGGTATCTAACTGCTTAATGCAAATCTCTTCATCTAAAGTATGTTTAGATGTTGCCAATAAAATCAGTGAAAGCAATGAAACTGGGTTCACCACTGCTGCACGGTTAATATTTTCTAAAATCACGTGTGCAGAACTGTTAATGGCATCCGAAACTTCTGGCGGAATTGGGTCGTCATTTTTCTCGATTTTGATGTTGCTTGCATTATGCTGTTTCAACATATCATCAAGGAAAACCGGCTCACCAAAGTTCAAATGCACTTTACCGAAAATACGTTCGATCTTACGCAGAGTTTTCATAATCCCAATGATCGATTCGCCTTCTTTCGGCTTACCATTCATTTCGCCAACGTAGGTCGCACCTTCCATTAAACGCTCATAACCAATATAGGTCGGTAAGAACACGATCGGTTTGGCTGGATTACGTAAATGACCATGGACAGTCATGGCGAGCATGCCGGTCTTCGGTGGTAATAAACGACCAGTACGTGAACGACCCCCTTCGATGAAGTATTCAAGCGGCGTATTACGCGCCAAAATACTGTAGAGGTATTCTTTAAATACGGTGGTGTAGAGACCATTGCCACGGAATGAACGACGAATAAAGAACGCGCCGCCGCCACGTAAAATTTGCCCGACAAATGGCATGTTTAAGTTATCGCCCGCAGCAATGTACGGCACCATCAAGCCACGCTTATAGATCACATATGACAATAATAAATAGTCGATATGACTACGATGGCATGGGGTGTAAATGATCTCGTAGTCTTTGGCCAGTTCACGAACGGTACTGAAGTTATGCACTTCGACGCCATCATAAAGCTGTGTCCACAGACGAGTCAGTGCTAAGTCAGCAAAACGTACTGTTGATGCAGAATAGTCAGAAACGATTTCATTTAAATAACCAATCGCACGACGTTCAGCTTCAACCATACTGATTTTACTGCGAATGCTTTCACGACGAATCGCATCTTGCACATCCGTAGATTTGATCAGGCCGTGCATCACATTACGACGGTCAGATAAATCCGGCCCCAAAACCACTTCACGCTGTGCATCTAAATAATCATTCAGTGTGCTGACAATATAAGTCGCAGGTGACAGGTTCGGATGTGTAGTTTTGGCATATTCAACCAAACGACGCAAAGACTGTGGCTCATGGAATTCGAGGTACGATTGACGACCGTGCAAACCAATATTCACCAACTGCTTCACTTTGCTTGGTGTAGACCAGGTATCGGTAAATAATAATTTAAACCAAGAGTCTTCTTTATCGGGTTCACGGCCCCACAGCACGGTTACAGGAACGAGCTCAACATCCGCATCAGGATTTTTTTCCAAAACCTCAATTAAACGTAATAAACGAGGTGGAAATGCATGTGGCGGTGGATTGAGTAAGTTGTCTTCATCATGATGTTGTAAAAACACCACAGAGGCTTTTTCTGTTTGCGTACCCACTGTCATTGGGTCGAGTGCAGGGTGTAGCTTTAAACGACGGGTTTCACCATCGACAATTAAAGCATTACTCCGTGAATGATTTTGCAGAACGTAGCAGGTAATTTTCGTTGTCTGTACGCCGGTATCTGTATCGGTTTCAGTCACTACAGGTTCTACAGGGACTTCACCTAAAACATGCGGTGTTACCACAAGGTCAAGCAGTTTACTCGAAAGCTTTCGATACATCTGACCAAAGCCGCTCTTGGACATACAAACTCCTACTTTTCATGACCAAACCACAGAGATTCTGAGGGGAATCTATTCTGCGTAATTGTACTTAAAAACTGTATGTCATTTTCTGACAAATTGCATAGATATTGTAAGATTTTATCGTTAAAAAACGTATTTTTAGCAGTTATATTGCATCAGCAAGGTGACAGATCAGTCAGCGAATCTTTAGGGTTTTAGTCTGGATTTATGGCAAAATGGAAAATATATTTAAACATCTGTTGATGTTGCCTGCGTTAGCTTAATCCCGAATGATAGATAGGTTTGTTATGAATGCCTTAACACAAGAGTTGGTTGATTTACTCAGCCTTGAAAAATTAGAAGAAAATATTTTTCGTGGGCAAAGCCGAAATTTGGTCGGGAAACGTGTCTTTGGTGGACAGGTTTTAGGTCAGGCGCTCCGTGCGGCATCTTATACGACAGATCGACCAGCTCATTCCTTACATGCATATTTCTTATTCGGCGGTGATATCAATGCACCGATCATTTATGAAGTGGATCGTATTCGCGATGGACGCAGTTTTGTGAGTCGTCAGGTGCGTGCGATTCAACATGGTAAAACGATTTTTATGTGTATGGTGTCATTTGCAGAGCAAGAAGACGGGTTGAACTATCAAGTTGCAGAGCCAGAATATCCAGCCGTGGAAGATTTAAAATCTGAAGCTGAGCTGAAACGAATGATGGTGGAATTTGTCCCTGAAAACGTCCGTGCATCTTTTATGCGCGACCGTCATGTGGAAATTCGCCCGATTGATCCGCAAAACCCGTACCAACCGCAGCCTGCTGCGCCATCGTATGCACACTATATTCGTACCCATGACAAAATTGCTGCTGACGTTGATGACATCTCTTTACATCAGGCTATTGCGGCATTCTATTCAGACTTTACGCTGATGACGACTGCACTACGTCCACATGGTTTAAGTTATTTATCACCAAGTTTGCAGTGTGCGAGTATTGACCATGCCATGTATTTCCATAAGCCATTCCGTGTGGATGAATGGATGCTTTATGACATGGATGCCACGGTCAGTGCTAGTTCACGTGGTCTAAATTTCGGTCGCATGTGGCAAAACGGTGAGTTGGTCTGTAGTACGACACAAGAAGGCTTGATCCGTTTACGCGAAATTGAAACCCAATAAACTTTAAGCACTATGTGTTAAGTCGTAAAAGCTAAATACTGAAAAAACCGAATCTTCTGATTCGGTTTTTTATCTCCGTCAATTTGGGGTTATGCAACTACTCACGGAATCGAGTTATCTAATTAGGGTGCAGTACAAATTGAATTGGGTTGAATACATGCTTTGCAGAATTGTAGCAGTATATGTGACAAAAAATTCCTCGATTCTCAATGGGTCGCATGGCATAGTGCCTGAATAAAGGATGATAAATGCAAGGCACAATGAGCTTAAATACGCAGATTTTAATTGCCGCAATATTGGGTGTGGCATTTGGCTTTTTATTAATTCAGTTTCCAGAGACGCAGTTTTTATCCGCCAGCCTGTATGGCCTGGGGATTGCCAGTAGTATTTTTATTGGCTTGCTGAAAATGATCTTGGTTCCGCTGATCTTTAGTTCGATTGTGGTGGGGGTATCGAATTTACAAGCGGGTGGTCAGCTGAGTCGTACGTGGAAAATTACCTTAGCTTGCTGTGTCACCACCACGACTTTGGCACTGATCTTGGGTCTAGCATGTGCGCATATTTTTAAAGTTGGGCAGGGCGTGGACATCGTCATGTTCCAAGATGCAATGCAACAACATCAGAGTCCTGACACCCTCACAGCAGGTTCATTCTTTACCAATTTTATTCAAAATACACTGATCAATCCGTTTAAAGCCTTTAGTGATGGCAACGTACTCGCAGTCGTGGTGTTTTCACTATTTCTAGGTGTGGCCTTGGTCAAAGGCGGTGAAAAGTTCCGAAGCGTGAGAAAGCTCAGTCAGCAATTTTTCGACATCATGATGATGATCATCGGCTGGGTGATGAAGCTTGCACCGATTGGTATTTTTGCATTATTGGCTAAATTGATTGCTACAGAAGATATTTCAGTGTTGAGTCGCCTCGCCGAGTTTGCTGCGGTGGTCACAGGGACGACGATTTTCCATGGGGCAGTGGTGTTACCTCTGCTGCTATGGATTTTTGGGAAAATGAGCCCACTGACATTTTTTAGAGGAACACGAGCTGCCTTAATCACTGCTTTTGCAACTAGTTCAAGTTCAGCAACGATGCCACTGTCGATGAAATGTGCGCAGGAAAATTTAGGCGTACGTCCTCAAACAGCAGGTTTTGTGATTCCATTGGGCACACAGTTAAATATGGATGGTACAGCATTGTATGAAGCTGCTGCTGCGTTATTTATTGCTAACTTGATGGGCTTAGATTTAACCTTGGGTCAGCAGTTAATTGTCTGTGCAACCGCCATGATTGCGTCACTCGGCGCGCCGGGTATTCCAAGCGCTGGAATGGTAACGATGATTATGGTTTTACAATCGGTTGGGCTCCCTGCGGAAGCCATTGCGATATTGCTGCCGATTGACCGCTTATTAGATACGGTGCGAACTGTGGTGAACGTACAGGGCGATATGATGATTAGTGTGGTGGTGGATCGTCATACGCGAGATGTAGATGAACCAGCGTTGTCGAATTAAGCAGATAAAGAGCTAAAATGTGGGTTGTAGACGATCTCCCACAGATGCCCGTCTAAGTCTTGAAAATAGCCTGCATAACCACCGTAAAACGTGGGCTGTGCGGGCTTAATTGTCTTTGCACCTGCGCGTTGGGCTTGTTGCATGATTTGATCGACGACTGCGGGACTGTTAACGTTATGTCCGAGAGACATTTGAGTTGGACAAAACGCTGATGTACTGATTCCGGTGTCATGACTAAGGCTATCTTGCGGCCAGAGTGCAAGCTTTAAACCGTGTTGTAAATCAAAAAATGCCACAGCGCCATGTTCAAATTCAGTCCCAATAATCCCTGCGCTATTAAGACCTAAACCCTCCTGATAAAACGCGAATGCAGCGTATAAATCTTTCACGGCCAGTGTAATAACGGAGATGTGAGCGTGCATGGAGTGCTCCTGAACGGTGTATTTTTATTTTAGGATGAGACTGAGTATAGATGCATTTTAAAGAAAATAGGGAACTCGGAATACCTGTACTTTAAACATCGAACTTATGAGCCTATCCATCTTGAGTGTGTTGATTGCTCAATATAAAAATGGAGCGTAATGGATGTGAGCACAAAAAAAAGCAGGGCGAACCCTGCTTAATACAAATTTTAAATGGTGTTTAAGCAACTTTCAGTGCGGCACGTTTTGCAGCAGGAGAGTTGTCGAGATAGGCAATCGCATCTTCAGTTTTTGCTTCATGAACAGGATCGTACCAAGGCATTAAATACCCCAATTGCTGTGACACTAACCAAAGCGGATGTGGCAATAAGCGATTGTCTTTTTGCGCGATACGCGCCCATTCACGCCAAATCCACGGTTTGTATACGGCAGGTTTAATCGATGCATAGCGTGAGTCTTGCTGCATGATATGTGCAGCACCATCGACCCATAGACCAAGTACGGCAGCAATCACGATCACACTTTGATAATAGCGAGAAATATAGCCCCCACCGAGATGACGATACAAATCAAAAGCCACGGTACGATGCTCTATTTCTTCTGCACCATGCCATTTTACTAGATCGAGCATATTCGGATCGGCACCGAGGCGTTCCCACTCTTTGTTGTATAAAGCATATTTGCCTAATACACAGGTCATATGCTCAACTGTTGCAATTACGCCTAAACGAAAGAGATCCCATTGATGATCCAAGGCTTTGGGTACGTTGAGCCCTAAAGGTTGGTCCGCAAGCAGTTTGCCAAAGAGAAAGTCCATGATTTCAAGGTTGCGTTGAATACTGATATTGTGCTGAGATAGATATTCTTTATTGGCAGAGTTATGCGCCTGAGCATGCATGGCTTCTTGGCGGATAAATGCTTTAACGTCCTCTGCTAGTTTTTCATCTCTAATTTGTGGCAATACTTTGTTATACAGACGGCAAAACCAAAACTCACCTGCCGGTAAGATCATATTAATTTCATTAATAAAATAGCTGACAAAAGGTTGGTTGGGTACCCAGTCAACTTGAGTATCTTGCCACTCAAATTTCACTTTACGTGGCTTAATTTTATATTCGATTGATGATCCAAGTTTTGTGTTTCTCAAGCGGGAGAGTAATTTCATGACCTATCCTTGTTTTTATGTGATCGAGTACACATCTGATGTATTCAGTATCCAAAAAAAATCCTGCATTGTGATTAGCAATACAGGACATTTCATTATCTTCAGATGATACTTTTTGTCAGACAATCATCCTTGCGCTGACTTTAAAAATAATGGATTAGTGGTCTGATTTTTTGTCTTCAGCTTGGGGTAAATCTTCAGATGTAGTGTCGACGTCATCGAATGCTTCCGCATCTGCATCGATTTCAATATCATCTTCCGATGCTTCAGGTATGCTGTCGAGATCAAACTCTGTGGATTGCTCTAGAGTGAAGTTTAGACGACCCGCCATGACACTCGCTAACTCTTCTAAACCTTGTTTATTCAATGATGAGAACAATTGGATAGAGAAGTTAAGTTTCATTTTTTTCAATGCCGCTTTCACTTCTTGTAGTGCTTTAGAGGCTGGGCCACGGTTTAATTTATCTGATTTGGTGAGCAGTACATGCACGAACAATTTACGTGAATGTGCCCATTCCAACATCATGACGTCAAAATGTTGTAGTGGATGACGGATATCCATCAACAGCACAAGACCTTGTAAACTTTCACGGTGTATCAGATAGTTTTCTAACTCTTTTTGCCACACGATTTTCATCGCTTCAGGTACAGCGGCATAGCCATAACCCGGTAAGTCGACCAAACGTTGATCAGGATTTCCTAGACTGAAAAAGTTGATCATTTGGGTACGACCCGGTTTTTTCGACGCACGAGCCAATTGCTTTTGGTTGGTGAGCGCATTAATGGCACTCGACTTACCCGCATTTGAGCGGCCAGCAAAGGCAATTTCATAGCCGGTATCTTCAACGCAGAGGTTGAGTTTAGGCGCACTCATTAAGAACTCAGCTTTGCGTAGCCAGTTGAGCGAGCGCACAGCATATTCAGTAATCGCAGAGTCTACTTTTTTCTCATAAGTAATCTTTTGCTTCGGCGCATTGGCCGCCTTACTGTTTCGTGATTTTCCTCTGTGCTGATGCATAACCCAACTTCAATAACTGATTTAACAACACGCATTATAAAGGAAGTCGGGCAGGCAAGCGAATTTTGTCGCAGGCAAAGTGAAATTAGAGATTGATCATTTGAATTGGAGATTGTGTTGTAAATTTAGATGCGCTGCTTGGTTGTAAAACATCGGCAAGTTTGTACTGATCGAGACTTTGATAAAACTGTTCTAAAGCTTGGTCTAAAATGCTTTTTAAACCACACTGACTGCGCAGTACGCAGGGTGGGTCATTGCATTCAACAATCTGGTGATTACCTTGCAAAATCCGTACGATTTGACCGAGCTGAGCCTCAAGTGCTTCAGGGTTAAGGCGGATGCCGCCACCTTTGCCGCGGCTGGTGATTAACCAGTTTTGCTTTGCCATAAAATGCACAATTTTCACCAAGTGATTACGCGAAACGTGCAGGTCTTCTGCAATTTCAGCAATGTTATAAGGCACATCACGAGGACGTGCGATATAGAGCAAAATGCGTAATGCATAATCGGTGAATTTATTGAGTTGCATGATAATACTGTGAGTCTGAGAGAAATAAATAAGGGCTAGTCTAGCATAACTAAACTAACCCTTTGTATTTCAGGTGAATAGCTTAGTTAGTGTTTTACACCACCAGTGCCGAAAGCTTCGCTGTGAATATTGCTAGCAGGAATACCACGAGCAATTAAAGCTTTCTGTTGTTCAGCCATAAATGGCATTGGACCGCAAAGGTAATAATCCGCATTGATCGGTAACAGTGCAGTATCCATGCTGCCTAAGTCTAGACGACCAGCAGCATCATAATCTTCACCTAACTTATCATTAGCATGAGGGAACTCATACGCTGTAAAGGTACTAAGACGTGGGTATTTTGCTTCCAAATCCTGAATGTGTTTATGCATTGCATGCACTTGTTTGCTACGGCAGGCATGGATAAATGTTACAGGTTGTGGCATGTCTAAAGTCACCAACTGATTTAGCATCGCAATCATTGGTGTTAGACCTACCCCACCACTGATAAAGACATTGCGTTTTTGTGAATCAATCAGGAAGAAATTACCTGTTGGTGCAGACACTTCGATTTCTGAACCGATCTCCAAGCCATGCAGTGTATTTGATACCCAACCTGGAACCAAGTCACCTTTCTGATCTTCACGTTTTACAGAGATACGTAAGTAGTTGTCTTGTGGGCTGGTAGACAGTGTATATTGACGTGGTTGTTTTAGACCCAGCTCATCGACCAATACACGTACAGAGATGTACTGACCTGCTTCATATTTTGGTAAATCACCACCATCAGAAGGCTCAAGGTAGAATGAGGTGATTTCATCACTTTCAGCCACTTTTTTCGCGATTTTGAAATTACGCCAACCTAACCAACTGCCTTTAGTTTGCTGATGTTGCTCATAAATCGCTTTTTCAGTGCTGATAAACAAGTCTGCCAATTGTCCATATGCTGCTGCCCAAGCTGCAATCAGTGGATCTTCCATTGAAATGCTTAATACTTCACTGATCGAGTGCAGCAAATTTTCGCCGACAATATTATAGTCTGGCGCTTGAATGTTAAGACTCACATGTTTATGCGCAATTAATTCTACAACTGGTAAAAGTACAGATGGGTCCTCAATATTTTCAGCATAAGCCAATACAGCACCCGCCAAGGCTTGTGCCTGAGCACCGCTGCGCTGATGTCCCATGTTAAAGGTTTCTTTGAGGTCAGGGTTATTGCCCAACATACGGTTATAGAAGTAACCAGTCAGCGCGACACCATTTTCACGTAGAACAGGAACAGTAGCTTTTACTAGGTCAATTTGCTGCGGAGTCATAGCTGATCTCTCATGGCTGTTATTTATAAGATGTATTTAAAATACATTTTTAAATACATCCGCGCAATACATGTTTTAGTAAAAACCATAAAAAAATTATGGAATATAAAAAGATTCCATAATTTTGTACTTTTTAATTGGGCTTTTAGATTATTTCTTGCCGAAGATAGAACCTAAGAGGCCACGGATAATTTTCTGACCTGTCGACCCGCCCAAGCTGCGTGCAGCACTTTTTGCAAAAGTTCCTACCGTGTCTTGAATCAGTTTTTCACGTTGTTTGGCTGAACGCTCAGCTTCTTTTTGTTGTTCGCGCGCAAGGCGTTCTTGTTCACGTGCTTGCTGTTTGGCGAGTGCATCTGCTTCTTTTGCTTGTTGTTTGGCCAACGCTTCTTGTTCTTTGGCTTCTATTTTATCTTGTTCCGCTTGGACGGCTTGTTGTTGGCGCTCCGCCACTTTATTTTGTAAAAGTTCATAGGCACTTTCACGATCTGCTTCGGTGTCATACACACCTGCGACAATGCTATTTGCCATCAGAGCTTTGCGTTCTTCTACAGCAATTGGGCTAAATGAAGAGTAGGGTGGCATCACCCAAGCACGTTCAACAATTTGAGGTGTGCCTTGTTCATCTAGACAGCTAATCAGTGCTTCACCTACAGCCAGTTCCGTAATCACTTGATCGACTTTAAACGCAGGATTGGCTCGGAAAGTATCTGCTGCCGTCTTGACCGCTTTCTGATCTTTGGGGGTAAATGCACGTAGCGCATGTTGAACACGGTTACCCAGTTGTCCTAAAACACTCTCAGGTAGGTCAAGTGGATTTTGCGTTACAAAGTAAATACCGACCCCTTTAGAGCGAATCAGACGTACCACTTGTTCAAATTTTTCTTGTAAAGCAGGGCTGGCATTATCAAACAATAAATGCGCTTCATCAAAGAAGAACACCAGTTTGGGTTTATCCATATCTCCAACTTCGGGCAATTGTTCAAACAGTTCTGACAGCATCCAAAGTAAAAAGGTTGCATAGAGCTTAGGGGTATTCATTAACTTGTCGGCGGCGAGCAGGTTGATGTTGCCACGACCTTGCGCATCCGTTTGAATGAAATCCATAATATTGAGTGCAGGCTCACCAAAGAACTTGTCACCGCCTTGATCGGCTAATGCGAGCAAATTACGTTGAATTGCACCTAAGCTTGCAGGTGATAAATTGCCATATTCATTTTTAAATTCGGATGCATGTTCACTGACGTAGCTGATCATGGCTTTTAAGTCTTTAAAGTCGATGAGCAATAAGCCCTGATCATCGGCAATACGAAAGACCGCAGATAACACACCTTCTTGCGTGTCATTTAAGTTGAGAATTCGGGCAAGGAGCAGTGGGCCAATTTCAGAAATGGTGGTGCGAATGGGATGTCCTTGTTCACCGAACAAATCCCAAAACACCACAGGGGAGGCTGCAAAAGGAATGCTCTCGATATTTAAACTTTTAATTCGTTCGTCAAATTTAGGATTGTTTTCACCTGCTTTAGCAAGGCTAGAAACATCCCCTTTGGCATCGGCTAAAAATACGGGTACACCCAGCCGAGAAAAACTTTCTGCCAACACCTTCAACGTCACCGTCTTACCAGTACCTGTAGCCCCAGCAATCAAACCATGGCGGTTTGCAAATTGTGAATGAAGCACCACATCTTGTGTGGTGTCTTGTGTCTTTTTGCCAATAATAATTGGTGTACCCATAGATGTTCCTGTATTTATTCGAGTTGTTGTTTATTTAAATGTTGTAGTGCGTTTTCTATATCTTGTATTAAATCTGCAGGATGTTCTAGTCCTATACAAAAGCGAACCAGTAAGCCGGTTTGAATATGTGAATGTTCGAGTACACGCATATCTTTTAAGTTATATAGCATGACTAAACTGACTGGGCCACCCCAGCTAAAACCGAGCTTAAAGAGTTTCAGCGCATCGCAAAAGCGGCGTACATCTTGCAAACTATATTTTTCATTAAATATCACGCTGACCAAACCGGCACTGTGTTGTTCTGTACAAATTTCTTTCCAATACTGATGTCCTGCGGAAGCTTCATCAGCAGGATGTAAAACCTGTACAAAGGCTGGCTGTTGTTTTAGCCAATTTAATAAAGTTAAAGCACTTTGTGACTGGTGTTCATAGCGCAGGCGCATAGAAGCCAGACTGCGTTGTATTTGCGCGGCATCATCACCAGAGATGCTAATGCCTTGAATGGCGTGCGCACGAAACAGTTTGTGATGAAGCTTTTTATCTCGTGTAATTACCGAACCCATCAAAATATCCCCGCCGCCACTTGGGTATTTGGTCAAGGCATGCACACTGATATCGACACCCAGGTGCTCAGCACTAAAATCAAAAGCATTAAAGGCAAGTCCTGCGCCCCACGTATTGTCCAGTGCAGTGAGAATGTTCTGCGCTTGAGCTTTTTTGACCAAGCCGACTAAATCTGGAAACTCTAAAGTGACAGAACCCGCCGCTTCTAACCAGATAAGCTTGGCTTGCGCTGAAGGGCTAAATGAATCGACATCAATAGGGTTATAAACCTTGACCACGATGCTATAGCGGGTTTCTAAATTGCGTAAATGGTCCATATTTGGGCCATAGATATTATCTGCGACCCACACTTCATCCCCTTGACTTAAAAAACATGAATTGACCAAATTAATTGCAGATAAACCGCTTGGTGCGAGTAAGTGATACAAGCCACCTTCAATCTGAGCAATCTGATCGCCTAGGGTAAATGTCGTGGGGGTACCATGCGTGCCATAGCTATAGTCATAATCATCGGTCCAATGGCGATTAAATAGCGCATCTGTATTTTCGAAAATTATAGTGGATGCACGAAACAGGGGAGGTTGAACACTATTGATGTATTGCGGTGCCATTCTTGGTGCATGAATGAGTTCAGTTTGAGGATTCTTTTTCACGTGGCGCTCTGAAATGATCAAAATAATAATGAATGTTCAAAAGAATACGACTAAAACGCATGGATTTACGATGCTTTTGTATAGAAAATTAAGTGAAAAGCAAAGTTGGCTTCATTCTTGCAAAACCGATAACAGAGCAACAACAATAGGTTTAGCGCATGAAGTCGCATTTAAAAGTACATTATTTTCAGCATATTGCTGGTGAAGGGTTCGGCAGTTGTTATGAATTTTTAAAACAGCATCAGGCCAAAATTACGGCCACAGAATTCTTTGCATTACCTGTCGATCAAGCCTTAGATCTCGAGGCTTTGCCGCATGTTGAAGATGTCGATTTACTTATCATTATGGGTGGAACCATGAGCGTAAATGATGAGGCAAATTTCCCATGGTTAAAAATAGAAAAGCGTTGGCTGCGACGCTATTTAGCCCTCGGTAAACCCGCAATCGGGCTTTGTTTAGGTGGGCAATTGATTGCCAATGCCTTGGGTGGGGCGGTGAGTCGAAATGCACAACAAGAATTGGGTTGGACGACCATCCGTAAGGTCGCAAACGTACCGCATGACTGTTTCAAACTACCTGAAGAGTTTAAAGTCATGCAGTGGCACAGTGAAACATTTGAAATTCCCAAAGGAGCGGTATTACTGGCGGAAAATGATGCATGTCGTAATCAAATGTATCAAATTGGACAAAATATTTTGGGCTTTCAATTTCATCCTGAAATTACCCCTGAAGTACTCGATTTATTTTTGGAAAATGATGAAGAGGTGGCATTTTTTTCAGGAACACATGTACAGCCAGTACATGATCTGCGGAAAAGCGCAAAAAACAAATTTATTGAGGGAAATCAAATACTAAACCAAGCAATAGAGTATGTATTAAGAAAAAATGCCTATTGATTAAAAGTTAAGCAATTGATCTTGCATAAAAAATGAAAAATATAAGAAAAACAGCAAAAGGGATTTGCTTATGCATTAAACAATAGCTATAATGGGCGACCCTTTGATGAAGGGGGTTAGCTACGAATAAAGTAGTTAACATCGTGACAGTCACGGCATCGATCGTGACCTTAGTGATATTTCACTGCTCTTGACACTTGCCTCTTTTAAAGTGGGGTGAGATGCGTCAAGGGTGATTCTTTATATATTTGGCTTGGAGTTAACTGGTATGTCTAACCAGAGAATTCGTATCCGTCTTAAGTCTTTTGATCACCGTCTAATTGATCAATCAGCTCAAGAAATCGTAGAAACAGCAAAACGTACTGGTGCACAAGTTTGTGGTCCAATCCCGATGCCTACACGTATCGAACGTTTTAACGTTTTAACATCACCACACGTTAACAAAGATGCGCGTGACCAATACGAGATCCGCACTTACAAACGTTTGATCGACATCGTTCAACCTACAGATAAAACTGTTGATGCATTGATGAAGTTAGATCTTGCAGCTGGTGTTGATGTTCAGATCGCTTTGGGTTAAGGCTTTCGGTTAATTAACGCTCTAAGTTAATTAGGCCGCTTTTTTAGAGGTTTATGCACATGGCTATTGGTTTAGTCGGTCGCAAGTGCGGTATGACACGTATCTTTACAGATGCTGGTGTTTCTGTACCTGTAACAGTGATTGAGGTTGATCCTAACCGCATCACACAAATCAAAACGCTTGAAACTGATGGTTATCAAGCGATTCAAATCACTACTGGTGAACGTCGCGAATCTCGCGTAACTAACGCTCAGAAAGGTCACTTTGCGAAAGCTGGTGTAGCTGCTGGTCGTCTAGTTCAAGAATTCCGCGCTACAGAAGCTGATCTTGAAGGTCGTGAAGTTGGCGGAACTATCGGTGTGGATGTGTTCACAGTGGGTCAAATTGTTGACGTTACTGGTACATCTAAAGGTAAAGGTTTCCAAGGTGGTGTTAAACGTTGGAACTTCCGTACTCAAGACGCTACACATGGTAACTCTGTATCTCACCGTGTTATCGGTTCTACAGGTCAAAACCAGACTCCTGGTCGCGTGTTCAAAGGCAAAAAAATGCCTGGTCACTTAGGTGCTGAACGTGTAACTACACAGGGTCTTGAAATCGTTGCTATCGACGCAGAACGTTCAGTTCTAGTTGTTAAAGGCGCGGTTCCTGGTGCTACTGGTGGCGACGTTACTGTTCGTCCTACTATCAAGGCCTGAGGGGAAATAACGTGAATTTAAATACTGTTTCCGGCTCTGCTGTTGAGTTATCTGAAGTTGCGTTTGGTCGTGATTTTAACGAAGCTCTTGTACACCAAGTTGTTACAGCTTACTTAGCTGGTGGTCGTCAAGGTTCTAAAGCGCAAAAATCACGTGCTGACGTTTCTGGCGGTGGTAAAAAACCTTTCCGTCAAAAAGGTACTGGCCGCGCTCGTGCTGGTTCTATTCGTAGCCCAATCTGGGTTGGCGGTGGTAAAACTTTTGCTGCTCGTCCACAAGACTGGTCTCAAAAAGTAAACCGTAAAATGTATCGCGGTGCTATGCAATGCATCCTGGCTGAGCTTGTTCGTCAAGATCGCCTTGTTTTAGTTGAAGAGATTGCTGTTGCAGCTCCAAAAACTAAAGAATTGCTTGCAAAACTTAACGACTTGAATGCACCTCGTGCATTAATCGTTACAGATGCTGTTGATGAGAACTTGTATCTTGCTGCTCGCAACATTCCACACGTTGATGTGGTTGATGCTGCTGCAATCGATCCTGTTAGCTTGATCGCGTTCGATAAAGTTGTTATGTCTGTTGCTGCTGCTAAGAAAATTGAGGTAGAACTCGGATGAACAACGAACGTATCTATCAAGTCCTACAAGGACCTGTATTCTCAGAAAAAGCACAAGTTTTAGGCGAAACTGCTGGTGTTCAAGTGTTCAAAGTTGCACTAGATGCAAACAAACTTGAAATCAAAAAAGCTGTTGAGCAACTATTTGGTGTTCAAGTTGTTAAAGTTAACACAACGATCACTAAAGGTAAGACTAAACGCTTTGGTAAAACATTAGGACGTCGTTCTGATGTTAAAAAAGCATACGTCACCCTGAAAGCTGGCCAAGATGTTGAAATGGCTGACTTGGGCGATACCGCTGAAAACGCAGCGGAATAAGGACGAAAATTATGCCGATTCAAAAATGTAAGCCAACGTCTCCAGGACGTCGCTTTGTAGAGAAAGTGGTTCATAACCACCTTCACAAAGGCGCGCCATATGCTCCGTTGGTTGAAGCTAAAAAACGTACTGGCGGTCGTAATAACAACGGTCACATTACAACTCGTCACGTTGGTGGTGGTCATAAACAGCACTACCGTATCGTAGACTTCAAACGTAACAAAGACAGCATCCCTGCTGTAGTTGAGCGTATTGAATACGATCCAAACCGTACAGCTCATATTGCTTTATTGAAATATGCTGACGGTGAACGTCGCTATATTATTGCACCTAAAGGCCTTCGCGCTGGTGATCAAGTTCAATCTGGTAACGATGCTCCAATCCGTCCAGGTAACTGCTTACCACTTCGCAATATGCCTATCGGTTCTACTCTTCACAACATCGAGCTTAAAATCGGTAAAGGCGCACAATTAGTACGTTCTGCTGGTACATCTGCTCAATTGTTGGGTCGTGACGGTTCTTACGCTATCATTCGTCTTCGTTCAGGCGAAATGCGTAAAGTACACGTTGAATGCCGTGCTGTGTTAGGTGAAGTTTCTAACTCAGAAAGCAACCTTCGTTCACTTGGTAAAGCAGGTGCATCACGCTGGCGTGGCGTTCGTCCTACCGTACGTGGTATGGCGATGAACCCAGTAGACCATCCACATGGTGGTGGTGAAGGACGTAATAAAGGTATTCAACCTGTAAGTCCATGGGGTCAAAAAGCTAAAGGGTACAAAACACGTACCAACAAGCGTACGACTAAGATGATCATTCGCGACCGTCGCGTTAAGTAACAAGTAAAGGAATCTGACAATGCCTCGTTCTCTGAAAAAAGGCCCATTCGTCGATGCGCACTTGTTCGCTAAGGTTGAAGCGGCTATCGCGGCTAATAACCGTAAGCCGATCAAAACTTGGTCGCGTCGTTCGATGATCTTACCGGATTTTGTTGGTCTAACAATTTCTGTACACAATGGCCGTAACCATGTTCCAGTGATCGTATCTGAGCATATGGTTGGTCATAAATTAGGTGAATTCGCGCCAACTCGTACCTATCGTGGTCACGGTGTTGACAAGAAGTCTAAACGTTAATAGGTGCTATGATGGAAGTAACTGCTAAATTACGCGGTGCCGCTATCTCGGCACAAAAAGCACGTTTGGTTGCAGACCTAATTCGCGGCAAATCTGTTGCGCATGCTTTAAATATCTTAAACTTCAGCAACAAAAAAGCTGCAGTTTTAGTTAAAAAAGCATTGGAATCTGCGATTGCAAACGCTGAACACAATAACAGTTTAGATGTAGACGACCTTAAAGTTTCTACGATCTACGTTGATGAAGGCATGAGCCTGAAACGTATTTTGCCACGTGCTAAAGGCCGTGCAGATCGTATTACTAAGCGTACTTGTCACATTACCGTTAAGGTAGGGGTTTGATATGGGTCAGAAGGTTCATCCAATCGGTATCCGCCTAGGTGTTGTGAAACGTCATAACGCTAACTGGTATGCGAATCCGAAACAATATGCTGAATATTTGCTAAAAGATCTTCAAGTTCGTGAGTTTTTAACTAAAAAACTTAAGAATGCGATGGTAAGCAATATTCTTATCGAACGCCCTACAGGCGCAGCTAAAGTAACTATTAGCACTGCACGTCCTGGTATCGTGATCGGTAAAAAAGGCGAAGACATTGAGAAATTACAACGCGAATTAACAGCCATTATGGGTGTTCCTGCGCAAGTAAGTATCAACGAAATCGATCGCCCAGATTTAGACGCTCGTTTAGTTGCTGAAGCAATCGCTTCTCAATTAGAAAAACGTGTAATGTTCCGTCGTGCTATGAAGCGTGCGGTTCAAAACTCTATGCGTGCTGGTGCTAAAGGTATCAAAGTAGAAGTTTCAGGCCGTCTAGGTGGTGCTGAGATTGCTCGTACTGAATGGTATCGTGAAGGTCGTGTACCTCTTCATACTCTTCGTGCTGACATCGACTATGCTACTATGCGTGCTGAGACTACTTACGGTACGATCGGCGTTAAAGTATGGATCTTCCGTGGTGAGATCTTGGGCGGCATGAAACAAGTCATGAACCCAGCTCCAGCTGAAGAACGTCCAGCTAAACGTGGCCGTGGTCGTGGTGAAGGTCAAGAGCGTCGTGGTCGTCGCAATGATCGTTCTGCTGAAAAAGGAGAATAATCCATGTTACAACCTAAACGTACTAAATTCCGTAAAGTGCAAAAAGGCCGTAACACTGGTCTAGCACATCGCGGTAGCTCAGTATCTTTTGGTACTATTGCACTTAAATCAGTTGAACGTGGTCAAATGACCGCACGTCAAATTGAAGCAGCGCGTCGTACAATCAGCCGTCGTATTAAACGTGGTGGTAAGATCTTTATCCGTGTTTTCCCAGACAAACCAATTACTGAAAAACCATTAGAAGTTCGTATGGGTAAAGGTAAAGGTTCTGTGGAATACTGGGTTTGCCAAATCAAACCAGGTAAAGTCTTATACGAAATTGATGGTGTTAACGAAGAACTTGCTCGCGAAGCGTTTACGCTTGCTGCTGCAAAACTTCCGTTTAAAACCACTATCGTGACTCGGACGGTAATGTAATGAAAACTAATGATCTACGTGAAAAGTCGGTAGAAGAGTTGACAGCTTTGCTTGATGAGCAACAGCTTAACCAATTCCGTCTTCGTATGGCGAAAGCAACTGGTCAATTGGGTAAATCGCACGAAGTTGCGCTTACTCGTAAGACAATTGCTCGTATTAAGACCCTCCTTACCGAAAAACAGGGGAACGGACAATGAGTGAACAAACAGTTCGCACGTTAACCGGTAAAGTAGTTAGCGACAAGATGGACAAGTCTATCGTTGTTCTTATCGAACGCCGCGTTCAACACCCGTTGTATGGCAAATCAATCCGCCGTTCAACTAAATTACACGCTCATGATGAAAATAATGTTGCTAAAGTTGGCGACGTAGTAAGCATCAAAGAAAGCCGCCCAATTTCTAAAACTAAGTCTTGGACTTTAGTTGAAGTTGTTGAAGCTGCTGCTGAGTAATTAAACGTTCTTGCATCATCGGTCAATTTCGAGTACTCTTTGAGCCTTTCGAAATTGCGACCGGTGATGCTCGGTTTTGGAGTAGGGCAATGATTCAAACCGAAAGTATGCTCGACGTAGCAGACAACAGTGGTGCTCGCCGCGTACAATGTATTAAAGTACTTGGTGGTTCACATCGTCGTTATGCTTCTGTTGGCGACATTATTAAAGTTACTGTAAAAGAAGCTATTCCACGTGCACGTGTTAAAAAAGGTGACGTGATGAATGCTGTAGTTGTACGTACAAAATTCGGCATCCGTCGTGCAGATGGTTCAGTTATTCGTTTCGACGATAACGCAGCTGTTATTTTGAACAACAACAAAGCGCCGATTGCAACTCGTATTTTCGGACCAGTGACTCGTGAACTTCGTACTGAACAGTTCATGAAAATTATTTCATTGGCTCCTGAAGTTCTATAAGAGGCACTCATGGCTAAGATTAAAAAGGGCGATCAAGTAATTGTGATCGCAGGTAAAGAAAAAGGCAAACAAGGTACTGTTTTGTCTGTTTCAAATGACCGTGTTAAGGTTGAAGGCCTTAACTTGGTAACGAAGCATCAAAAGCCTAACCGAGCTACTGGCGCTGAAGGCGGCATCGTAACTCAAGAAGCTGAGCTTCATATCTCTAACGTGGCAATTTTTAATGCTACAACCCAAAAGGCTGACCGTGTTGGTTACCAAGTGATTGAAGGCGTGAAAACTCGCGTATTCAAATCTAATGGTGAATCAGTGGCGGTAGCGAAGTAATAGGTTGACTAGGCAATGGCCAGACTTAAAACGCGTTACAACGACGAACTTAAGGCTCAATTAAAAGAAACATTGGGCGTTAAGAATGTGATGGATATTCCTCGCATTACAAAAATCACCATCAACATGGGTGTTGGTGCTGCATCAGCTGACAAGAAATTGTTAGATGGCGCTCTTTCTGATATGCAAGCAATTGCTGGTCAAAAACCAGTACTTACTTTAGCTCGTAAATCTATCGCTGGTTTCAAAATCCGTGATGGTTGGCCGATCGGCTGTAAAGTTACTTTACGCGGCGAACGTATGTACGAATTCTTAGACCGTTTGATCTCTATCGCGATCCCTCGTATCCGTGACTTCCGTGGTTTCTCTGCGAAATCATTCGATGGTCGTGGTAACTACTCAATGGGTCTTAAGGAACAAATCATGTTCCCTGAAATCGATTTTGATAAGATTGATCGTATTCGTGGTATGGACATTACCATCACTACGACTGCTCGCACCGATGACGAAGGCCGTGCGCTTATGCGTGCATTCGGCTTCCCGTTCAAATAAGAGGTCGATATGGCTAAGAAAGGTATGATTAATCGCGAATTGAAACGCGAAGCTACTGTTGCTAAATACGCTGCGAAACGTGCTGAATTAAAAGCAATTATCGCAAACGTTAATGCATCAGACGAAGAACGTTTCGAAGCGATGATGAAATTTCAAGCATTACCACGTAATGCGTCTCCAGTACGTCTACGTAACCGTTGTGGTTTAACTGGTCGTCCTCATGGTTACTTCCGTAAGTTCGGCTTAAGCCGTAACAAATTACGTGAAACAGTAATGCAAGGTGATGTACCGGGCGTTGTTAAGGCAAGCTGGTAAGGAGCACTATAAATGAGTATGCAAGATACCGTTGCCGACATGCTAACACGTGTTCGTAACGCACAAATGGCAAAGAAACAAACTGTTTCTATGCCAAACTCAAAGTTGAAAGTTGCGATTGCTAACGTACTTCAACAAGAAGGTTATATCGCTGATGTAGCTGTTGCTGACAATGAAGGCAAAGCGACTTTAACGATTACTTTAAAATATTTCGAAGGCAAACCAGTTATCGATACTGTGAAACGCGTAAGCCGTCCTGGTCTGCGTCAATATCGCGGTAAAGATGCACTTCCTAGCGTTAAGCAAGGTTTAGGTATTGCAATTGTTTCTACAAGCAAAGGCATCATGACTGATCGCGCTGCACGTGCTGCAGGTATCGGTGGTGAAGTTATTGCTTTTGTTTCTTAATAGGTGATTCCTCATGTCTCGTGTGGCTAAAGCCCCAGTAACTGTACCTAACGGTGTTACAGTTACTCAGAACGGCCGGCAGGTCGAAGTGAAAGGCAGCAAAGGTACATTGTCTTTCAACCTGCATGCGCTGGTCGAGCTAAAACAGGAAGACGGTACTCTAGTTATTGCTCCTAAAGCTGAATCTAAAGATGCTTGGATGCAAGCTGGTACTGCTCGCGCTGTGCTTAACAACCTTGTAAAAGGTGTTAACGAAGGTTTCGAACGTAAGTTACAGCTTATCGGTGTTGGTTATAAAGCTGCGGTTAAAGGTAACATTGTTAACCTTAACCTTGGTTTCTCTCACCCGATCGACTACAACCTTCCTGAAGGTGTAACTGCTGAAACTCCTACTGCAACTGAAATTGTACTTAAATCAGCTGATAAAGCTAAATTAGGTCAAGTTGCTGCAGAAATCCGTGGTTACCGTCCGCCAGAGCCTTATAAAGGTAAAGGTGTTCGTTATTCTGACGAAGTTGTACTTCGTAAAGAAGCTAAGAAGAAATAAGGCGCGAGGTTCTTATGAACGAAAAGAAACAATCCCGTTTGCGTCGTGCGAAAAGCACACGCTTGCACATCCGTGCATTGGGTGCGACTCGTTTGTGTGTAAACCGCACTCCGCGTCACATCTATGCTCAAGTTATCTCTGCAGATGGTGGCAAAGTATTAGCGCAAGCTTCTACTTTAGACGCTACTCTACGTGCTGGTACTACTGGTAACGTTGAATCGGCTCAGAAAGTTGGTGCTTTAATTGCAGAACGTGCTAAAGCGGCTGGTGTAACTAAAGTTGCATTTGACCGTTCTGGTTTCAAATATCATGGTCGTATCAAAGCCTTGGCTGATGCTGCTCGTGAAAACGGCTTGGAGTTCTAATCATGGCTAAAGTTGAACAAAACGAAGGTCTTGTTGAAAAGCTGGTTGCCGTTGATCGTGTAGCCAAAGTTGTTAAGGGTGGTCGTATCTTCTCTTTCACAGCATTAACTGTTGTGGGTGATGGTAATGGTCGCGTAGGTTTTGGTCGTGGTAAAGCACGTGAAGTTCCAGCTGCTATTTCTAAAGCACTTGAAGCTGCTCGTCGCAACATGATTACTGTTGACCTTGTTGACGGTACTGTTCAGCACCCTATCAATGCTCGTCACGGTGCAAGCCGCGTTTACATGCAACCTGCTTCTGAAGGTACTGGTGTAATTGCTGGTGGCGCTATGCGTGCAGTTTTAGAAGCTGTAGGTGTACGTAACGTATTAACTAAGTGTTATGGTTCTACTAACGCTGCTAACGTAGTAAACGCAACTTTTAACGGTTTGCGTGATATGACTTCTCCTGAGAAAGTTGCTGCGAAACGTGGTTTATCAGTAGCACAAATTCAAGGGTAATCAATCATGAAAACGATTAAAGTTACCCAGACTAAATCTTCATCGCACCGCTTGAAAAATCACAAGCTTAGCCTTAAAGGTTTAGGTCTGCGTCGTATTGGTCATACAGTTGAAGTGCAAGATACGCCTTCTAACCGTGGTATGATCAACCAAGTTTACTATATGGTTAGTGTAGAGGAATAAGCCATGACTCTGCGTTTAAATACAATTGCACCTGCAGAAGGTGCTAAGCGTGACAACCTTCGTTTAGGCCGTGGTATCGGTTCTGGCGTTGGTAAGACTGGTGGCCGTGGTGTCAAAGGTCAAAACTCACGTAAGAGCGGTGGTACACGTCCTGGTTTCGAAGGTGGTCAAACTGCGTTATACCGTCGTTTACCTAAATTCGGTTTCACTAGCCAAATGGCTTTGAAAACTGCTGAAGTACGTTTATCAGAACTTGCTAAAGTTGAAGGCGACATCGTGTCTCTTGAAACTTTAAAAGCTGCTAACGTTGTACGTAAAGATATGTTGCGTGCACGCATCGTACTTTCTGGTGAAATTACTCGTGCATTCACTGTTCAAGGTGTTGCATTGACTAAAGGCGCTAAAGCTGCTGTTGAAGCTGCTGGCGGTAAAGTCGAGGAGTAATCCCCAGTGTCTATGACTCCTAGTTCGACAGGTCATGTTAACATGATGAAAGGCCAACCTTTTCATGTGAAATATCGTGAAATTATTCGCCGTATGATGTTCCTCATCGGGGCGTTGTTGGTTTTTCGACTGGGAGCACATATTCCAGTACCGGGCATTAACAATGCCGCACTAGAGAATCTGTTTAATGCAAACCAAGGTACGATCCTTGGTTTGTTTAACATGTTCTCAGGTGGTGCATTAGAGCGTATGTCAATTCTTGCTCTTGGGATTATGCCGTATATCTCTGCATCGATTATCGTGCAGTTAATGTCTACGGTTGTTCCTTCGCTGGAAGCTTTAAAGAAAGAAGGCGAACAAGGTAAGCGTAAGATCAATCAATATACGCGACAAGGCACATTGTTTCTTGCACTTGTGCAAGCCGTTGGGATGTGTGCAGGTCTGATTAGTCAAAATATTACTTTGACTAGTGGACTTGCTTTTTACGTTCCTGCTGTAACTTCTTTGGTTGCAGGTACAATGTTCCTGATGTGGTTAGGTGAGCAAATTACTGAGCGTGGAGTAGGGAATGGTATTTCCATGATCATCTTCGCTGGTATCGTTGCTGGTTTGCCGAACTTGGTTCTGCAATCTTTAACCTCAGTAGATAATGGCCAATCAAGTTTAATTGGTCTTGCAATCTTTGCATTGCTATCTGTTGCAGTGTTAGCAGCAATTGTGTTTATTGAGAAGGCGCAGCGTCGCATTCCAGTAAACTATGCTCAAAAACAGCAAGGTCGTCGTGTATTTACTGCTCAGCAAACACATTTGCCATTAAAAATTAATATGGCGGGTGTGATTCCTGCAATTTTTGCGAGTTCATTGCTATTGTTCCCAGCGAGCTTAGGGCAATGGGTTGGCAGTGCAGACCCAAATGCTGGCGTGATTAAACGTGGCCTACAAGATTTGGCACTCGTATTGTCGCCGGGTCAACCGATGTATTTGGTGCTATTTGGTGCATTAATTATCTTCTTCTGTTACTTCTATACTGCGCTAGTATTTAGTCCGAAAGAAGTGTCAGAGAATTTAAAACGTAGTGGTGCTTATGTACCGGGTATTCGTCCTGGTGAGCAAACTGCACGCTATTTAGATCATATTTTGAATCGTTTGACTTTTATTGGCGCGGTTTATATCACAATCATCTGTTTAATGCCGATGATTCTACAAAGCTCATTTGGTATTCCATTTAGCTTAGGTGGTACGTCTTTACTGATCGTAGTGGTGGTGGTGATGGACTTTATGGCTCAGCTCCAAGCTCATCTCACATCGCATCAATATGACAATCAATCGTTAATGCGTAAAACGACTGCTCATCCGAAAGGATAAGCGCACTTAGAGGTTTCATTATGAAAGTTCAAGCTTCTGTAAAGAAAATTTGTGGTAGCTGTAAAGTTATCCGTCGTAATGGGGTTATTCGCGTAATTTGCAGCGCAGAACCTCGTCATAAGCAGCGTCAAGGTTAATCTGATCAAGACCTGTTGATTTCAGTAGGCTAATTAGGTTATTATCCGCCCCTCAAAGATTTTGTCGGGCGGTTGATTATCTTAACTGCCTTTTTGGAGAAAATTGAATGGCTCGTATTGCCGGTGTAAACATTCCGGATAACAAGCATGCTGTTATCTCTCTAACGTACATTTTTGGTATTGGTCGCCACACTGCAAAAGCTATCTTAGCTGCTGCTGGTATTGCACCAACAACTAAAATTCGTGAATTAGATGACGCTCAGCTTGATGCGATTCGTGCAGAAGTTACTAAGGTTCCTACCGAAGGTGATTTACGTCGCGAAATTTCCATGAACATTAAACGTTTAATGGATTTAGGCTGCTACCGCGGTCTTCGTCATCGTCGCAGCTTGCCTGTCCGTGGTCAACGCACCAAAACTAACGCACGTACCCGTAAAGGTCCGCGCAAACCTATTAAGAAATAAGATTTCTGGAAGCTAAAAGATGGCTAAAGATACTCGCACACGCAAGAAGGTCACTCGTACCGTCTCTGAAGGTGTTGCACACATTCACGCTTCTTTTAATAACACCATTGTGACTATTACCGATCGTCAAGGTAATGCACTGGCTTGGGCTACCTCTGGTGGACAAGGCTTCCGTGGATCACGTAAATCAACTCCGTTTGCTGCTCAGGTAGCTGCTGAAGTTGCTGGTAAAGCTGCTTTAGATTACGGTTTGAAAAACTTGGACGTCCTTGTAAAAGGTCCTGGTCCAGGTCGTGAATCTGCGGTTCGTGCTTTAGGTGCAGTGGGTTATAAAATTAACAGCATTACCGATGTGACGCCAATCCCGCACAACGGTTGCCGTCCACCTAAAAAACGTCGCGTGTAAGGAGAAACATTCATGGCTCGTTATATTGGTCCAAAATGCAAACTCTCTCGCCGCGAAGGGACAGACCTGCAATTAAAATCTGGCGTTAAACCATTTGACGTCAAAACAAAAAAAGCTGCTAAAGCACCTGGCCAACATGGTGGCGCTCGTGGCGGCAAACAATCTGAGTACTCACTACAATTACGTGAAAAACAAAAAGTACGTCGTATGTACGGTGTTTTAGAGCGTCAATTTAGTAACTACTACAAAGAAGCTGCTCGTGTTAAAGGCGCAACAGGTGAAAACTTGTTGAAACTTCTTGAAAGCCGTCTAGATAACGTTGTTTATCGCATGGGTTTTGGTTCTACACGTGCAGAAGCTCGTCAGCTTGTATCTCACCGTTCAATCACTTTAAATGGTCGTCGTGTTAACATCGCGTCTATCCAAGTTAAAGCTGGTGACGTTGTTGCAGTTCACGAAGGTGCTAAACAACAATTGCGTATCAAAAACGCAGTTGAGTTAGCGACTCAACGTGGCATTCCAGCTTGGATTGAAATTGATCATTCTAAATTGGAAGGTACGTTCAAAGCTGCACCAGATCGTTCTGATTTACCTGCTGAAATCAACGAAAGCTTGATTGTAGAATTGTATTCTAAATAATCCTTGAGGTAGCAATAATGACGCGTACTGCAAATGAGTTTCTAACTCCGCAAGCGATCAAGGTCGAAGCGGCAAGCGGGACCTCGGCAAAAGTTATTCTAGAACCATTAGAGCGTGGCTTTGGTCATACTCTTGGTAATGCTTTACGTCGTATCCTTTTGTCTTCTTTACCTGGCGCAGCCGTGGTTGAAGTAGAGATTGAAGGTGTCGAGCACGAGTACAGTACTTTGGAAGGCTTGCAGCAGGACATCGTCGAGCTCTTGCTGAACCTAAAAGGATTGTCTATTAAGCTGTTCGATCAAAATGAAGCTTATCTGACATTGGAAAAACAAGGTCCTGGCGACGTTACAGCCGCTGACCTTCGTTTACCACACAATGTTGAAGTGGTTAACCCTGAACACTTGATCGGTACTTTAAGTGCTTCTGGCTCATTAAAAATGCGCCTGAAAGTTTCTCAAGGTCGTGGTTATGAGACTTCTGATTCACGCTTCCCTGAAGGCGAAACTCGCCCAGTGGGTCGTTTACAATTAGATGCTTCTTACAGCCCAATCAAACGTGTGTCTTACACAGTGGAAAACGCTCGTGTAGAACAACGTACTGACCTTGATAAATTGATCATTGATCTTGAAACCAACGGTACTGTTGATCCTGAAGAAGCAATCCGCAAAGCGGCAACAATCTTGCAACAACAAATTGCAATTTTTGTTGATCTTCAGAAAGATCAAGCACCAGTTGCTCAAGAACCTCGTGAAGAAGTTGATCCGATTTTGCTTCGTCCAGTAGATGATCTAGAGCTTACTGTTCGTTCTGCTAACTGTTTGAAAGCAGAAAATATTTACTACATTGGCGATCTTGTTCAACGTACTGAAGTTGAGTTGCTTAAAACTCCTAACTTAGGTAAAAAATCGTTGACTGAGATTAAAGATGTTCTGGCATCGAAAGGCTTGCAATTGGGCATGCGTTTAGAGAACTGGCCACCGGCTAGCCTCCGCATGGACGATCGCTTTGCTTATCGTAGCCGTTAATTAAGTAGGACTATCACCATGCGTCATCGTAATAGTGGTGTGAAATTAGGCCGTACAAGCAGTCATCGTAAAGCGATGTTCCAAAACATGGCTAATTCTTTGTTCGAACACGAGTTAATTAAAACTACTGTTCCTAAAGCAAAAGAATTACGTCGTGTTGCTGAGCCTTTAATCACTTTAGCTAAAGTCGATTCTGTAGCAAACCGTCGTTTAGCGTTTGCTCGTACTCGTTCAGCTGCAACTGTTGGTAAATTATTTACCGTTCTTGGCCCTCGTTACAAAGAACGTAACGGCGGTTATCTACGTGTTCTTAAAGCGGGCTTCCGTGCAGGTGATGCTGCACCGATGGCTTACGTTGAGCTAGTAGATCGCGAAGTTAACTAATTTCGTGAAGAGCAGCGTACGTTGTTCTAAAAAAGGTCGGTTTTTAACCGACCTTTTTTAATGCCTGCAGTTTTGTATTGGCTGTATATTGTTAGACAATAATTCAATTTGTCCTTAAAAGATAAAAATAAATCGCCTTTTGCTTAAACTTGACATTGTGCATTGTCAAAAATGTGATTTAATAAATATAAATCTAAGATAGGTTAAAAGAACAACATGGAAAAACAAGTTGATATTCTCATTGTAGGTGCAGGGATCTCTGGTGTAGGTTTGGCTGCTCATCTTTCAAAAAATTGTCCAAATCGTTCATTTGAAATTATTGAACGACGTGAAAGTTTCGGTGGTACATGGGATCTTTTTAAATATCCGGGTATTCGTTCTGATTCGGATATGTCAACTTTTGGCTTCAATTTTAAGCCGTGGAAAAAATCTAGTGTGCTTGCTGATGGGTCTTCGATTAAAGGCTATCTTTCTGAAGTGATTGATGAATATAAGATTAAAGAAAAAATTCATTTTCAGCACCGTGTTGTGAGTGCGAACTACGATTCACAAACTCGTAAATGGTCTGTTGTTATTGAAGATGCGAAGAAGAAACAACAAACCTGGGTTGCAAATTTCGTCTTTGGCTGTACGGGTTATTATAATTATGACCAAGGTTTCCAACCTGAGTTTAAAGGGCAGGAAAACTTTAAAGGTACCTTCATTCATCCACAACATTGGCCTGAAAATTTTAATTATGCAGGCAAAAAAGTTGTGATTATTGGTAGTGGCGCAACAGCAATTACCCTTGTGCCAGCAATGGCAAAAGGCGGTGCAGGGCATGTGACTATGCTACAGCGCTCTCCGACCTATATTGCCTCAGTACCTTCTATTGACATCATTTACGACAAAATGCGTAAAGTATTACCTGAAGATGTTGCTTATAAACTTACCCGTGCACGAAATATCGGTGTCCAACGGGCTGTTTATGCTGTTGCACAAAAGCAACCTAAATTACTCCGTAAATTTTTATTAAAATCAATTGAGTTGCAGTTGAAAGGTAAAGTGGATATGAAGCACTTTACCCCAGATTACAATCCTTGGGATCAGCGCCTTTGTGTGGTGCCAGATGGTGATTTGTTTAAAATTTTACGCGAAGGCCGTGCATCTGTTGAAACCGATCAAATTGAAAGTTTTACTGAAAATGGCATTCAATTAAAATCAGGTAACCATTTAGAAGCGGACGTGGTGATTTCAGCTACAGGACTCAACATTCAAATTCTAGGCGGGATCAGTGCCACAATCGATGGACAGCCACTGAATACCTCTAAGCATATGTTGTACCGTGGCGTGATGGTCAGTGATGTACCAAATATGGCGATGATTATTGGCTATATTAATGCTTCATGGACTTTAAAAGTCGATATTGCTTCTGAATACATCTGTAAATTGATTAACTATATGGATCAAAATGGTTATAACCAAGTGATTCCACAAGGTGATGCGACCGAGTTGTTAGAAGATACGGTGATGGGAAGTTTGACGTCAGGCTATATTGCACGTGCAGCGGATGTGATGCCAAAACAGGGTAAACATGCACCGTGGAAAGTCAGTAACAACTATTTGGCAGATCGTAAAGAATTAAAGCATGCTTCATTTGAAGATGGAGTGCTGAAATTTGAAAAAAAGTCAGATCAAGTGGCGGCTAAACCCAGATTAGTTTCTTAAGTCAGTTATAGAAAAAGGAGCATCATGCTCCTTTTTTTTGCTTTAGATGAGTGACTTTAGGGTTTTATTTGATGCGCTTTATTTGTTGAAAAATATATCATGTTGAAATAAGGAAAAGCACACAGGGTTAATGTGAATATTCAAGAACATTCAGAATTTATAAAATTAAATGCTTATGAGCTATATACCAAAGCTTGGCAGCCTGAAACTACAGATAAAGATGCAACTTTGGCTCCGATTATATTGATGCATGATTCACTAGGCAGTGTTGATTTGTGGCGTGATTTTCCTGCGCAATTGGCTGCTGAGTCTTGCAGAACGGTGATTGCCTATGATCGGTTGGGCTTCGGGAAATCATCAGCGAACCCTGATCCATTAAGTACTGATTTTGTCTATGCCGAAGCACAGCGGAGCTTTAGGGCGCTTCTTCAACATTATTCCATTCAACAGTTTATTGTTATGGGGCATAGTGTCGGCGGGGGAATGGCAGTCGTCATTGCCACTACATACCCTGAACAATGTCGAGCTCTGATCTCCATAGCTGCGCAGTATGAAGTGGAAGAACTGACATTATCGGGTATACGTGAAGCCAAAACAGGTTTTGCGCAGCCGGGACAGCTTGAACGCTTGGCTAAATACCATGGGGATAAAGCCCAATGGGTTTTGGATGCTTGGACTGAAACTTGGCTCTCACCGAGTTTTCGTCAATGGAACCTCGAGCAATATGTTGGAAAAGTACAGTGTCCAAGCTTGATCATCCATGGAGAACTGGATGAATACGGGACGACAGCACAAGCTCAGAAACTTTTTTCGGGTATACAAGGTGATGCTGAGCTAGAGATTTTGGAAGGGCTTCATCACATGCCGCACAAAGAGCAACCCGCATTGGTCGCTGCACTCATCTGTGATTTTGTGAATGATTTAAGTTGATATCGAAAGAATATAAAAGCCCATCCGATGATGGGCTTTGTTGTTATAAAGAGCGGGAAATCAGCTCTTTCATAATTTCATTGGTACCGGCATAGATACGGTTGGCACGGTTGTCGATATAAGCCCGTGCAATTGGATATTCAAGCATATAGCCATAGCCGCCATGCAACTGCAGACATTCATCCACGACTTTGGAGAACATTTCTGAAATTTTGTATTTAGCAGCTGCGGCTGCGTCAATACCGAGCTGTTCCTCAAGTTGCAGCTCCATACATCGGTCTAGATAAGTTCGACAAAAATCGATTTCAGTGCGTAGCTCTGCCAATTTAAAACGGGTGTTTTGGAAACTAGATACGGTCTTGCCAAATGCCTTACGCTCTTTGGTGTATTGAACAGTGTGCGCAAAGGCTGCTTCTGCACCGGCTTGGCAAATAATCGCGACCAACATACGTTCCCAAGCCAATTCCTTCATCAGCATCATAAAGCCCATACCTTGCATGCCAAGTAAGTTGCTTTTAGGGACGCGGACATTGTCAAAGAACAGTTCACAGGTATCCTGACCTTTCATGCCAATTTTATTTAAAGGTTTGCCTTTGCTAAAACCGACGCGATCTGCCTCGACGATAATTAGCGATAAATTAGCTGAACCTTTTTCACTATTACCTGTCTTGCAGACCACAATTGCCATGTCACATAAATAGCCATTGGTGATAAAGATTTTTGACCCATTAATAATATAGTCATCGCCATCTTCTGTAGCGGTTGTGCGTACCGCTTGTAGGTCTGAACCTGTGCCCGGTTCGGTCATTGCAATGGCAGTCACGGTTTCGCCAGAAGCCATTTTCGGCAGCCAATGCAGCTTTTGTTCTTCATTGCCAAAGTTATGAATATAATTGGCCACAATGTCGGAATGCAGTGAAAAGCCAGTAGAGGAGTCCATAGCATAGGCCTGCTCTTCAATCAGAATCATGCTATAGAGTCGGTCTACACCATAGCCACCGTAAGCTTCGGGCATGGTCGGGCAAAGTAAGCCCATGGCACCGGCTTTATTCCATAAGTCACGGTCAACGTGTTGCTGATTTTCGTATTTTTCGATATTAGGTATGACTTCTTTTTCATAAAATTTTCGTACTGTTTCACGAAATGCATCATGTTCTGCATTAAATAATTGACGTGGCAGCATGTTGTTGAGTGGGCGAATCGCTCCAGATTGCATTTTGAATATCCTATTCATTTTTATGGCTTTGTCTTCAACTTATAAGATGCAGCGTGTGACTGCAATGTGCAGAACATTCAAAAGCAAGAATTGCGATGAAGCATTCGGTCAATCTTTGAAAACACTCCACTTCAATGGGGTGGATGAGTTACACTAGACGGGTTCAACGATTGGGGAAGACAATGACTGATGAAATCAGCTTAGAAGAGCGTAAAGTGATCTACCGCGCACGTCGTGGTTTAAAAGAGATTGATGTTTATTTTGATCCCTACGTCAAAAATTACTATTTACAAGCCGATGCAGCTGAAAAAGACATGTTTGCAGAACTCGTTGCTGCAGAAGATCCAGATTTGTTGGATTGGTTTATGGAAGTTAGTGAACCGCCACGTCCTGAATTAAAAACGTTTATTCAAAAATTAAAACATTACGTTCATGGATAATCGGCAATTCAAACTGAAACGCAGTTTTTTATCGCATGCGTTTCAGTTTTTTATTTTTGCGGTATTGATGACGCTGCTTTATCAGTTACTAACACCTATGCTTTGGGGGGTATTTTTCCTCATTGGACTAGTGGTTTATGTACTGTTTTTCCGTAAGCATTTACACGTCACCAGTCTAGATTATTTGGATGGAACTGATTGGTCTTTGCAACGGCTCAACCGTCCAGTGCAACGCGTTCAAATTAGCCATATTTTGGATCATCAAATGTATATCGTGGTGTATTTTATGCATGCACGTGCAAAACCAGTGATTATTTGGCGCGATCAATTGTCATTGAAACAGTGGAAATCACTCAAAGTATTGGCCAAAATGATCTAATTGTTAGACAGCCTTTATTTTTAAAATTCAATAAAATGCAAATATTTCATTATCTTATATTGTGGGTAAAATAATCTTGTCTGACAGGATTGAAATTTATTGGCAAAATATTTAAATTGTCTGACAATTTTAAGCTGTGCGGTGATTCTCTGCCTATATATTAGCCTTACCAACAGCCGTTAAGGGAAATCATCATGATGATGCCAACTTGGATGTTTCTGGTAATAGCGATTGTGTTAGCAATTGTTATAGGACGACTAGGAACAGTGCTGAAGGAACAGTTAACTCAAAAATAAGCAGTCAAACGCTTTCACAGTTAATAAGTAGCATGTGCCGAACCGTCGCTATGCTACTTTTTTTTGCCTAAAATTTAGTCTTTGTAAAAAATCAGTCAATTGCATTCAGCGTGATTCATGGCACAGTGTGTCGTTCAAATTAGAGCAAATACTCTTTTATTCATTTTTTGCTTCTGATATGTTTGTCGTGATGGACATAAACACAATTATAGAGGACAGGAAAATGTCGAGCGTCCAAAAAATATGCCAGGGTGTGGCAGTTGTAGCAATAACAAGTACATTATTCGCGGGTTGTTCGCAGGTTGTAAAAACCGGTGCTAATGTTGCACTCGGATTTACAGAAAAACATATTGTGCCACCAATTTTAGCCATGGAAGATGCTGAAATGGTGTGTAATTCAGGTAATTCATTAACTCCAGCCATTATGGCCACCAAAGATATGGGCGCAGACCCAACACGTGTGGCTGTGTTGATGTATTCAGCAGCAGGGATTTGTGCAGAACAAAAAGCCTTGGATGCAGAGTTACGCTATTTACGTGCATCTAAAGCTAACCAAGTATCCGAAGCACAGGATGCTCGTGTTGAGCAAAAGCGTTGGGCGGCACTTGCTGCACAGCGTCAATATACCGGCTATCAATTATTTCAAGATCGTTTTGAAAAGAAGTATAAGAAAAGTCTAGGTGAAGGCTGTCCAAAAATGAACAGCGACATTGACCAAACAGTGTATATGTTGGGAATGTTAAGTGGCTTACAGGCCATGACCAATGATATTAACTCAGGTGGGGCGGTAAACGTTCCAAAAGACATTGCTGCGATTGTTGAACGCGGTATGGTATGTCTGAATAATGAAAAATTCTGGGGCGCACCAAATGCAACTCGCGCTGTGATCTGGACGTTATTGCCGGGTGCAGGTGATGGAAAACCTGATCCATACCAAACATTGAAACAATCTACGCAAATTGGTGAGCAAAAGGGTGTGAGACTGTCACATGCTTTATATGCGGTTGCTGCACAAGCCAGTGGCGATGATGCGAAAATCCGTGATGCCTTACGTACCTTTGCACAAGCGCGTAGCGATGAGAAACCTGTTAATCCACAATTTAAGCTCATCGATAGCATGGCTGAAACCATGGTGAAAGGGATTTCAGATCGTTATTGGACTGAACATACAGGCGTTCGTACGGCTGATGATGGTATGGAACATTTCTGGGATGAAAGTGCCAATAGTTCTGAACTCGATGATTTGTTTAGTGGTGATATTGAAACCAGTGGCACAGCTGCAAATTAATCTTTGCAATAGCGTTTAAAAGTGAGGTACAGGAGGAGCGAAAATGAAACTACAATTTTTAATACCGAAAATTGTCTTTCTTGCCGTATTCGTTTCGATCTGTGCCTCGCTACAGGTATTTAAAGATTATTTTATCTATTGGCAAGATGACTTATTTCATGATTTTTGGCGCTTATGGACCGCACATTGGGTTCACGTCGGTTGGATTCATTTTGTTTTAAATATATTGGCCTTTATTTGCTTACCGTTTATTTTCCCACGAGTTTCGACATGGCATTTTGTTGCCATTTTATTGATTTTATCTCCTTTAATCAGTCTAAGTTTCTATTTTTTCTTACCCGATATTGAAGCCTATGCCGGATTATCTGGTGTCTTACATGGTGCCTATGTCGCGGTCGCTTGTGTGCATTTGATGTATCGACGGGAGCGAAATTTTGCAGCCTTTGTATTGTTGCTGATTTTGGCAAAATTGGTGTGGGAAAATACCGTGGGCAATACGGGAACGGCTGAATTAATTGGAAGCCCCATTTTAGTCGAAGCACATTTATTGGGGGTGATTTGGGGCATTATCATCGCCTTGTTCTATCTTGTTGGCAATTATTTCTGGGATCGTTAGCTCACTTTAGGTGATTGGGTTGACAAAAAAAACCGAAAAGAAAATACATATTGTCATTTTAATGTTTTGAATATTGATGCAAATTTAAACGTAATAATAAAACAGTTAGGTCAGGGAAAGGATCTTCTCGAGCCGCTAAGGAAAAGGATGCTTGGCTCCGCTAGGCTCCAAAATAAAAAATAGGAAGACTCATGCAAAATGATGCACAAAACAGATCCGGCATCGTCGGGCTGTTAAGGTATGTCTGGACAGAATGGATTTCGACTCTAGTCGTGTTGATCTTGCTTCTGCTTACATTGATTATCGGTACAGGGGAGATGATTCATGGTCAGCTTCTGCGTACTGGTGAGCGTTTGTATGGTAATGAAAGCATTGGGATGCAGTATTCATTTTTACGTGCAGAACCGACCAAGCCTGAATGTGACCGTAACCCGAATGTCGATGCGTTGGTGAAAACTCAAATGCAAGCCAATGCAGCAGATGAGTTTGCTGATTTTTTTGGTACGGCATCTGAGAATGACGTTCGTTCGTCTATTTTAGCGAGTGTGCAGCAGTGTGAAGAAAAGTATCAATTTTATGATAAAGCCATGCAACATATGGAGAAGCATCCGAGTATTCGCGCCTATCGTAATTTTGAAACAAGCTTCTTCGGTATCTTTAAATTTGGTACTGAAAATCGCGCCATTTTGTTGATTTTTATGGTGGTTATAGCTGCGATTAGTGCGACATTGAAAATTCATCATATTGGTCTACGCGGTCCTGCAACCAAGAAGGATTATCGTGTTTATAGCCTGATGATGAGCTTCGGTAATGGACTGTTAACCTACTCAAGTATCAGCCAATTCAATTCAGTGAAAAATTCGGGAGTTCCAATGACCACCGAAACTGAACTGATTTATTGGATGTGGATGACGCTGTTCTCAATCCTGACATTGATCAGTGTTTTGCAATTGTTTAGTCCGCCAAAAGATGCCAAAGAGGGCGGTAGTCTTAGTTTCGCGTTCCTAAGCGTGCCTTTATATGCGTATATGGCGTTGATTACAGGTATCGCCTTTATCTTCTTTATGGACTACCCGATGGGGCAAGGCATCTATTTAGGGCAATTGGTCGAGTTTTCAAGTATTTTCCTGAATCTAGCGTTATTCATTTGGGCGGGTATGTTGTTGAAGCAAACCCGTGTCGTAGATTTATTCTTGAATATTTTACGCCCATGGAACTTAGCTCCTGAGACTTTAACATGGCTGATTTTAATCGCAGCAGCATTGCCTACAGCCTATACTGGAGCATCGGGGATCTTTGTCATTGCGGCAGGCGCGATTATTTATAAGGAAGTGTGGAACGCTGGCGGACGCCGTCAATTTGCCTTGGCTGCAACAGCAATGTCCGGTTCGCTTGGGGTGGTTTTACGTCCATGCTTATTGATTGTGGTTGTTGCATCGCTAAATAAAGAAGTGACCACGGATCTGCTTTATCAATATGGTATTTATACGTTCTTGCTGACATCTACGATGTTTTTAATTGTGTCGTTATTTTTTGCAGAACATAAGTTCCGTATTGCTCAAGCCAATGTGGCAGCGCCGCAGTCAGGACGTGCCTTCTTAGCCGTTATTCCTTATATTGTGATTTTCGTGCTGATCTGGATGTTCTATAAATATTTATTGAATACAGATTTAAATGAATTTACTGCACCAGTCATGATGCCTGTTATTCTGCTGATGATCGTTTTAGTGGATAAATTACGTCATCAGCCAGCACCATTGTCAGCAGTTGGGCATTGGGATGAAACACTAACAGCAAATTATAGTGCGAATGCTGAACCTGCTTTAGCCGGCGCACAGGTTGCACATGCAGAATACCGTGAAGGATTACATGGCAATAGCACAGATGATGGGCAGGCTGCGAATCATACAGTGGCTCAATCCAGCTCTATGCAGATTCTACGTCAAGTTGGTTTTTGGAAGTCGATGCATATTTCGACCAGTGAAACCGTTGGACATATCGGTGCTTTGGTTATTTTGATGGCGCTTTCGGTAAGCGTTGGTGGATTGCTAGAGCGTACTGAAGTCATGAGTTTATTCCCAACTGATATCAGCAGTACTTTTTTGGTTATCACATTGATTGTCGGATTGATGGTCTTTGTGGGTATGATTATGGATCCGTTTGGCGCAGTCATTTTAATTTCTGCAACTATTGCTCCTGTAGCCTATCAATACGGTATTCATCCTGTGCATTTTTGGATGATTACACTCATTGGTTTTGAGCTAGGTTATGTTACGCCTCCAGTTGCATTGAACCACCTCTTGGCCCGACAGTCGATAGGGGATGCTGAAGTCAATGAAGCGGATGCTGAAGTTCGTCACTTGTCGTTTTATTACCGTTATGAACGTTGGATTTTGCCGCTGATTGTGCTGTTCCCTGCAATGTTGATTATTGCGTATCTGCCGTATTTCTTTAAGCTGTTTGGTTGGTATCAATAAATTAATTTTGAAGCATTAAAAAAGCACCTTCGGGTGCTTTTTTATTGAATAAGGGGCTGTGCATTTGATGGTAAATGGTTTGAATCTTTATGACTTTTTAAACTTATTTTGTAGGATTGGACTACAGAGCAAAATCGCTAAAAATATAAAAGCAAAGCCGAATAGGCTGTAAATGTCTGGCAGTTCCTGCCAAAGAACAAAGCCCCAAATACCTGCAAAAATAATCGTGATATAGTTCACGGGGCCAATTTGACCTGCGGGTGCGAGCTTATAGGCATTGGACATAAAAATTTGACTGATATTGGCCAAAAGTCCCGCTGTAATCAGAAAAGCTAACTCTTTTAAACTATAGGGACGCCAGAGCCAAAACATTGGGATCATGGAAATAAGTGTGCCAAAAAAGCAGAAATAAAACACAATGCGTTCAGGCGGTTCTGTTGCTGTAAGCGCACGGACAGTGACAAATGCCATGGCTGCCAAGAAGCTTGCGCTCAGTCCGATGAGTGATAACTGATTGAACATTCCTGCATCGGGCTTTGCGACGAAGAGCACGCCGATTAAACCAATGACTGCGGCAATGAGCATACTCAGGGTCATTTTTTCTTTTAAAAATAACCATGCAATTAAGGGGATAAAGATCGGTGAGGAATAGGTGAAGACCATGGCATTGGAGAGTTTTAAGTGTGCAATGGCATAAAAAAAGCCATACATTGCCACCAAGCCTACGATTGAACGCCATGTATGCATCCACAGTTTTTCAGTTCTAAAAAATGTGCTCCCTTTTTGCAGGATCAAAGGGAGAAAGATCAATAAGCCAACCGCATTTCGAAAAAATACGATGGTGGCATTATCTACCGTGTGAGATGCGTAGCGTATACAAACCCCCATGATGGAAAAAAGCAGCGCTGACAGCATGAGAAAGCCAATTGCTTTGGGGATATTCTGTGGTGTAGTAGTGGACATAACAAAAAGGCTAAAAAATCTGATGATATTCTAGCCTATAAGTACGCAGGGTGTAGCAGAAGTCGGTTATTTTGCTTGTTGTGCTAACTGGGCTTCGAGTAATTTAATTTGTTCTTCTTTCAGTTTAATCAGCTCATCTGCATCTGAATGCTGCTGTTTTAAGCTTTGTTCCTGATCATTCAATTGCTGTTGAATGTCATCTAATTTGGCAATTTCTTCTTTGGCTAAAGAGGCATTTTCAGGCACAGCTGCATCTAAAATGTCTTCTTCGACCAATTTAATGGTGTCAGTCTCTGCGGTAGGGACTGATGCTTCAGTTTCAGATTGGACAGGGACTGCAACAGGCGGTTTAGCCGGTGCAGCGACCATTTCTTCTTGAAGTACAGATTTATCAGCTGTACTGCTGCTTAACCATTGATATGCAAAAAAGATAGCAATCAATAACGTTAAGCCCCCAATGATTCCAACTAACAGTTTTGGATTATTTCTTTGATCTACTAGCATTATGTGACCTTAATTTTTATTTAGGCTGGCGCGGCTTAAATTGGATCACACCGATATCATCTGGCACGGCTGGTTGTTCAGGTTGATCGACATGAGTCGGTCGATTTTCACTGTAACCACAATCAATGCATTCGATCCATTCGTCTTCGCCAGAGGTCAGCATGACAACCCGGTCCATCGCTTGGCATTTTGGACATTTTGCACCTGCAATGAAGCGTCGTTTAATGGTCATCATACTTACCTTGAATCTAACTAAGGTCACTAGTTTAAGCGTTTTTAGATGCGTTCGTCCAACCTTGATGACGCAGCAAAGCATCTATTTTTGGCTCGCGTCCACGGAAATTGATAAATGCGTCAAGTGCCGTATCTTTTCCGCCAACTGCTAGAATAAATTGTCTAAACGACTTGCCAGTCGAAGTATTAAAAATTCCTTCATTTTCGAATCGGTCGAAGGCATCACTTGCCAAAACCTCTGCCCATTTGTATGAATAATAACCAGCAGCGTAACCACCTGCAAAGATATGACTGAAACCATGTTGGAAACGGTTGTACGAAGTAGTGGGTGCAACTGCATATTTTTGACGAATATCATCTAAGGTTTGTTGGATGCCTGCAGCGTCCAAAGCAGGGTTGGCCTTATGGATATTTAAGTCAAACATGGCAAATTCAATTTGACGTAAAGTTTGCATCCCAGACTGGAAGAAACGTGCATCTTGTAGTGCTTTTAACAGATCGGCTGGTAAAGTTTGTTTTGATTCGATATGTTCACTGAGTAAATCTAAACTTTCTTGATCCCAAGTCCAAAATTCCATGAATTGACTTGGTAGCTCTACTGCATCCCACGCCACGCCATGTGTACCTGCGACAGCAATATTATCGACTTCCGTGAGCATGTGATGTAAGCCATGACCAAATTCGTGGAACAGCGTTGTTACTTCATCATGGGTAAGTAAAGCAGCTTGCTCACCGACAGGTGGAGTGAAGTTGCAGACCATGTAGCAAATTGGTTTTTGCAGACCATTTTCAGTTTGCATGCGTGAACGGAAGCCGCTCATCCATGCGCCGCCACGTTTCCCACTTCGTGCATACAGGTCAAAGTAGAATCCGCCAATCACGCTGCCTTGATCTTCAAGTTCAAAGTAACGTGCATCGGGATGCCAAACAGGCGCTACACGCTCGATTACATTGATGCCATAGAGACGATTTACAATGCTGAACAAGCCTTGAATAATTTTAGGTGCAGGGAAGTAGGGCTTCAGGTCTTCTTGTGACAAATTAAACTGTTGAACTTTGAGTTTTTCTGAGTAGAAAGTGGCATCCCACGGTTGTAACTCAGTGATACCGTCTTGCGCTGCAATGGCTTTCAGTTCAGCGATTTCTTTCTCTGCTGGCGCACGCGCATGTTCTGCCAGTTCAATTAGGAACTGATCAACAGTTGCCACATCGGGTGCCATTTTGCTCGCTAAAGACAATTCGGCGTAGTTGCTAAAACCAAGCAGGCTAGCCATTTCCTGACGCAGCTTCAAGATTTCTTCCATGACTGCTGTATTGTCAAATTCAGCAGCGTCTGCCTGATCAGAAGCACGTGTGGTATAGGCTTTATAGAGTGCTTCACGGACTTCACGGTCTTCGGCATAGGTCATAATGGCAATATAAGACGGGAAGTCGAGTGTTGCTACAGCCTGTTCGAGTTCGCGTTGCTGACCGTATTGTTTCAGAAGTTCAATGCTACCTTGAGGTAGTCCTTTGAGCTGCGCTTCTGTTAAAGGTTTGAAGTAGGCTTGGGTGGCATCCAATACGTGGTTGGAAAAGTCTGATGATAATTGTGAAAGGCGTGCAGATATTTCTGCATAGCGTTTTTTCGCTTCACCTTCTAAGGCTACGCCTGAAAGTTTAAAGTCTCGTAACGCAAGTTTAATTGCGCTTTGCTGTGCCGCAGGCAGCGTGTCAAATACACTGTTGTCATGTACGTGCTGATACGTTTGATACAACGCTGTGTGTTGACCTAGCTGCGTATAGTATTCACTCAGGCCGGGTAATAAAGATTGGTAGAGTTCACGAGTTTCAGCATTATTCATCACGGCATTTAGATGCGAGAGCACGCCCCATGCTTCACTCATATTGTTTTCAAGATCATCGACCTGTTCTAACGTATTCAGTTGTTTTTGTACCGAATCTGGAACAACCGTCAGTTCATTTAGAAATTGTTGACCGTGTTGAATCGCATTTTGAATTTTTTCTTTGAGTTGATCTAAGGTAATTTGATCAAATTGAGGAACGGGCAAAGTTGCCTTTTCTAAAGTCATATTTTCTACTTCATATAAATCCTGAGTTATTTATAGATGTAGGGTTTGTTACGGGTTAAATCAAGACTAAATCAGGAATTATTCATCTTCTGCAGAGGTCACTCAGCCTTTACTGACCTGAAGAATCAAAAAGAGCGCCGAAGCGCTCTTGATTTAAACCTTAATCCGCAGATGATTTTGCATTGGATTTTTTCTTTTTTACTTTTAACTTTTTCTTCACTTTATCTTTAGCCTTCGCTTCAGACTTTGTTGCAGATTTTTTAGCAGGTTTTTGGCTGTAGGAGCTGGGTTTTCCTTTGTCTTTTTTGCGTCGTATGGGCTGTTCTCCATCTTCAGCAACGTTGGTTTTACGCTCTGAAAAGACTTCTTCTTTGGCTGTGGGTTTTGCAACACGAGGGGCACGCGCGCGAATAGCACGGCCTGCATGGCTCAATTGTTGAATCAATTCAAAGTCGATTTTGCGCTCTTCTAGATTTACACCAGCAACTTTAATTTTCACTTCATCGCCGAGACTGAAAACTTGACCGCGAGATTGACCAATTAAGCTCTGACTTGGTTGGTCATAGACAAAGAAGTCATCACCCAATTGGCTGACGTGGATCATGCCATCAACATATAAGTCTTTGAGCGTTACAAACAGGCCAAATTCAGCAGTTGCACTGATGGTACCGACAAACTCTTCACCCAAATGCTGCTGCATGTAATGGCACTTCAACCATGTAGTGACAGAACGTGAAGCTTCATCAGCACGGCGCTCGGTCGCAGAGAAGTGTTCACCTGCATCATCCAGCGAAGCACCAGAAATTGGATAAGGTTTTTTCTTCAATTGTGCTTTGATGGCACGGTGCAGTAACAAGTCTGGATAACGACGGATTGGAGATGTGAAATGCGTATACGCTTCATAAGCCAAGCCAAAGTGACCTGCATTGTTCGCGCCATAATAAGCTTGCATCATTGAGCGGAGTAAAACGGCATGAATGCTTGGAGCATCAATACGGTCTTTGGTGGCATCAATCACGGCTTGATAGTCAGCTTGAGTCGGCTGTTCAGGGAATGGCAGGCCCAATAACTTCACAAAATCACGAACCTTTTGAATACGTGAGAATTCAGGTGGTTCATGCACACGGTACAGCATAGGAATTTCATTTTTTAATGCATATTCTGCCGCTGCGACGTTTGCCAGCAACATACATTCTTCAATCAGTTTGTGTGCATCATTACGGCTACGCGGTAGGATTTCGTTAATACCGCCTAGCTCATCAAAGGTCATATAAGTTTCAACGGTTTCAAATTCCATCGCGTGGCGTTCAGCACGTAAGCCTTTCAACACTTGATACAATTGGAATAAGGTATTGACCGATTTACGTACATCACGGTCTTCAGGAATGGCTTGACTATTACCCTCAAAATATTCGGCCACTTGAGTATAGGTCAAACGAGCTTTGGAATGCATCACACCCGGATAGAATTCAAACTTAGTAACACGACCCGCGCGAGATAAGTTTAAATCACAGACCATACATAAACGGTCTACGTGTGGGTTCAAAGAACATAAACCATTCGACAGCGCCTCAGGCAACATCGGCAATACAAAATGAGGGAAGTACACCGATGTACCGCGCTCTTGAGCTTCGTCATCGAGCGGTTTACCCGGACGTACATAATGGCTGACATCGGCAATTGCCACCACAACACGATAACCACCACCCGGACGTTTTTCCGCATACACGGCATCATCGAAGTCGCGGGCATCTTCACCATCAATGGTGACAAGCGCTAAATCACGTAAGTCGACACGATCTTCACGATCTTGTTCTGATGGCTCTTTAAAGCTGTTGGCTTCTTGTTGTACCGCTTCAGGGAATTCGTAAGGTAAACCAAATTCTAAAATGGTTTGTGGAATAATAATTTCAGTGTCTGCTTTATCTGCCATCGACTGAACAATATGACCTGTCGCAAATTCTTCTTTGGTTGGGTAGCTGTCAATCGCAATACGCACAGAGTCGCCGAGTTTGACTTTGGCATGCTCGATTAATTCTTTTTCTAAAGTAATCGGTTGGTGTGCATTAGGATTTGCCGGCTGAATAAAATATTCACCTTCATATTCAGACACTTTACCAATAATTTCTTTGACACGATGCTGTAGAACTTCAGTAATAAAGCCCCATGCCTTGCCTTTACGGTCTACCGATGTTTGGCGGACTTTAACACGGTCACCATTAAACACCTGACGTAACTCACGTTCAGGAAGTAAAAGGTCATCTTCACCGCTAATATTGGCTGTGCCTAAACCTTTTGAGTTGATATAAACCGTTGCTTCATGAGTCGGTTGCTCAGCTGCAAGCTGGAACTTAAATCCATCTTTCATCAACTGACCATCTCGAACCATCGCAATCAGACGATGACTCAGTGCATCAATACTTTTTTGATCGGCAATTTCAAAATGTTCTACAAGATCGGCATGCGACATTGCAGTTTTCAGTTGTTCAATCGTCTCTTGAATCAGAGTACGGCTTGGAATTGGATTGTCATAACGTTCGGCTTCAGCTTTTGCTTCAGGGTCGACCCAGTTTTTCATATGTATTTGGCTTCAAATCAGAAGATTAGGATTAGCATAAGTCATGCAAGCAGATACTGCACGCAATTGATTGCAATAAAGTGTTTTATGCCGATATTTTATAATGTTTAAAGCTGAAGAGTAGGAGACAGCAGTGTGTGCTGAACTAATTTTGCACTAATTTTTTGAAAATCGTTTAAAAAATATCTAATTGAGTAAAAAAATGAAAAAAATATAACGACTGTGCTTGCAGTCGTATCATGATCTTTGTATTATGGCGGCACGTTACGGTGAGATGGGTGAGTGGCTGAAACCACATCCCTGCTAAGGATGCATACGGGCAACTGTATCGAGGGTTCGAATCCCTCTCTCACCGCCACGATTTACTTATGTCGCGCTCATAGCTCAGCTGGATAGAGCACTTGGCTACGAACTAAGGGGTCGGGAGTTCGAATCTCTCTGAGCGCACCAATAAGTAAATCTGAAAACGTAGTCTTTTAAGACGACACAAGTTACGCGCTCATAGCTCAGCTGGATAGAGCACTTGGCTACGAACTAAGGGGTCGGGAGTTCGAATCTCTCTGAGCGCACCAACTTGAACAAATTACCGCACATGTTGCGGTTTTTTTGTGCTTGTGATTTATCGCTTTGATATAGCTGTCTTTTGTCTTTTGTCTTTTGTCTTTTGTCTTTTGTCTTTTGTCTTTTGTCTTTTGCTTGGATTGTATAAAGCGTTCTTTTTCATAAGACGACCCATCAGTAAATTTGATTTTGCTTTCTTCCATAGATAACCTTTTTTTTCAGATGTTCATGGTGATGCAATTTTTTAAATCTAAGGCAAGGAAAAGTTGACTCATTTAAAGCCGTGATTCAATGATGGCGATATACTTGTTATCTATCTTGAGCATTTATAAGTGAGTACAGCTAACTTTAGATTCCAAACTTGTGATGCAAAAGCCCTTTAAAAAGTAAATCAGGATGATTTTGAACGTGTTTAAAGAGTAATTGTTTATTTGCTGTGCGTTTAGTTAAATTTATATGAAAAAGCTCTTAACAAAAAATAAAAATCACGTATAATGAGCCTCATCAAGACGTCGCGCTCATAGCTCAGCTGGATAGAGCACTTGGCTACGAACTAAGGGGTCGGGAGTTCGAATCTCTCTGAGCGCACCAACTTGATCAAGATTGAAAAAACCGCACATGTTGCGGTTTTTTTGTGTCTGAAATATAGCTAAAAACAATAAATTCAGCTCATCACTCAAGGTTCTAACTTAACTTCTGTTTAACTTTGAGTGCAAAGACCGTATTTCCGCCTAAAGCCGGTAACATGTCGTGATACGGCATACTGCGCATAGCACGAAGTAAAAACGGTGCTTTGTCATCAATCTTCACCGCACTGGTCAATTGTAATAACGACCCTTGTTGTAAGGGGCGAATATGCATTGCACCTCGGACAAACTTTAAGTCCCCACCTGTTGCGGTGTATTGATTTTGCAGTAAGTCGGGATAGTTAAAACGCATCTTAAAATCAAAGGGAATATTGATCACACCTAAACCCACCGAAATTTTATAGTCGGCATCCATGAGGTGCGGATTAATTTTCTGCACTTGCATATGTTTGACTTGTCTTGGAAATAAGTGCTTGAACGAAGACACATTAATCCAGCGCTGTAAGCTCGAAGGCTCTTGTGCATAATATTGAAAACTGGTGCTAAAGCGCATCAATTCATAATTTTGCCCAAAGGGAACGCGCTGCGCTGTCAAAATAAAGGACACAGGTTCTTTCGAGCTTTGACTTAATTGGGTGATTTTGTCGAGTTGAGAGGCATTCAATTTGAGTTCAGGCAATTGATTTGCAGCGAGAGTTTCACTACTAAAGGCTTTAAATCGGCGCTGTAATGATTCGAGTAAAAAACCATTGGCTCCCGCAGGAATCCCTAATTTGGCATCGGGTAAGGCATTTAATATTTTGCTAAACAAAAAACCTTTGGGCTGATTTAAATCACCCCATTGGGTCACACTAATCAAGGTGTGTTGTGCATCAATCTCAAACCATTCAATTTTCCCTGCACCAAAGGGCACTGGTGCTTCTAGAACCAAACTATTAATGCTGTTGTGCTGAATTTGGTGCTGCATCACCACAGTTTCTTTAAAGTTTAAAACCGGAATCGGCGTCGGGATGTGGATGCGATATTCAACTTGGCTGGTTGAACCTTGTTGTTGCAAAACCTCAGCAGATTTTAGCGTGGGAAATAAGCCGGCGTAGTTTGGATAATTACTGAGTAATCTGGCGACATTTTTACTGTTGGTTGGGACAACCACCGCGGCACTTTGAAATTTACCAACGACTTTTTGTCCTGCTTTCATCGTGGGTAGACTAATCTGCTGTGAGGGATGTGCAAAAATCACGATGTGATCACCGGCAAGATTTGCCAAGGCTTTGGCATTGCCATTAAACAAGTCCAAACTACTAGGGATCTGGGGTTGCCATTGAACGAATTTGGCCCAACTGGTCGATATGCTCAGTCCACTCAGAAACACTAGCATCATGATTATTTTTGTTATCTGCATGTCACATCCTGCGTATGCAATCTTTTATTTGTTGCTGTTTTTAACGTATTTCTAGAGGGAAGGGAAGTAGTGATGTGTTACAACCGAGCATTAAAAAGCATGAAGCAAGTTTGAATTGTGGTGTAGTATTTAGCGCAATTCATTTTTAAATATTCATACGCTTATGTCTGAAAATCTACCTGCATTATCGCTGCGCTATTTTTTAAATCTAGAAGAATCACAGGATGGTTTTGCACTAGCTACTTTTGGCAAAAAGCAATTTACGCGTTTTTTAACGCCAGCCATTAGCCTTGGGATTATCATCTGGGGTTTTTACTTGGGTGTAGATGGCGTCGGTGCATACTATGTTGGTCTGGGTGCTTTCTTTTTACTCCTTCAAGGCATCATGCGTTATTGGTTTTTACCGATGATGTTTAAACGCCAGTTTGTAAAATACCAATTAGGCAAAAGTGAACAAGGTATTGATTTATTTCAAGACTATGCAGAAATTCATGCCAATGGTCGTAAGAATGTCTTTCATTATGCTGAAGTGGCCAATTTTGCTGAAGGCAAATTGACTTATATGCTTGAGCTGAAAAATAAAACCGTGATTATTGTGCCGAAAAGTGCATTTAAAGATACTGCGGACCAAGCGATTTTTACCAATACTTTTCAGCACTAAGACAATCTATTCATAACAAAAGAGGGAGTAGTATGCAGTCACGTCCATCTAAAATTGTTTGCGTCGGTCGTAGTTATGCAGATCATGCCAAAGAATTAGGCAATGCAATTCCTGACCGTCCTGTGCTTTTTATGAAGCCGCCAAGTGCATTAACCGCATTAGAGCAAGGCATCTCATGGAATCCTGCATGGGGCAGTTGCCACTATGAATGCGAATTAAGTTTACGTATTGATCGTCCTTTATCGGCTGAAACTGATCCACGCAAAGCCTTAGAAGCAGTCGGAGCTGTGACTTTGGGGCTAGACCTGACCTTGCGTGATCTACAAGATGACTTAAAGAAAAAAGGTCAGCCTTGGGAGCGTGCCAAAGCTTATGATGGTTCTTGCATCCTTGCGGATTGGGTCGATGTTCAAGAGGTGGTTCAAGATTGGAAAGATGTGCATTACACCTTGCATGTCAATGATGAACTGCGCCAGAACGGTGATACTGCATTGCTGATTTTTGATGTGGGTACTTTGTTGGCAGATATTAGCCAAGTGTTTAGTCTTGAAGCGGGTGATGTGGTCATGACGGGTACGCCTGCGGGTGTCGCGGCACTACAGTCAGGTGAGCAGTTGAAAATGACCCTGAAAGGCAAAAATCAGGATTTTGTTTGGACAACTTTTGTCAAATAATCTGTGAAAAAAATACAAAAAAGGCTGCTTAATGCAGCCTTTTTTGATTGATCTATTCGGTACTGCTTGATGGCGGTGGCTCATTCGGTTGTAAAGGACCAGTATCTTTCCATGCTTCATAGGTCTCGGCCATATGCTGTGAGTCAGTGTCTCCCAATGCACCTGCTTTGGCATACCATTGTCGCGCTTTTTCACCATCTCGAATATCATAATGATAATAATGTGCCATTTTCATCGCCGCGTCAGCATCTTGCCCTTGTTCTGCGGCATAGCTTAAATATTCAGCTGCTTTGTCGGGTGTAGACGAAGGATGTTCAGAAAAATAATGTTGATTTCCCAAGACTTTGATTGCTTCGACATTCTTTTGTTTGGCAGCTTTTTCATACCAAATTTGCGCTTGGTGCTTATCTTGAATTAAGCCTTTTCCCGTGTCGTACATCCAACCAACGGTATATTCAGCAGCAGGATCATGAGTCTTTTTTGCAAGGTCTAGCACCCAGTGTGCAAGGAAAATATTGCCATCTTGCTGCATCTTTCGAATCACTTGATCTGCATGCGGGTTTCCTTGGTAGGCTTGAGTCATCAACCATGCGAATGCGTCCGTAGTGCCTTGATCCGCAGCAGCTTTGTACCAATGTACACTTTGTTCGATATTTTGTTCTGTGCCCGTTCCACTGAGGTATAAATCACCCACTTTCATTTGTGCAGTCGCATCGCCTGTTTGAGCGGTTTTGAGTGCAGAATTAAATTCACGCTGTTCTTTGGAACTACAAGCCGTTAAAAATACGGCAGATAAACACAGCGCTAAAATGGTTTTTTTATTCATTCGAAAGGGAGTCATTATCATTCTTTGTGGATTTTTTGATCTTAGCGGATTGTTGAATCACTTTATAGAGACCCTTATAGCTAAATTTAAACAAATTTAGGGCTTTAAGGCAGATTTTCTAAACTGATCTGGGGTGCAAAGCATCCATTTTTTAAACATATTTATAAACGCCGAGGCATTGGCATAACCAAGTTCTAAAGCAATATTTTCGACGGTTTGACCTGCGTTGAGCATCGACATGGCTTTCATGACTTTGAGGCGTTGTCGCCATTCATGCAGCGACATCCCAAGTTCTTTTTGACAATAACGTGCCAGAGTACGTTCCGTCATGTTTATCCGCTGTGCCAATTGCTCAAGCGCGCTCTGATCCGCAGGATGTTGATGTAAATAATCAAGCAGTTGTTTGAGGGCAGGGTGTTCCGAATACGGTAAATAGCTACTGACCAATTTGGCTTGATGTAGTTGATCTAAGATCACATGGAGTAAGCGTTGATACTCGGCGGTATTTTCCAAGAGGTCGGCTTGTTGGTGCAACAGACGCAAATGGCTGAAGATCGCGGTGACTAAGGGCGAGCTGAGTAAAATCCCCGGTTGTTTCGGTAAGTGAGTACATAGCGATTCATGTACATATAAGGTTCCATGTGAAACCGCAGTACGATTTAAACCACTGTGTTCTAAATGTGGGGGAAGCCAAATGCCATAAGGCGGTGGAGTAATATAGTCTATCTGATTGATGTTCACTTCCATTACGCCATTAAAGGCATAGACAAACTCGCCCCAAGCATGCCCATGAACGGGATAAACAGACAGTGCAGGATCGTCACGAAAACTGATCCACAGCGCTGCTTGAATTTCATCGTTGGTGGGAAGTTGCTGGAACTGCGTATGATCTACACGAGCTTTATGACGCATGAGAAATTTTGCCTGAATAAGAAGATCACTTGTCTATTTTGAAGTATATATTTTATTTCTGACAGTTCTATAGTGTTGCTTGTCGTATTGTTGAGTAAATAGTGTGGAACAGCGTAAGGCGCTAGATGCAAAAGCTTCTGGTCTGATGATTATTTTGTGCATGATTTTAGGGATTCAACAGGTCATTTTGAAATTGGCCGCGGTTGATATTGCGCCGATCATGCAAATTGCCATTCGATCGGGTTTGGCTGCGCTGTTGGTCTTTCCACTGATTCGTCTCAAGCCGGGAACACATTTATATACACGCGAATACATGCTACCGGGTATCTGGTTGGCGTTTTTATTTTCAGCTGAATTTATTTTAGTGGCAGAATCCCTGCGCTATACCTCTGCATCACATACTGTTGTCTTGCTCTATACCGCACCGATATTCGTGGCATTAGGTTTACATTGGAAGTTGCCTGAAGAAAAGCTTACAGCGATCCAGTGGGTCGGTATTTTTATTGCCTTTTCAGGTATTGTCCTGTCGTTTATGGGACGTGAAAGTAGCACTACAGTCAACACTCAAGCCCTGTTGGGTGATGCGATGGCATTACTTGCAGGGGTGATGTGGGCCTTGACCACCATTTCATTAAGACTCACCAAACTGTCTGATGCACCTCCGACTCAGACCTTGTTTTATCAGTTGGTTGGTGGTTGTGTATTTTTATTACCCGTGGCGTGGCTGACAGGACAAATGACTGTACATTGGACGGTGCTGTCCATCAGCAGCATGATTTTTCATGTGCTCATTATTTCATTTTTCAGTCTGATGCTGTGGTTTTGGCTGTTAAGTAAATATCTGGCCAATGGTCTGGGCGTATTTTCATTCCTTACCCCAATCTTTGGTCTGGTCTTTGGTGTATTGATCTTAAACGAAACGATTGAACTGAACTTTATCTTGGGGACGGCCTTAGTAATGGTCGGGGTGATGACGGTAACCTTGCATCGATGGTTAGCTAAATTGATGGGACGTCAGCGCACAGCGACCTAAGATCATGTATAAATAAAAAAGGAGAGCTACGGCTCTCCTTTTTTTATTTACGCTTATTTTTCTTCAAAAATAGTCGCAAGTGGAATCGAGAGTTTGGCCACGAGATAATCATCCGATTCGACCAGTTGCGGCCCAATTTTTTCCATCCAAACATCATCTGGATCGACGCGACCTAAATCTTGCCGTTTAGGGAGCGGATAGGGCAGCTTACTGTAAAAACTCCAAAAGTCCACTTGGGTTAAATTACGAACTAAAACATAATGATCATCATCTGTACGTTTAATCAGGTGTTGCTCTTCAAACAATAAAATATAGCTTGGCAGGCGGCCGATTTCATCACGCCCTAAAACCTCAAGCGCTTCTTTTTCTGTCACGCTCTGACCGAGTTTTTGCTTTTTATAAAATAATTCAAGCAAATCCATCAACATAATAACAGGATGACGTTTTTGGTCGTTGCCCGAATTGAAAGCGGTCAGTGCATAACTAATTTCTACCCCAATCAGTACGATATTCCATGAAAGGAATATCCAAAGCAGGAAAATTGGCACTGCAGCAAAAGCACCGTAAACGATTTGATAACTGGTGAAATTTGACATGACAAAACCAAAAAGGTTTTTGAGTAATTCAAATACCACGGCACTAAAGACACCCGCGATCAGCGCCGCCTTAATCGGCACACTGCGGTTGGGAATCGTCCAATACAGAATGAAAAAACCTAAAATGGTCAATGAAAAAGACAAGATCCACAGCAGAAAAGCCCCATCCAGTTCATAGCCGGCAAAATTATTGCTGAGGACATTCATAGAGGCCAAGGTAGATGACACAACAAATGCGCTACCCAGTAAGATCGGGCCTAATGAGATAATAGTCCAATAGCGCATAAAGCCAATAATGCCGCCACGTGTCTCACGCACCCGCCAAATTCGGTTAAATACTGTCTCAATGCTGGTCAGCATCATGACTGTGGTAATGAATAAAAACAGTACACCAATAACAGTCAGGTTACTGGATTTATCGGTGAATGCATTCAGTGCTTTATCAAAAGCAATTGTCGTTTTCGGTAGAAAATTACTATAAATCAATTGTTGAAGCTGTTGACGAGCAGGTTCTAAAGCTTTAATTGAGGAGATGATGACCAAGAATACGGTCAACATGGGTACCACTGCAAACAAGGTGGTATAGGTTAATGATCCTGCTTGTTCACGGCAGCGATCGGCTTCAAAACGTCGAATGACAAATAAAACAAACTGAAACCATTTCTTGTCGTAAAAGGGAAGTTTTTTTAAAAATGCTTCGATCATTCGTTCAAGTCTCGAGTTATTTTAGTCATGTTTATGCAATTTTCATCACTTAGCTTAACCAAAAAATAGGAAAAATACCGTATAGTTTTCTTTTTTCATTGAATTTATAAAAATGACGCAAGCTTATGTACTAGTGCTGTATTACAGCAAATATGGTTCAACACGTGAGATGGCACATTTGATTGCCAATGGAATTGAAGCGTCTGGAATGGCGGTAAAAATACGAACCGTTCCAAATTTATCCGCTGTGGTGACTGACGTGCAGCCCAGTATTCCTGCCGAAGGCGATATTTACTGTAGCTTAGATGACTTAGCGCATTGCTCAGGTTTAGCCCTTGGTTCGCCAACACGTTTTGGTAATATGGCGTCGGAAATGAAATATTTCTGGGATCAAACCACAGCGCTTTGGCTCAATGGCGCATTACATGGCAAACCTGCCTGTGTGTTTACCAGTTCAGGTTCAATGCATGGGGGACAGGAAAGTACTTTGCTGACCATGCTGCCACCTTTGTTTCATCACGGAATGATGGTTATGGGTTTAAGTAATGCCCATCCTGCATTATCGAATACCAAAACGGGTGGTACGCCTTATGGTGCAAGTCATGTCAGTGGTCCACGCCATGATCAGTCATTGAGTCAAGATGAGCGAAACTTATGTGAAGAGCAGGGTAAACGCCTGGGCGAAGTGGTCAAAAAGTTGATTTGATACTTACTTGTTCTAGGAAGTTACACAGACTTTGTAGCGAACGAGCAAGAAAAGGCTTAAATATTGCACTTTTCTTGCTTTTTTACGTGTGATTTCTTTTTATTAACGATGTCGTATTTGCGCCCAAAAATATAAAAATAAATCTGTCGAACTATTCTTAAAATACCCAAAATAAGTGATATCAATAACATATTGAAAGTTTTTAAATACAGCCTGCTCAGTGATGGCCTTGAATCGATTTTTGCTGTCTTTTTGGGCGCGTTATTTTTATTTTTTGATTACATGATTTGTATTTAAATTTCTTCTTTGGGGTGTGTGATGTCTATTATTAATTTTCGAATGATTTTCCTGTGTTCCGCATTTGCTGCATCTTCCTTGTGTACGGCAATGCCAGTTTTGCACAGTATGGATTTCCCGCAAGAGAAAAAAGCTGAAGAAAACGAATTTTTGGCGAAACAAGATCAAGTCAAAGCAGAATCAAAATCTTTAACTGATGCTTCAAATTAATTGATTCGCCATGGTTTTCGAATAGCATTTCAATAGACTAGAAATACATATTAGAAAAACAATAACCTATTAAAAAAGAGCGCTGATGCGCTCTTTTTTTATATCCAATTTAGTCTTGATCCGAAGTCTTTGCAGCGTCTTCAGGCTGTTGCTCAACTTCAAAGCGCTGTTTGCAGTCTAAACATTGGTAGTCGAGAAAAATATTTTGATCGACGATCACGCCGGCTTTTTTACCAAAACGGTGTCCTAGAAAACCGCCTGTAATGCCGACGCTAATTGCACCAACAAAAGTACCGATGGTTCCGCCCATAATCACGCCAAGTGGGCCTGCAGTCACACCACCAATCGCAGCACCAATAGATGCGCCAGATGCCGCACCACCGACAGTCCCTGCAGCAGTTCCTGCACCACTGAGTAAAACCCCACCAATTTTTTGTAAGTTTTGTTCATGGTTACGCTTTTCAATATGGGTTGATCCACATCTTGGACATTTAACTGTCGGTTCCATGTTTTGATCTTCTGTATTCATAACTTTCCGTAGCCTTAAAAAATAAAGTGGCCGAATTTATGGTGCAGCATAATGTAATTTGACAGATGAGTAGTTGACCCATTTGATCAAATGCAACGATTTTCCTGAATTTTATCGAGTTTTGCACACCGATGTTTTGTCTGCTTGTAACTAAGGCGTTAAAAAGTGCGCTCTATGTCACCTTAATGGCAAATTTTTAGCAAAAAAAAGAACACCTGATGTGTTCTTTTTTCTTTTGAACGCAAACTAGTCACGAACAAATTCAACTGTACCATTCGCCAGTGATTTCACACGTGCCAATGATTCAACGCGATAGCCTTTTTCAAGCAAAATATCACGACCAGGTTGGAATGATTTTTCAATCACGATACCGATACCCAATACTTCAGCACTTGCTTGATGAATAAGATCTGCAAGACCTAAAGCCGCTTGACCATTGGCCAAGAAGTCATCAATCACTAAAACTTTATCTTCAGCATTGATGTGCTTTTTAGAAATCGCGATAGTGCTTTCAGTTTGTTTCGTGAAAGAAAACACTTTTGAGCGATACAAATCATCTTTTAAGGTCAAAGATTGATATTTACGTGCAAAAATCACAGGAACACCAAGTTCAAGACCAGCCATTACCGCAGGTGCAATACCTGATGCTTCAATCGTAATGATTTTTGTGATGCCAGCATCTTTAAAAAGACGGGCAAATTCTTGACCAATTTGTTGCATCATCACAGGGTCAATTTGGTGGTTCAGGAAAGAATCGACTTTCAGAACTTCTTCAGAGAGAACGATACCTTCAGCTAAGATTTTCTGTTCCAGAGCGTGCACGGGAGAATCCTCGAGGGGCAGGTGCTTTTTAAAGCAAAAGCGTATTTTAAAAAGCACCGTGAAAAATGCAAGCGAAATTGATCAAATCAATTAATTTGTTGCACCTTTATAGCCCGTTAACAATAAACCGTAAGAGGTTTTATTGTCTTGGTGGGAAACTTTGACAGGTAGATAATCTAGTTTTGGTGCTAACCAGAAAGTCGTTTGACGGCCTGGTTTGTCATGACGCATCACGACTTTAACGGTGTCAAAAGTTCCATAAGTGGTTTTCACTTTTTCAGTGCCTTGTTTCACGAACTTACGAGCTTCAACCTCTTTGGCATCGGCAATGTAGTAATTCGATTTCAAACCACCATTTTTTAAATCTTCACGAATTTGCAATTCAGCATTGAGTTCATCTAACACACCTGATTTCCACGCAAATGAACGCGCTTTATCATCTTTTTTGGTATTAATGGTTTTTGCGCCAGCATTGAAATTGATGTTCATGGTGTTGTTGTGCACCAAAATTTTGCTGCTGCGGCTAAAGCTGTTCGAGTGAATTTGGCTGCCATTTAAACTAAAACGACTGGTTTCAGTTGCAGAGGCCATCGCACCAGCTTTTGCTGCGAAAACATACGTCCAGTTATTCCCAGATTGTTTTAGGGTACGTGTTGCAGAACCCAAGTTTTTGCCATTGTAGTTAAATTGGTAGTTGGCTTGGAATGGACTCATGGCAAATGACTGACTTGAGAAACCAGTCAAAAGCAGTGTAGTCGATACCCCAGCAACAAGACCTAAATTTTTCAAAACTGAATGTGCCATAAGTATGGTTTTCCTATTCAATAGAAGTGCGGTGGGCTAAACCACCTGATATGTTTATTATGCGGCTGGATTGTGGAGAATCACGTCACAAATCCGTGCCTAATGTATATATTGTGTAGCGTTTTTATAGGTTCAAGATGCCTAAGTACAGGATAAGTCTAGCTTTCCTTTTGCTTAATTGGCATGACTTCATCGTCTTTTAAATTTGAATCATCCCAGTCTTCTATCCGTTCTTGCGACATCTTGGTGAACAATGCGGTTAAATTAACATTACCAATCACCACCAATTCGGCCTCACGTAAAACAGCATGGTTGACATGGACTTTGCCCAGTGTGTCGATAATCGATCGACTTTTACCGAGCCAGCGATTCAGGTCTAAATACAGTAAATCATCTTTAACTTTGATCACATTGAGCTTTTCCAAAATCATACCCAATGGATCTTGGTTGAGTACTTTTTGATAGAACCATAACGCCATGCGCACGCCCATCTTATACAGAACATTTGGATACTTCGCTTCAATCACTTGTGTATCACTAATTTGTTCAAATACGATCAATTGCGTTAGTTTGTTGAGTTCCATCTGTACCAGTTTTAAATCAACAGAGAGTGTTATGATCAGCCCGTTATAATCCAAAGTAGCATACAGTCGAAGCCAGTCGTCATGAAGGTCAGCATGCAAGTCTTTGAGCATTTTCACATTATCGGTCACAAAGCGCTGAAACGTCGCATTTAAAAACACTTGAGACATTGGGAATTCACGCTCATCTTCAATAAATCCTTCAGCTTTTTGGTACACTTGACGTATACGTTTAGCGATATTGGAAACTAGCGTTTGCATAAGAAGTGCATCCTGACAAATTATGTTTTTTGACGATGTGTATCTTGTCGATTTCTATAAAAACACAAGGTTTTGATCTTGCAGTTTAGCAAAATAAATTGCACCATTTTCATGATTTTAATTGTGCATTATCGATGTGTTGATGGATTTCTCGTTTTCATCAAAAAATGAATACGAGTTTTATTTTATACTGTTTTAAGCAGTTTGGGGAATGCGGCAAATTGTCGGTTTAATGAGATGCTGAAAAAAATAACGTTCATGCCCTTGATGAAAGAGTGGTGGAAAGATCCCATATTTGCAACTGCGTTGGTGTTTGCTGCTGTGTTGCATTTGGCATTTTTAACCATGCAATTTACCATGCCCCAAGAGGCTGACTATAACACCAAAGAAATTGCAGTTTCTTTACGTCCTACGACGGAAAAAATTGAACATGCAGACTTTTTAGCGCAAGCCGATCAGCAGGGCTCGGGGACATTCCGTGAGTCGCATCGTATGTCGAGTGACATGCCTGCACCGATGATTGAACAAAAAGCCGGTGAGCAAAAAAGTGAAGCTTTAGAACAACTGCAACAAAAGAAAGAGCTCAGCTTTGAAGATAAAGTGTTGATGACAACTTTGAGTTGGCAAAAGCAAGCGGAAGAAAACAGTCGCAAAAAAGCCGTTGAGGAGTTGAATAGTCAGTTTCAGGCTAAGGCTGCGATGGTGGCGAGTATCGAAGCTCAATATTTACAACGTCAGCAAAACTTTAGCCGTCAGCAAAAAATTAAAACCATTGATGGTATTCAAGCCAAGCAAGATGTTTCTGCTGCTTATATGGAAAAATTCCGCGAAAAAGTCGAGTTTTATGGTAACCGTTATTATCCTGAAGCGGCAAAACAGCAGCAGCTCCGCGGTGAAGTACGCTTAATGGTTATTTTGAACAGTAATGGCGGGATTCGTGCCATTCGTTTGATCGAAAGTTCAGGTTCAAGCTTATTGGACGAAGCTGCAAAAACCTCTGTGCGTAAGGCGGCACCTTTTGGTTTGTTTGATGCCAAAATGAAAGACATCTCAGAACTTCGTATTGTACGTACTTGGCGCTTCGATCCTGCAGAAGCAGAGTTTGAGGTGCGTTAAAATTCAGTTGTGATAGCGTCGCAAAACTTCGCAGATTTCGACGCTAAAACTCGCATACCATTGGTTTTTCCCCAATTGCTGCGCCACCAGATGTTGTGCATCTTGCTGCCAAGCTCGAATGTCTTCTAAGGTATTCCAGTAGGAAAGGGCGATTTCATGCTCAGCCTCTGTTAGCGCTTCAAAATGTTGACAGTTAAAGTGTGTCAAGGCTTTGTCTCTAAGCTGCTGTGCAGTCGAAAAATACAATTCATCAAGCGTACGAATGCGTGCTTTAAAAATCACGACATATTGCATATCTTTCCTTCCTTGGTTTTTATGACGATAAAAAAAGCGAGCCGTAGCTCGCTTTTTTGGTTCTTAATCTCTTTCCAGATAAGGGTTATCAAACCCCAATTTGGCTAAAATCTCAATTTCCAACGCTTCCATTTCTTCAGCATCTTCATCAGAGGTTTCATGGTCATAGCCCATGAGGTGCAACGTACCGTGTACCAGCATATGCGTAAAGTGGGTCAGGGGTGCTTTGCTTTGTTCTTGTGCTTCACGAAGAACCACAGGAATACAAATCACCAAGTCGCCAATCGGAAATGAGTCTAAAACTGCTGCCATTTCATCGGGGAGATCGCTCGGAAAAGACAACACATTAGTCGGTTTGTCTTTACCACGATATTCCAAGTTCAATTTGTGGCTTTCGTCATTGTCCACACATGCAATACCGATCTCACAATCACTTTGTGTATCGATATGACGTAAAGCCGTTTCCACGACTTTTTTGATATGCGCACGTTTCACCACCAATTCAGGTGACTGAAAATTTTGCTGCAAGGAGAGATTAAGTTTCAAAATGAATCCTTAAATGTTTTCGTCTTGATGCTGCCCATCAGCTTTAGCATCATTGTCCGCCACCAAGGCTTCCTGACGTGCTTTACGTTCTGCACGTTGTTCAGCCGTGAGGCGATGTTGTTCGCTGTCCCATCCCTCATAGGCTTCAACAATTTTTTGAACCAATTGATGACGTACCACGTCACGAGAGTGGAAGCGAGTAATATGAATTTCTTTGATTTTTTCAATCACACGTAAGGCATGTGCCAAACCAGATTGTTGACCACGAGGTAAATCGACCTGTGTAATGTCGCCCGTGATTACTGCACGAGAACCAAAACCTAAACGGGTGAGGAACATTTTCATTTGTTCAGGGGTGGTGTTTTGTGCTTCATCTAAAATCACAAAAGAATGATTTAAGGTACGACCACGCATGTAGGCCAGTGGTGCAACTTCAATCACTTGACGTTCAATTAGTTTAGCGACTTTTTCAAAACCGAGCATTTCATACAAAGCATCGTATAGCGGACGTAAGTAAGGGTCAATTTTTTGGCTCAAATCACCGGGTAAAAAACCCAATTTTTCACCGGCTTCAACCGCAGGGCGAACCAATAAAATGCGTTGAATTTCGTTACGTTCTAGCATATCTACAGCAGCGGCGACCGCGAGATAAGTTTTACCTGTACCCGCTGGGCCGATACCAAATGAAATATCGCTTTGTAAAATACGCTGTACATAGCGTTTTTGATTGGCACCACGTGGGTTGATCCGACCTTTACGGGTTTGTAGATAAACATTGTCTAAACCGGTATGCTCATTTTCAGAAAGATCTTCCTGAATTTCGCGGTCAGTCTGACTGCCTTGAATCATCATGTGTAAAATGTCCGCACTAATCTGTGGATTGGTTTCGGACTCTTCATAAAGACGGTGAAGGAGACTTTCGGCTCTCTCTACCGCATCGATTTCCCCATCGACAAAAAAAGCATCTGCACGATGAGAAATTTTGACATCTAAACGTTGTTCAATTTGTTTGAGATGACCGTTATAGGCACCGAGCATGCTTTGTAAACGGTCAAGTGGAATACCAGCAAAAGTTACAGTACGTCGAATCGCTGCAGTCAAGAGAATTCCTTTAAATTGGTCTGACGATTAAGCTTACATTACGCCACGTCAGGCTCAAGATTCAAGAGTTCACCGTAAACAAACTTCAAAGTTTTAATATCTGTCACTTCAATCTCTGCAAAACGCCCAACCCATGCAGGATCACCGATAAAGCTAACCAAACGTGTATTGTCTGCAGTACCAATCAGCAAGTTCGGATCTTTGTCTGAAACAGACTCAATCAAGACACGTTGAATGGTCCCAAGCATTGCATCAGTTTTATCGATACTGGATTGTTTAATCCATTGTTGAACTTTTGCAAGACGTTCTTTTTTCACATCTTCAGGGGTTGTGTCTTCAAGTTCTGAGGCAGGAGTACCCGGACGTTTTGAGTAGATGAAACTGTATGAATGATCGAAGTCCATATCTTGAATAAATTGATAAGTTTCTTCGAAGTTCTCGTCAGTCTCGCCCGGAAAGCCAATAATAAAGTCGCTAGATAAATGCATATCAGGGCGAACTTGACGTAATTTGGCAATTTTATCGATATAAACATCAATCGTGTGGTTACGCTTCATGGCTTGTAGCACGTCGTTTGAACCACTTTGAACCGGTAGATGCAAGTGAGAAACCATTTGCGGTAAGTCACGGTAGCATTGAATCAAGTCATCGTTAAATTCAAGTGGGTGCGATGTGGTGTAACGAATACGACCAATCCCCGGAATTTCAGCGACTAAACGTAATAAGTCTGCAAAGGTACAGATTTCACCTTCAAAAGTTTCACCACGGTAACCATTCACGTTTTGGCCGAGTAATGAAATTTCACGTACGCCTTTTTCAGCTAAAGTGGCAATTTCAGCCAATACGTCATCGAGTGGGCGAGAAACTTCTTCACCACGGGTATAGGGAACCACGCAGAATGAACAGTATTTAGAACAGCCTTCCATGATAGAAACAAAGGCTTTAAAACCTTCTACACGCGGTTCAGGTAAAAAGTCGAATTTTTCAATGTCAGGGAATGAAATATCCACCAATTGAATTTTTTCTTTTTTCGGTTTGACCACTTGCTCAGTATGTTGATCCAACATTTGCGGTAAACGGTGCAAGGTTTGTGGACCAAACACCATGTCAACATAGGGTGCGCGTTTTTGAATGTTGTCACCTTCCTGAGAAGCAACACAACCACCGACACCAATCACCAAGTCTGGATTTTTTTCTTTCAGCTTGCGCCAGCGGCCTAACTCAGAAAATACTTTTTCTTGTGCTTTTTCACGGATAGAGCAGGTATTCATCAGGAGAATATCGGCTTCTTTAGGGTCGTTCGTTAGCACATAACCGTGAGAGTCACCTAAAAGGTCGCCCATACGTTGACTGTCATACTCATTCATCTGACACCCTTGCGTTTCGATGTACAGTTTTTTCACTGCTCCATCTTGAGCTTGGGTGTGCTGTGGCTGGGTAACAGTGTTATCTGGGGCAGCTTGGGCACTATTGGGGATGAAGGTTTGAACCGTCATGTAGGCTCCTAAAGGAATTTTATGAAAATCAATAACCATACGTGGCTGACAGACAATTCAATCAATTGAATTGTGCAGCTGCGGAGGTCAAAAAGGGGATTTTAAGAATGGGCAATATTTTAGCAGTAATTTACTAGAAACTTACAGCCTAAAATGACAACTCTGCCATATTGATTTATGAAGCAAAAATGTTTGAAAATTAATATTGGCTAATCATAAGGTTACATAACAGAACACAATGCAGAGTTTAGAATTATTAAACTAATTCCTAAACAAAGTTCGATGTGCTGTAACTGAGCAGAATGACATGAAAGAAGGCAAGTGGATGTTAAAACATAATTTTAAACAGAAAAATTACGCTAAATTACTTGCTTTGAGTGTCGGGCTCTCCGGAATTTCTGCGTTTGCCCAAGCCGCAGATGAGCAGTTTAACGATGCTTTACGTGCTGCGAATGCAGGCAATATTAGTTTATTACAACAATACCAATCATCTATGCAAAATGATGTTTTGGGCTATTATCCAGAATATTGGTTACTGAATAACAATTTGGCTTCACAACCTGCAAGTGCCATTATTAATTTTGCACAGCGCTATCCAAATTCGGCAATGGCAGAAAAATTAGCCGCAGATTATGTTGAAGAAAAAGTCAAACAAGCTGATTTCGCTACAGCACAGCCTGTCTTGCAATATGTGACTAATGCTGACCGTGCTGAAACATGTGCCATGGCTCAAGTCCGCGCAAAGTCGGGCGACCCTCTGGTCTACGCAGAATTTAAAGATGTATGGTTGACCACAAACTCACAACCTGACTCCTGTACGGGCTTGGGCCGTATGATGCTGTCGAGTCCTTTAATGACTCAAGATGACCGCCATCAACGGATGTGGGGACAGTTAAGAGCGGGTCAGTCAGGACAAGCGATTGCGACTGCGCAAACCATTGGCGTAAATATTAATTTGTCACAACTCAACACCATTCAAGCCAATCCACTGAATTATTTATGGTCTGCACCCAAAGCCACAGCTGAAGATCATGCATACCTGATTTATGCGATGGGTCGCTTGGCCGATAGCGACTTAAATGGCGCGATTTCTTCGGTGAAACGTGCAGCAGAAGGCACACCAGCCGATGTGCAAAAAGCCCTATACCGGAGTGTTGGGTATATCGGTGGTACAACGGTAATGAAAAACAATTTCAACCGTGAAGTTCTAAATTATCTTGATTTGAGTTATGGGCTGCCTTTTAGTGCAGAAGAAGCCGAGATTTATGCGCGACAAGCCATTCGTTTTGGCGCATGGGAAAGTGTCATTCGTGCAATTGATGCGATGAGCGTTTCGCAAAAGCAGGAAGACCGTTGGCAATATTGGTTAGCACGAGCATCTGAACAACGTGGAGATGCCTCATCTAAACGTGCGGCAAAAGAAATTTATCGCAAGCTTGCCGTTGGCGATGATTACCATAATTTGTTAGCACGTGACAAAATTGGTCAGTCTTATAACAATATTCCGTCAAATGTGCAGCCTTCGTCACAAGATGCGCAGCGTCTCAGTCAGGATATTCACTTCCGTCGTGCCTTTGCATTGCGCAATATTAATGCATCTGACAGCTATATTAACCGTGAATGGAACTGGGCAGTGCGTCAAGCCTATTTAAAGCATGATGATGGCATGATTCTTGCCGCAGCTAAACGTGCAACCGATATGGGGTGGTATGATCGGGCGATTTATGCGGCAGATCGAACCACTAAACAGCACAATTATGCTTTACGTTATGCTATGCCGCATCAAAATTATGTGGTGAGTCATAGTCGTAATGCCGGCATTGACCCTGCATGGGCTTATGGTTTGATGCGTCAAGAAAGTCGGTTTGTCACTAGCGCACGTTCACATGTCGGTGCCGGTGGTTTAATGCAAATTATGCCAGACACCGCAAAATTGGTGGCTCGTCAGATGGGGGAGAGTTATAACCCCGCTGCATTAACGGATATGAATACCAATATTCGTTATGGCACTTTCTATTTATCGATGATTCAACGTCAATTGAGTAATAGTCCAGTCTTAGCGACCGCAGGTTACAATGCGGGTCCAAATCGTGCTCGACGCTGGCAGCCTGAATATCAAGCAATTGCAGCGGATCAATATACGGAATCGATTCCATTAACGGAAACTCGAGACTATGTAAAACATGTGATGACCAATGCAACCCATTACGGCCTTTTATTAGGTCATGGGCCGCAATCGATTGAAAAACGAATGCAAATGATTCCATTGCGGAATGCGCAATAAACCTTAAAGCAAGATGCGCCTGCTTTTAGGCGCAATATGGGTAAATGATGAATGCCGAAAATGGACATTAGACTTGCTTATCGAATACTGACATCACTGCTCATCGGCAGTGGTGTAGGCTTTGGTATGTCTATGCTTTCGGCAGCACCAGTTGTAAAAGGGTACGTGATGGATGTGCAAATGGTGCCTGCTGTTTGCGCTTATGACCCATTAAAAAGTAAAAAACGTAAATGTCTGGAAGGGTATTCACTCAATATCACGGGTCTATATCCAGAAACTTCTACCCGTGATTGCACCACCAATAGTTCCGCTAAACTTTCTCCGCTGCAAGCCAAAGTGGTTGCACGGATTATGCCTGATGAAAATGCTCGCGTGGCGCTTTGGCACAATACCGGCGGCTGTGTCCCAATGAATGCCAGCCAGTATTTCAGAACCATTATTAATCATGCAGATAAGCTAAAAATTCCAGATGAATTGACTAGCCAAGAAACCCAATCTATTCAAGCCAATGTCTTGCGTAATAAAATGTTGCGTATGAACAGCGGATTGGTATCACAAAGTATTGAATTTAACTGTATGCAAACCCGTGGTGGTAGCCTACTGACTGAGATTAAAATTTGCTATAAAAACAATGGTCAGTACAAAAGTTGCCCTACGACTATCGTCGGAAATTGTCCTGCAACTTTCATAATTAAAGGTTCTTTCTAAGCTTTTTTCGGCATTTTATTTATATTTCCTATCATACTTTTGTTGAAAAGCATTCTCTTTTACATGCAAGCGTCAAAAGATTGGAGTACAATCTTTGCCGTTTATGATTATTAAGATTAGATAGAACAGCTATTTAATCATTATGACCTTCCTCAATTGGAGATAATTACATGAAGCAAGCAGTTCGTGTTGCCGTTACTGGCGCAGCTGGTCAAATCGGTTATAGCTTATTATTCCGTATCGCAAGCGGTGAAATGTTGGGTAAAGACCAACCAGTTATCCTTCAATTATTAGAAATTCCAGTTGAGAAAGCTCAACAAGCGCTTAAAGGCGTAATGATGGAACTTGATGACTGCGCATTCCCTCTTTTAGAAGGTATGATCGGTACTGATGATCCTAAAGTTGCATTCAAAGATGCTGACTACGCTCTTCTTGTAGGTTCACGTCCACGTGGTCCTGGTATGGAACGTGCTGACCTTCTTAAAGTAAACGGTGAAATCTTCATCGGTCAAGGCCAAGCACTTAACGAAGTTGCTAGCCGTGACGTTAAAGTTCTTGTTGTAGGTAACCCTGCAAATACTAACGCTTACATTGCAATGAAATCTGCTCCAGATCTTCCAGCGAAAAACTTCACAGCAATGTTACGTCTTGACCACAACCGTGCGTTAACTCAACTTGCTCAAAAAGCGGGTGTTGCAGTTTCTGACATCGAAAACATGACAGTTTGGGGTAACCACTCTCCGACAATGTATGCTGACTACCGTTTTGCAAATGTAAACGGCGAAAGCTTAAAAGACAAAATCAACGATGCTGCTTGGAACAAAGACGTATTCCTTCCAACTGTCGGTAAACGTGGTGCTGCGATCATCGAAGCGCGTGGTCTTTCTTCTGCTGCTTCTGCTGCAAACGCTGCAATCGACCATATGCGCGATTGGGCTCTTGGCACAAACGGCAAATGGGTAACTATGGGTATTCCTTCTGACGGTTCTTATGGTATTCCTGAAGGCGTAATGTTCGGTTTCCCTGTAACAACTGAAAACGGCGAATACAAAATCGTTCAAGGTCTTGAAATCGACGAATTCAGCCGTGAACGTATCAACTTCACTCTAAACGAGCTTGAAGAAGAACGTGCAGCAGTTGCTGACATGGTTAAATAATTTAATTTTTTAAATTAAATTATAAAAAAAAGCACTCCATTTGGGGTGCTTTTTTTATAGCCTGCGAAAAATACCACGCTTAAATTTTGAACAAAAAATAACACGTTGAGATGCTGTTGCAACTGACAAAGTCAAATAAACAGATAACTATAAAGATGGGAGAAATGTTATTAGTTTGAGGAGAACGGCAATGTTTGATCAACAACCAACGTTGGAACTATTTTTTGAACAATTGGGGTTGGATGCAAGTCCGGAAGGCATCGATCAATTTATCGAAACGCATCAAATCACCATGGATGTTCCATTGCATGAAGCACCATTTTGGACGAAGTCACAGCGCGACTTCATTATCAGTCATTGGAAAAAAGATGATGATTGGGCCATGGTCGTCGATATTTTAAATGAGCAATTGCATACAGAACATAAGCTTTCAGGATCATGCAAAATCTAAATACAATTTGAAACAACAAACCTAGTTTTAACACTAGGTTTTTTTAGCTTCATCATATAAGTTAATTAAATAATAAATGATAGATTAGTTGATAAGGAGGGCGAGATGCTCAATCAAAATAAACCATCCTTAGCTTTATTGTTTTCTCAATTGGGGTTAGCCAGCAGTCCAGCTGCGATCGAGTTATACGTCCGTACGCATCAGCTTGCTGCAAGTGAAAATTTACATGATGCGCCGTTTTGGAATAAAGCGCAGCGTGATTTTCTAATCAGTCATTTAGTACAAGATGATGATTGGGCTATTTGGATTGATGAGCTGAATCAACAGTTGCATATGGATGCATATAAGCTGCAGCCAGCATAGATTTCATTTCTCCACAAATAAAAAAACACCTCCTCGGAGGTGTTTTTTTATTTAGTGCAGTTTGCTTTGGCGTAACTCTGCAAACCAATCTTCTTGGCGATATGGATTAAATGCAGGATGCTCAAGTAATGTGGTAAGTTTGAATTCTTGAGATTTGCAGTACTTATTTAGCCAGTGGCGCGTTAACGCAGGTTCCTGTTTTACTGCAGAGGCATAGGCCAGGTAGAAGTAAATGTCGCCATGTTCAGCTTTGGACATCGGTTTCATAATCTGCTGGGTAATCAGGGCATAGCGCTGCTCTTGGGTAATTTCAAAAAATATCATATAAGCTTTGGCTAAATGTACAGACAAATTGATGTATAGCTCAATCGGCATTTCTTCAAATTCAATCCGGCTTTGCTCAAGTAGAACAATGGCTTCTTGCAGAAAATACACTTGTTCTTGATGGTTCTTACTTAAATTAACCAATTGCAGGCGTAAGTCTGCACGCTCAAGAGCAAGTTCAGGGCTGTTGCCTTGTAGAAATAATTGATCGGTTTCGCCAATACGCTGAATAATTTTATGACTGTTTTGACGCATCGGGTACATCCTCATCTATGAATGACTCATATATGAGGATAGTTTAAGGGATTTAAAGGAGGAATCTCGAATTACCACATCGAGTTGTCATTACGTAGCCAAGCCGTAATCGATAAACGTTGATGTTTAGCTTCGAGTACCTCGTGTAATAGGTCACTTTGGAATAACGCAATGCGATTTGGTTTGGGTTCTAAAATATGCCAAACATCATTCTTATCTTGTAAGCGCAATTCACCGCCCCAGTCGGCTTGCCAATATTCATGCAAATAATAAACCGCTGAAATGACACGTCCATTTTTGCCTTGAGGATTATCTTTGTGTAGTGCATAAAACTCACCTGCGTTATAACAAGCAAAATGTGCTTCGACTTCGTGAATGTTAGAAAAAAATGCGCGATTAAATTGTTCTGATAAATGTTCTAAGGCTTGAACGTGTTCTTGTGCGACATCTAATGTGTCGTTAATCCATAAAATATGATCACTTCTAATTTTACTGATGACCCCATTTTGTACGGCTGCATCCCTAAATTTATTTAAATTTGACATACATTCTTCAACAAGTGCATGTATATATTCAGCAGGATAAGCGTCATCAATAATGCTAAACCCGTGTTGATCTAAATCATCGAGGATTTGATCAACGGGCCAAGACTTTGGGAGAAAGGCTGTTTCCATATACGATCCATAAAGTTGTGGAAAAAAAGGTGACGTATTCTAGAGCAAGAATAGCATCGGAATGAAACTATTTTTCATGCTAAAATGTCCGTTGATATCAGGAATTAAAGAAACATGAATTACCGTCACCATTTCCATGCAGGCAACTTTGCCGACGTGATGAAGCACGTTTTGCTGCTTCAGTTATTAAGTCGACTGAATGCAAAAGATAAACCTTATCGCTATGTAGATACACATGGTGGTGCAGGTAAATATGATCTTTCGACCTCTGAAGCACAGAAATCAGGTGAGTTTTTAAATGGTATTCATCGTTTAGTTAAGCTCGATGATTCGATTAAACGCAATGCGCCTGAAGGTGTTCAACAATATTTAAAAGTTGTTGAAAAAATGCGTGAAAACTTTGGTAAAGGCGCTTATCCAGGTTCTCCATGGTTTGCACTTGAAGGCATGCGTGAAACTGATAAAGCCACGATTTTTGAAATGCAGCGTGATGTATTTCAGCAATTGCGCCACAATATTTTTGATAAACGTGCAGGCTTGCATGAGCGTGATGCTTACGAAGGTTTACTGGGTGTAATTCCACCAAAAGAAAAACGTGGTTTGGTCATGATTGACCCGCCTTACGAATTAGAACGTAAAGATTTTCCACAGCTTGTAGAATTGTTGGTCGCTGCTTATAAAAAATGGCCGACAGGCGTTTTTGCGGTATGGTATCCAATTAAAGACCGCGCGATGATTGAACGTTTTGAAAAGAAAATGTACAAAACCGGTATTCGTCGTCAGTTGGTTTGCGAAATTTGTGTATGGCCAGATGACACTCCAGTGGGTCTAAATGGTTGTGGTTTATTGGTGATTAACCCACCTTGGAAATTCTCTGAAGATGCGGATGAAGCATTACAATGGTTGTTCCCACATCTTCGTATGAATGAAAATGGTGGTCATGCAGCCGTACGTTGGTTGGTTGGCGAATAATTTTAAACTTGAAAAAGAAAGGTCACAGTTAGGATCGAACAATGACAAATACAAATAAACCTGAGCGGGAAATTTCTTCAAAGGATGAAAATGCATTTGATGGCATTACATTTGAAGTTGAAGAAGAGGAGCACACCCATGAAGGGCATAAAGTGAAACGTCGTGGGATCTATCTGTGGCCAAACTTGATTACAACTGCTGCGTTGTTATCTGGCTTTTATTCAATTATTGCCAGTATGAATGGTGAGTTTCAACAAGCCATTTATGCCATTTTCCTTGCAGCATTATTTGATGGTTTGGATGGCCGTGTCGCACGTGCTATCGGCGCGCAAAGTCCATTTGGTGAACAGTTTGACTCCTTATCAGACTTATTAGCATTTGGTGTTGCACCTGCCATTTTAATGTATAGCTGGAGTCTAAATGACTTAGGCCGTATTGGTCTGGCAGCATGTTTTGTTTACACCGCATGTGCAGCCTTCCGTTTAGCGCGTTTTAACGTACAAATCGGAGTCGTCGATAAACGTTACTTTATTGGTGTTGCAAGTCCACTCGCAGCCGTTATGATTATTTCATTGGTATGGGTAGGCATGGACATCCCTGCAGTCTTCGACTTACGCGAAACAGGTATTCAGATTTTTAATGCGGTAGTGATTATTGCAGTGGGTCTATTGATGATCTCAAATGTGAAATACTATTCATTTAAAACGGTGGATCGTCGCCGTGTTCCATTTGCCGTGTTACCAATCATAGTCTTTGTTTTAGCAGCTGTAACGTATAATATTCCAATGGGTATTTTAATTATTTCAGTGATTTATGCATTGTCTGGTTTTGTCACCACCTTAATGGCAAAAAAGGCAGAAGCATGAGTTAAAGCATGAAATAAAAAAATGAAAAGGAGCTTGATATGCAGATATTTCAAGATTTCTTGGATCAATCAAGGCGACTGAATCAAGCTCCAGATTTACAAAATAAAAAAATAAATTTACATGCGCCGAATACGCCTTATCCTTCAGTCCATTATGGACTTTGTCTACCGAATCTTCCTGCGCCATTACATTATCTTAACTTTATGAGTTGGCTCGGGCAGCCTCAGATTCCCGCTTTTCAAAATCCTGCGGCTATTCAACAAGACGAACTCAATACGGCCACAGTAATGACCAGTGTAAGTGGTCATATGGTTGGTCAATTACAATCCTATTCCATTAAAGATGACTGTAGTCTGAGTGAGACCGTCTTTACGTTTAGAGATAAAGAGCAGATCGGTTGGGATGGAGCGGTATTTCAAATCCATCGAGAAGATACTGAACTCAGTTTAGATTTGTCTGTGCAAACAACCGATATTTCTTCTTGTTTAATAAAATTAAGATTAGGTCTTGCTGAATATTGGTCGGTGATGTGCCAATGTGAAGGGCAAATCAAATTTCAGGGCCAGATGTATGATGTAAATCAGTTGGCGGTTTTGTCTTATGCACAAATACGCAAGTTTCCATATTTACCTTTGGCGTTTTATACCCATCAGGTGATCAACCTGAGCCGAAAGCGTCAAATCATCTTTATGCAAACGCGAGACCGCTATAACAATATTTTGAGTTCACGTTTATATCTAAGAGATTTAAATCAGCAGCAAGTGTTCATGGCAGACCAAGCCGTGTTCTTTAAAGTCATGCGCGTTTATCCTGTGGTTAAAACCCCAAATTTGCAAAAAATGTATTTGCCACGTGAATTTGAATGGATTTACCAAAATGACAAACTGAAAATACATGTACAAGCACAGAGTCGTGGGGATTTTAAATTTGGACTCGGCGCAGGCTATGCAGGAAGCTTTAACTATCAAATCAAAATCAACGACGAAATCGAGTGTGGGGAAGGTGGCTACTATGAATATGTCGATTGTCGAGCTTTAAAATGGCAAGAAAAGAATGAAAAAGATAAATTAACGGATAAATATGGAAATATTGTCCCTTTTATGCTCAAAAAATAGTAAAAAAATTTGATTTAGTAGAATAAATAGACAAACGTAATGAAAAATTAAAAATAAATGGGAAAGGGTGTTGCGTTGGATCAGAAATGCTGTAGAATGCACATCCATCGGCGGTGATGAAGATTAAAACTTCTGATAAAACAATGACTTGGTTAAATTGATTAAGTTGGGTTTTATTTGATAAGTTTAAAAATAATTTGAATTACCGGTTGACTCTTTAGAAATAAAGAGTAATATAGCCGACCTAGCTTGCTGGTGACGAACCAACAAGAAGATCATTAAGAGATTATGAAGAACAACTTGTGTGGATTTTTACTGGTTGATCGATCGAAATTATTTTCATTGATTGATGGTAGAAATTACTCGAAGTTTATTTGAGCAAATTTTTGTCAGTAATTGATGAGCCAAGATTGGTACACTATATGTACTATTGATTTTAAACTGAAGAGTTT